>NC_012914.1:6167500-6475000 GCF_000023585.1 Paenibacillus sp. JDR-2 | reverse complement strand
CCCGCCAAAGAAGGTAAAAGCCCTGTAATTGAAAGTCTGCAGCCTCCGAGACGGATCCTGAGTACGGCGGGACACGAGAAACCCCGTCGGAATCCGGCAGGACCATCTGCCAAGGCTAAATACTCCCTAGTGACCGATAGTGAAGCAGTACCGTGAGGGAAAGGTGAAAAGCACCGCGGAAGCGGAGTGAAAAAGAACCTGAAACCGTGCGCTTACAAAAAGTCAGAGCCCGTTAAAAGGGTGATGGCGTGCCTTTTGTAGAATGAACCGGCGAGTTACGTTCACGTGCAAGGTTAAGTCGGGAAGACGGAGCCGCAGCGAAAGCGAGTCTGAATAGGGCGAATAAGTACGTGGTCGTAGACCCGAAACCGTGTGATCTACCCCTGTCCAGGGTGAAGGTGCGGTAACACGCACTGGAGGCCCGAACCCACGAATGTTGAAAAATTCGGGGATGAGGTGGGGGTAGCGGAGAAATTCCAATCGAACTCGGAGATAGCTGGTTCTCCCCGAAATAGCTTTAGGGCTAGCCTCGGTTAAGAGTGTCGTGGAGGTAGAGCACTGATTGGGTGCGGGGCCCGCCAAGGGTTACCAAGTCCAGTCAAACTCCGAATGCCATAGACATGTTTACCGGGAGTCAGACAGTGAGTGCTAAGATCCATTGTCAAGAGGGAAACAGCCCAGATCATCAGCTAAGGTCCCCAAGTGTGTGTTAAGTGGGAAAGGATGTGGAGTTGCAAAGACAACCAGGATGTTGGCTTAGAAGCAGCCACCATTTAAAGAGTGCGTAATAGCTCACTGGTCGAGTGACTCTGCGCCGAAAATGTAACGGGGCTAAACACACCACCGAAGCTATGGCATGCACCGTTTGGTGCTTGGGTAGGGGAGCGTTGTATGTAGGTTGAAGTCAGACCGTAAGGACTGGTGGACAGCATACAAGTGAGAATGCCGGTATGAGTAACGAAAAGACAAGTGAGAATCTTGTCCGCCGAAAGCCTAAGGGTTCCTGAGGAAGGCTCGTCCACTCAGGGTAAGTCGGGACCTAACGCGAGGCCGAAAGGCGTAGTGGAAGGACAACAGGTTGAAATTCCTGTACCACCGAAGATTGTTTGAGCAATGGGGTGACACAGAAGGGCAGTGACGCGGACTGATGGAATAGTCCGTCCAAGCAGTGAGGCAGAGTTGTAGGCAAATCCGCAACTCGCGTAAGCTAGGCTGTGATGGGGAGCGAAAAATGCAGTAGCGAAGGTCATGTACTCCGGCTGTCGAGAAAAGCCTCTAGTTAGATCTAGGTGCCCGTACCGCAAACCGACACAGGTAGGCGAGCAGAGCATGCTAAGGCGCGCGGAAGAACTCTCGTTAAGGAACTCGGCAAAATGACCCCGTAACTTCGGGAGAAGGGGTGCCTCGGTAGGGTGAATAGCCCGAGGGGGCCGCAGTGAAAAGGCCCAAGCGACTGTTTAGCAAAAACACAGGTCTGTGCGAAGCCGTAAGGCGAAGTATACGGGCTGACGCCTGCCCGGTGCTGGAAGGTTAAGGGGAGCGGTTAGGAGCAATCCGAAGCTGTGAACCGAAGCCCCAGTAAACGGCGGCCGTAACTATAACGGTCCTAAGGTAGCGAAATTCCTTGTCAGGTAAATTCTGACCCGCACGAATGGCGTAACGACTTGGGCGCTGTCTCAACGAGAGATCCGGTGAAATTTTAATACCTGTGAAGATGCAGGTTACCCGCGACAAGACGGAAAGACCCCATGGAGCTTTACTGCAGCTTGATATTGGACTTTGGTACGATCTGTACAGGATAGGTGGGAGCCTGAGAAGCATGAGCGCCAGCTTGTGTGGAGGCGACGTTGGGATACCACCCTGATCGTATCGGAGTTCTAACCTGGAACCATGAAACTGGTTCGGGGACCGTGTCAGGTGGGCAGTTTGACTGGGGCGGTCGCCTCCTAAAATGTAACGGAGGCGCCCAAAGGTTCCCTCAGAATGGTTGGAAATCATTCGGAGAGTGCAAAGGCATAAGGGAGCTTGACTGCGAGACCAACAAGTCGAGCAGGGACGAAAGTCGGGCTTAGTGATCCGGTGGTACCGAATGGAAGGGCCATCGCTCAACGGATAAAAGCTACCCTGGGGATAACAGGCTTATCTCCCCCAAGAGTCCACATCGACGGGGAGGTTTGGCACCTCGATGTCGGCTCATCGCATCCTGGGGCTGAAGTAGGTCCCAAGGGTTGGGCTGTTCGCCCATTAAAGCGGTACGCGAGCTGGGTTCAGAACGTCGTGAGACAGTTCGGTCCCTATCTGTCGCGGGCGCAGGAAATTTGAGAGGAGCTGTCCTTAGTACGAGAGGACCGGGATGGACGTACCGCTGGTGTACCAGTTGTTCCGCCAGGAGCACCGCTGGGTAGCCAAGTACGGACGGGATAAGCGCTGAAAGCATCTAAGCGTGAAGCCCCCCTCAAGATGAGATTTCCCAACTAGTAAGACCCCTTGAAGACGACGAGGTTGATAGGTTCGGGGTGGAAGCACAGCAATGTGTGGAGCTGACGAATACTAATCGGTCGAGGGCTTATCCTAAAACAACCCCCAAAAAGTGAAGTTAAGCGTTGCAGCTTATTCCGATTACTTTTCGGGGACCCCGCAAGAGTCTTAAGGAATTCTAACTTTCGCATCCAGTTTTCAAGGCACAAGCTTTGAATGTATTCCCTGATAGCTCAGTTGGTAGAGCACTCGACTGTTAATCGAGTTGTCACAGGTTCGAGTCCTGTTCGGGGAGCCATTTGCTCTCATAGCTCAGTAGGTAGAGTGCATCCATGGTAAGGATGAGGTCACCGGTTCGATCCCGGTTGAGAGCTCCAGACGAACTTTTTCAAGGCCCGTTGGTCAAGGGGTTAAGACACCTCCCTTTCACGGAGGTAACAGGGGTTCGAATCCCCTACGGGTCACCATATACAATTACACGGTGGACTTTTGTGCCTGTGGAGGCTTAGCTCAGCTGGGAGAGCATCTGCCTTACAAGCAGAGGGTCGGGGGTTCGATCCCCTCAGCCTCCACCATTACAACATTGGGGATTAGCCAAGCGGTAAGGCAACGGACTTTGACTCCGTCACTCCAAGGTTCGAATCCTTGATCCCCAGCCATTTTAATGCGAGCCATTAGCTCAGTTGGTAGAGCACCTGACTTTTAATCAGGGTGTCGAAGGTTCGAGTCCTTCATGGCTCACTTTTCTTAATAAGTTTCACCCATGCGCGTATGGCGGAATTGGCAGACGCACCAGACTTAGGATCTGGCGGGCGACCGTGGGGGTTCAAGTCCCTCTACGCGCACCATACTTACCATCCAAACCTTCAGGAGATGTCCTGAAGGTTTTTTTGTGCTACATTGTAGCCATATGATTTTAAAGGCAAAGGAGATATCGGTAATGAATGAAATGATAGCATTATTGAAGCAACACCGATCTATTCGCAAATTTACTAAGGATCCGGTCACGGAACAGCAGCTTGACGCCATATTAACTGCAGCGCAGCAAGCATCTACTTCAAGCAATATGCAAGCCTATTCCGTTATTGGGATTACAGACAAGGAGCTGCGCAGCGAACTGGCTAAGCTTGCAGGTAACCAGGCTTATATAGAGGAAAGCCCTGTATTCCTTGTCTGGTGCGCGGATCTGTACCGCTGGGAGCAAGCAGCTAAACGGCATTATGAAGATGTGATGCCAAGCACAACGGAGAACTTTATTATCGGCACGGTGGATGCGGCATTAGCGGCACAGAATGCAGCTGTCGCAGCCGAATCTCTTGGGCTTGGTATTGTATACATCGGAGGGATCCGAAATCAGCCGGAGAAGGTGTCTGGGCTTCTGCAGCTCCCGCAGCATGTGTACCCGGTGTTTGGGATGTGCATTGGCGTGCCGGATCAATCCCCGCTTGACCGGCCGCGTCTCCCGCGCCAGGCGGTCTATTTCGAGAATACTTACAAGCAGGGCGCCATAGACTCTGCTATTGATACTTACGATGAGACGTTAAGTACTTATATGACGGCAAGATCGAACGGGAAGGCCAGTACAACATGGTCACAGGCGATGGCCGGCAAGGCGGGACCGATACGCATTCATATGCGCTCTTATTTAGAAAAGCAAGGATTCAAGCTCGAGTAAGGTTAAGTTCCTTAAACATTAGATCGGTTAATCCAAATGTCATTTGGTCAAGCATCACATTTCTGTCATTGACAACGCACCTGAGAACGATTATCATTATACCTAGTTAATTGATAATTGTTATCACGGATGCGCTGCAGGCGCACATTAAATAACAACGATCTGCCTTATGGCATCGGAAGGAGCGTGCAGGTCAAATGATTCGTCTTGCGACTTCGAATCTGGACATTGCTTATGATGATCGACTCATCGTTCAAAATTTAAATATTGCTATCCCTCAAGGTAAAATTACAGCCCTTGTCGGTTCTAACGGATCGGGTAAATCAACCATCCTGAAGACGATGGCACGGTTAATGCATCCATCTGGAGGCAGCGTTCTCTTGGACGGAAGATCGATTCACAAGCAGTCTACTAAAGAAGTGGCGAAGCAGCTTGCGATTTTGCCGCAGAATCCGACAGCTCCGGACGGCCTCACTGTTGCTGAGCTCGTATCGTATGGCCGCTTTCCTTATCAGAAGGGCTTTGGGTCTTTGACAAAGGAAGACCGCGGTATTATCCAATGGGCCATTGATGCGACAGGCATGGCAGAATTCACCGATCGCCCGGTTGATCAACTGTCTGGCGGTCAGCGCCAGCGCGCATGGATCGCAATGGCGCTTGCGCAAGAGACGGACATTTTATTCCTTGACGAACCAACGACCTTCCTTGATATGGCCCATCAGCTGGAGGTTCTCCATTTGCTGCAGAAGCTTAACGAAATGAACAACCGCACGGTTGTTATGGTTGTCCATGATTTGAACCATGCCTCGCGTTACGCGCATCACATGGTTGCTATCAAGAAGGGCACTGTCGTAGGCGAGGGAACGCCGGCTGAAGTTATGACACCGGATATTTTGCGTGAAGTATTTAATATCGAAGCAGATATCGTTCCTGATCCGCGTACAGGCGTACCGCTTTGCCTGCCTTACGCATTGGCTGGCGAATCGGCTGCTGACAAAGCAATGGCCGATACGAAACCTGAACGGATTTTGACAGCTGCAGGAGCATAATTATAACGAAAAGCCGTGCCGAAAAGCGCGGCTTTTTCTTTTCAAAACTTTTCTTAAAAAAACTTTTAAAAAACAGTTGCATTTTGTTTTTGAAGGTGATATATTATTACTTGTCGCCGCGATGATAACGAAACGCGAACGACAACGAAAGTAGCATGCGGAAGTGGCTCAGCGGTAGAGCATCGCCTTGCCAAGGCGAGGGTCGCGGGTTCGATTCCCGTCTTCCGCTCCATAATGTGCGGCCTTAGCTCAGCTGGATAGAGCGTTTGACTACGAATCAAAAGGTCAGGAGTTCGAATCTCTTAGGCCGCGCCAATCTTTACTAATACTTACTTATATTTGTCGGGATGTAGCTCAGCTTGGTAGAGCACCTGGTTTGGGACCAGGGGGTCGCATGTTCAAATCGTGTCATCCCGACCATTTAATACGCGGGTGTAGTTCAATGGTAGAACTTTAGCCTTCCAAGCTAATAGCGTGGGTTCGATTCCCATCACCCGCTCCAGATTTTCAAACAATCTCCTTCTCCGGAAGGAGTTTTTATATTTTATCCCCTTATATTGGCAGCCCCCGCGGGGGCTGCCTTTCGCGCTTTCTGAAAAGAAAGTGGGCGCTTCGGGCTTCAACCGAGCGCCGTTTTGTAGTATGATGATTAGAAGTTGAAAATGCGTTAAAGTACAGGAGGATCAGTATGTCGGACCAAGTAACATCGACTTTATCGGCACAACATCGGCCGCAGGCTAACAATTTGCTGCGCAGAGACGTCCGTTTCCTAGGCAACATACTTGGGGAAGTGCTCGTCCATCAAGGCGGCCGCGAACTGCTGGATATCGTCGAGCAAATTCGTGAAACAAGTAAAGCGTTACGCGCTGAATTTGTACCTGAGCTTTTTGAACAGTTTAAGACGACAATTGCATCATTAAGTCCCGAAATTCGCCATCAGGTGATCCGTGCATTCGCGATCTATTTCCAATTGGTCAACATTGCAGAGCAGAACCACCGTATTCGCCGTAAACGCGACTACGAGCGTTCCGCAGGGGAAAGTGTACAACGAGGTTCCATTGAGAGCGCGATTTCCGATCTGAAAGAGCGCAACATCGATATTGAAGGTGTTCAAGAGATCTTGAGCAACATTTCACTCGAGCTCGTGATGACTGCGCATCCGACGGAAGCGACGCGTCGTGCCGTGCTTGATATTCATAAGCGGATTGCCGAAGACGTAATGGAGCTTGATAATCCGACTCTGACATACCGCGAACGCGAAATCCTTCGGGACAAGCTGCTGAACGAAGTTCTTATTCTGTGGCAGACCGATGAACTGCGCGACCGTAAGCCAACTGTTATCGACGAAGTGCGCAACGGGTTGTATTACTTCGACGAAACCCTGTTTGAGGTGCTTCCTAACGTATACGAAGAACTGGAACGCAATCTTACAAAATATTATCCGGGCGAGTCCTGGCATGTACCAAGCTACCTGCGCTTTGGCTCATGGATCGGCGGAGACCGCGACGGCAACCCGTCCGTAACCGCTAAGGTAACATGGGAGACGCTGACGCTTAACCGCCAGCTGGCTATTAAGAAATACGAAGAGAAACTGCATGAACTTGTCAGCATTCTGAGCTTCAGCACGAACCTTGTTGAGGTATCCGAAGAGCTGATTAACTCGATTAAGAAAGACCGCGAGCATGTTGAGCTCAAATGCATCGACCTGTGGCGTAATGCGAAGGAACCTTACCGCATTAAGCTGGGCTTTATGCTGGAGAAGCTGGCTAATACGCGCGACGAGTCGCTTAAAGGCTCTGCAATGCGTTATAACAGCGCAGGCGAGCTGCTTGAGGATCTTTACATTATCGACCGCAGCTTGCGCGGACATTTTGCCGATTATGTAGCGGATACGCACATTGGCAAGCTTGTACGCCAAGTGGAGCTGTTTGGCTTCCATATGCTTACGCTTGATATCCGTCAACACAGCCAAGAGCATGAGAATGCGATGGCTGAAATTTTGGCGAAGATGAATATCGTTTCGAACTACGGCTCCTTGTCGGAAGAAGAAAAGATTGAATTGCTCAGCAATTTGCTGGAGGACCCTCGTCCGCTTACTTCTTCCCATCTCGATTACTCGGCATCGACCCGCGAGTGCCTGGACGTGTATCACACGGTCTACAGAGCACAGCAAGAGTTTGGTCCGGAATGTATTTCGACTTATCTGATAAGTATGACACAAGGCGCCAGCGACATGCTGGAGGTTATGGTATTCGCGAAAGAGGTTGGCCTGTTCCGTAAGGAAGCAGACGGCAGCGTTCGTTGCACTCTGCAATCCGTGCCGCTTTTCGAGACGATTGACGACCTCCACGCAGCACCCGGCATCATGAAGCTGCTCTTCGAGCTTCCAATCTATCGTCAAGCCGTAGCGGCAAGAGGCGACCTGCATGAAATCATGCTGGGTTACTCCGATAGCAATAAAGACGGTGGCGCGGTAACCGCGAACTGGGAGCTGCGCGTAGCGCTTAATGATATTACGGCAACTGCCGGCGAACACGGCGTTAAGCTGAAGTTCTTCCATGGCCGCGGCGGTGCGCTTGGCCGTGGCGGTATGCCGCTTAACCGCAGTATCCTGGCTCAACCGCCTCATACGGTTGGCGGCGGTATTAAAATTACCGAGCAAGGTGAAGTATTGTCCTCGCGTTATTCGATGCAGGGCATTGCTTACCGCAGCTTGGAGCAGGCAACATGGGCGCTCGTTACGGCTGCCCGTCTTGCGAAATACCCGCAGGCACAAGATGATGCCGTGCTGAAAGAGTGGGAAGAGATTTCCCGTTCGATCTCGGAAACAGCACTGAACAAATATCAGGATCTGATCTTCCGCGATCCGGACTTCCTGACTTACTTCAAAGAGTCGACTCCGCTTCCCGAGGTTGGCGAGCTGAATATCGGTTCCCGTCCATCGAAACGGAAAAACAGTGACCGCTTTGAAGACCTCCGTGCAATTCCTTGGGTATTTGCATGGACGCAGAGCCGTTATCTGCTGCCGGCATGGTATGCGGCAGGTACTGCCTTGAAGCAATATACCGGCGATGATGCACAACGTCTTGAAACATTAAAGACGATGTACGAGAAATTCCCGTTCTTCCGTTCGCTTATCGACAATCTGCAAATGGCACTTGCTAAAGCAGATTTGACGATTGCGAAGGAGTATGCGGATATGATCGCCGACAGCACGATTCGTGACCGTATCTTCACGCAGATCGAGAACGAATATACACTGACTTCGGATATGATCTTGAGCATCACCGGGCAAGACGAGATTCTGGACAACGTACCTGTTATTCAGGAATCGATTCGTCTCCGCAATCCTTACGTGGATCCGCTCAGCTACATGCAAGTTCAGCTTCTGACAGAGCTGAGAGAACTGCGTGCGAAGGAAGAAGATGATCCTGAGCTGCTCCGCGAAGTACTTCTTACTATTAACGGAATTGCCGCTGGTCTGAGAAACACGGGCTAACAGCAGACTTTATAACCGGGCATTCGGCTTACTACAAGCCGGATTGCCCGGTTTTTTATTTCTAAGAATTTATAAGTTATTTTCTTATAAGCATGACTTAGAATTCTCCGGATTGAACTCGCACCGCCAAGGACGGCGATTGCCGTTTCACCTTGTTTTCGCCTATTATTTATCCTCCTTTAAAATCCGCTTCAGTTTGATTTAAGGTACAACCCTCATGATAGTAATCAAGCAAGCGACATCAATTGCAAACGAAAATAGCGATTGTAATGACAAAGGAGCGATTACGATGAACCATAACGAATTCGAAAATAACCAAGTTAACGGAAACGATACAAATAACACGGAACCTACAGCTGAACATAAGCCATACACCTATACTTATGGACCTAGCCGGTCGGCAACAAATCTTCGTGAAGCATACGAGAATCAATTGCAGCTGATGGGGACGGACGGTTCCGATGGAGGATACGGAAGCGGCGGTAGGAAGAAAGGGAAAAAATCGCAGGCCAAATCGATGGTTGCAGCTTTCCTTGTTGGAGCGGTAGTAATAAGCGGGTTCATGTACGCATCGGATAAAACAAACCTGTTCACCGGTAATCAGCAGCCTACGGCGGCAACCACTCTGGCGAGCAATACGGCACAGCAGTCGGCAGGCGTAACAACGGCATCGGTAAGCGTTGACGCTTCTATCGCTGATGTATATAAAGCAGCATCTCCTGCCGTAGTAAAAATCGAGAATTACACGGAACCGGTTCAAAGCACCGGCAGAGGCTTCGGAGGCAGAGGCGGAGGTTGGCAAGGATTTAGCCAAACACCGCAGTCCCAAAGCGGAAGCGGCCAATCCGATTCCACGGATAGCTCGAATTTGCAGCTGGCAGGAACGGGTACGGGATTCTTTTTCGAATCCTCCGGTTATATCCTGACCAATGACCATGTTGTTGAGGGAGCCGCACAAGTGAAGGTGCAAGTAGAAGGTTATGATGAGCCGTTTGTCGCAGAGGTTGTAGGCGAGAATGCGGATCAGGATTTGGCCGTATTGAAAATTACAGGCTCTAAGGCATTCCCGACGCTGGCCATTGGCGATTCCGATCAAACCGCTATCGGGGATTGGGTTATCGCAATCGGCAATCCGTATGGATTCGACCACACGATGACCGTTGGAGTGCTCAGCGCGAAGGAACGTCCGATTACAATCAGTGAAGACGATGGCACCGAGCATCAATACGAGCATCTGCTGCAAACGGATGCTTCGATTAACCCGGGCAACTCCGGAGGACCGCTGTTGAATGCAAAAGGTGAGGTTATCGGTATTAATACAGCCGTGAATGCAGAGGCGCAAGGCATCGGATTTGCTATTCCAACCAGCACGATTCAAGAAACCCTGAAACAATTGCTTGGCAAAAGTGCGTAATGCTATTATCCATTCATAAAGTTTAGGAAACGAAGAGGCCGCTTGCGCGCCTCTTCGTTTTGTTTTGCTTTTGAAGAGGAAGAACCGATATAATAGATCAGATGTGAATGGAGGATTGTGTTCGATGAAAACTTCATCCGGCTATTGGGCGGGCGTTGTCATGGTCATTACCGCTGCGGCATGCTACGGAATCATGTCGCCGGTGTTAAAGCTTGCATACGAACATGACTATACCTTTCAGCAAATAACGGTGCATCAGGTCGGAATAGGCGCAGCGCTTCTGTGGATTCTTCTCCTCCTTCGGCCAAGCTCATGGAGCAAGCTGGCATTCAGCTTGAAGCATTGGGCGGCCTTAGCGTTTACCGGTATTTTTGGTCTGAGTATGACAACCATATTATATAATCAAACCCTGGAGAGACTGGATGCTTCCTTCTCAATTGTCTTGCTTTTTCAGTTCATGTGGATTACGATTTTGCTAGAAAGTTTGCGGAACCGGAAATGGCCAACAATATGGCAGTGGGCAGCCATTGTTATGGCTATGGCAGGAACGGTGCTGGCTGCCGGGCTGCTTCAGAATAAACTTACGGATATGGATTGGGTTGGTGTTGGATGCGGACTGGGTTCGGCGCTCTCATACAGTTTGTTTCTGTTTCTGGCGGGCGGGGTTGCTCCCGGTTACGATCCCGTCTTTAAATCAGCTCTTATGATGTCATGCGGATTTATTGTTATTCTGGTTTTGTACGGCTCTAAGGCATTCGAGGGTGGCGTTGACCAGCAATGGGGACTTTTGGGCTGGGGACTCGCGCTTGGTCTGCTCGGGCAGGTCATGCCGACCGTCTTCTTTAATGCGGGTATCCCCCGGGTAGGAAGCGGGCTGGCTTCCATGCTTGGAGCAACGGAGCTGCCTGTTGCCGTAGTAAGTGCATGGCTGATTCTAGGGGAACCGATAACGTTAATCGGTACAGCGGGCATATTGCTTATTCTGGGCGGTATTGTGGTGGCCGAATACGGTGCGCGCCTAAGGCGGCAAGCCGCGTGACCATGCTTACGAAGTAAGAATTAACACACCCGTGTGATTGAACCATGCTTACGAAGTAAGAATTAACACACAAAAAGCGTGTGTTAATTCTTTGTAGGAGGATGAATAGTGAATGTATTGGAAGCCCGTCTCGCCAGATTAGCGTTGAAAGGCGACCAGCGGGCATTTGCTGAGCTTGTAGGGCTGTATCAGGACAAGCTGTTCCATATGGCCTACCGAATGTTATATAACCGCCAGGAGGCGGAAGACGTCGTTCAGGAAACGTTCCTGCGCGTCTATAAAAATCTGGAACGATACGACGAGTCGCTCAAATTCTCAACGTGGATTTACCGAATTGCGACGAATCTTTGTATCGACCGGCTGAGGAAACGAAAGCCCTCTTATTCACTGGATGCGGAATCCACGGATCATGAAGGTCTGGATGGCTATTCCATGATCCCAAGCGATGACCGTACGCCGGAATCCGAGCTTCTGCTGTCGGAGACTCAGCGCATTATTCATGAATCGATCGAATCGCTTCCTCCGAAGTACAAGACGATTATGATGCTTCGCTATATTCAGGAGATGTCTCTGCAGGAGATTGGCGATGTGCTGGATATGCCGGTTACGACAATCAAGACGCGTGTCCACCGCGGCAGGGAGTTTTTGCGGAAAAAACTGGAGCACAAGCTATAGGGTGAGATATAAACCCGATTAGGAAATAGTTATACAATTTTATAGGTTAAAAAAGTGAAACATCTGATGCGAGCTGTACGTACTCTATAAATGTGAAGAGCTTATGCGCGAGCAAACGAAAGAAAGGACTGGCTGCTATGAATTGCAACGTCGCGGTTGTATGGATGCATGATTATTTGGACGGCGATCTTCCGCGTGAAGATGCGCAAGAACTAAAAAATCATTTGCACTCATGTCCCGCTTGCCTGGCCCGCTTTGAACAGCTGGAGAAAACGGAAGCGATGATGCTGGGTACACTTGAGCATACCGTTTCCATTCCCGATTATGATAAATCAGCTCTGACTGACCGTATTATGGCGCAGCTGCCAAAACCGGCAAAAACAAAAGAGCGTCGCGGCGTGCTCCGGTTCATCTATAAGTATCCGGGTCTTACGGCTGCCGCGTTGTTCGTGCTTGTCATGCTTGGCAGCTTCACTTCGATATGGGAACAGGATTCTAAGCTGATTGTATCCGGAGAAGATCTGCAGCAGGTTGTTATTAACGGAAACACGGTTACGGTACCGGAAGGTGCCCATGTGAAGGGGAATCTGGTTGTCGAGAATGGAACGGCTGATGTGAAAGGCGAAGTGGAAGGCAATGTAACGGTCATCGACGGCAGCCTCAATCTGGCATCAACTGGGTACATTGCAGGACAAAGCCGGACCATTGATCAGGCGCTAGACTGGTTCTGGTACAAAGTGACGGAAACGTTCAGCGGATTGGCTTCTTAGGACGAACTGCCTCTCTTGCAGAGAGGCAGTTATTTTTTTTATGAAAAAAAGGGTTTCGAAGTGCAATTCTAGAAAAGAATAAAGTTGAGTCCAAAAAAACGTATGATGGAGCGCAATACGTTTCGCGGGTGAAATATAGGCGGAAGATAGAGAAATCTTAGACTTACTTAAATGATGAGTTGTCGTCGGCAGTTTGGGGGTTGATCTATGAATTACTTCAATGATTTGACTTGGAATGGCTGGATAAAGGACATTATTGATATCGGCATCGTCAGTTATATTATCTATAAATTGATTTTGCTGGTGAGAGGCACAAGAGCAGTCCAGCTTTTGAAAGGGATTCTAGTCCTGGTTGGTACCTGGGCGATAAGTACCTGGTTTAATCTCTATACGCTGAAATGGCTGATGAACCAGATGTTTACTTTTGGCGTCCTGGCGGTATTTATTATTTTCCAGCCGGAGCTTCGGCGCGCGCTTGAGCAATTGGGACGCGGGAAGCTGTTCGCCCGTACGTCTACGTTGGAGCGGGATATTATAGCCGAACAGGTCGAGAGCGTTATGAAGGCTGTTCAGCATATGGCTCAGCGGACCATCGGGGCATTAATTGTTTTTGAACGAAACACGGGAGTCAGCGAGCTGATTGAATCCGGGATCCAGATGGAATCGCGGATAACGTCAGAGCTGCTCATAAATATTTTTACGCCAAATACGCCACTGCACGACGGGGCGGTTATTATCCGGGGCAATCAGATTATGGCCGCGGGCTGCTATTTGCCGCTCTCGGAAAATCCGTTTATCAGCAAAGAGCTGGGGACGCGCCATCGGGCAGCTATCGGGGTAAGCGAGGTGAGTGACGCCATCGCGGTTATCGTGTCGGAAGAGACGGGACAAGTCTCCCTTGCGATTAACGGAATGATTGTCCGCGATATTAAGGAAGAATCGCTTATTTCCAAGCTGTTTGAAGAGCTGACGCCGAAACAGACGAGCGGCAAGGAGCGGGCAACCGTATCCTCGTTCTCTTTCTCCTCGTTCTGGAAGCGGAAAGGAGGCCGCGATGGATAAGTGGTTAAGTCATCCGACGATACTTAAGATACTTTCTGTGGCGATTGCGCTGGTTCTATGGGGAATGGTCCATTTTGACCCGGAATCGACTCCGGCCACGGTGACTTCCACGATGGATACAAAAGTCATCGAGGCCGCCTCGGTTATTCCGACCGGACTGGATGAAACGAAATATGCACTCGTAAATGTAGAACCTACCGTTGTCCGGCTGGTCGTAGAAGGACGCAAAGCTAATCTGTTGACGATGAAAGACGAGGATTACGCGGTGCATCTGGATTTAAGTCACGTGACGCCAGGCGAGCATGTGGTGCCGCTGACCTATGATTTACCCAAGGGCATTAGTCTGATTGAAATGTCGCCGCGTTCCGCTACAGTGGATATTGTAGAAATCGAGACGAAGACGTTCGAGCTTGGGGTCGCAACGGAAGGGACGCCTGCGAACGGTTATATTGCCGGTACGCCAACGGTGAAATCGGGAACGATCGTAAACGTTACTCTGCCGAAGGACGAGATGGCTCTTGTCGGGGCTGTGCGTACAACCGTTGATATCGAAGGCTCGGAGAAGAACGTTGTGAATAAAAAAGCACAGGTTGTTGTCTACGATACGGAAGGCGAAGCGATGGAACATGCCATAATACGCCCTTCAACGGTAGAGGTTGAAGTGCCGGTAACTCCACCGCTCAAGACGATGCCGCTGCAGATCAGCTACACGGGCAGTCTGCCGGATGGACTAAGCGTCAGCTCGGTAAAGGCGGATATCGATAAAGTCGCCGTATACGGGGATCAGAAGCTGCTGGATTCCATGGATACCTATACCGGCGGCGTGACGGTTGATTTGTCAAAGATCAAGGAATCCGGTACGGTCAAAGCGAAGGTAACGGCGGTTGGCGACGTGAAGATGGTCGAGCCGTCAGAGATTAACGTGGAGGTTGCGGTTGTGCCTTCCCAGACGCTGACGCTGGACCGGAGCGTAATCTTGAATGATTTGCCCGATGGGCTGAAGGCTGCCTTTAAGGATCCCGCAAACGGCCATATTTCGATAACGGTTCGCGGCGCGCCCAATATGCTTGCGGCTATTCAAGCTAATGATGTGCGGCTTATAGCGGATCTAAGCGATGCCAAGATTGGTCAAGCCACGTTTCCGCTTCTTGTGAAGCTGCCGCGGTTTATAGACCTGGCCGATGAATCGCAGAAATTTACACTTACGCTTGATATTGCGGACAAAAACGCCCCTAGCGGGAACAACACGGACGGGGGCAGCAATAATGGCAACGGGGATGTCCCGGCCGGCGGACAGCCGGAGGATACGCCTTCGCCGCCGCAGGATACGAATACGGGAGCAGGAAATGGTTCCGGCAACGGCACCGGAAATGGCTCCGGGAATGGCTCGGGCACGAATACAGGCTCCAGTCCGGATCCTTCCTCGAGTACAGATACCGAGGCCGACCCGGATACCGGCCAATAATGAATGAGAGCATGGAAGCGGGAAAAGCGGTAATTAATAGTAGTTCATAAGCAGCCTCAGATGGAGTAGGATATGGAATAGGCCATTTGCAGCAGCAGATTTAACGACAAAAGGGGCATGAGAAACGATGGGGAAATATTTTGGTACGGACGGAGTGCGCGGAGTAGCCAATCAGGAGCTGACTCCGGAGCTTGCTTATAAAATCGGCCGCTGCGGCGGTTATGTATTAACAGGACAGGCGGATAAGCCTAAAGTCGTTATCGGCCTGGATACGCGGATCTCGGGTCCGATGCTGGAGGCTGCTCTTATTGCGGGTCTTCTGTCGATTGGCGCAAGCGTTATTCGTCTTGGCGTTGTATCGACACCTGCGGTTGCGTACATTACGCGCGAGCTAAAAGCGGATGCGGGCGTTATGATCTCGGCTTCGCATAACCCGGTTCAGGATAACGGCATTAAGTTCTTTGGCGGCGACGGCTTCAAGCTGTCAGACGAGACGGAGCTTGAAATCGAGCGTCTGATTGATGCTGAAGTGGATGAACTGCCACGTCCAATCGGCGGCGATATCGGTACGGTAACGAACGACGATCAGGCGAAGTTCCGTTATCTCGATTACTTGAAAACAACGATTAAAGGCGATTTCGGCGGCATCAAAATCGTTCTCGATTGCGCGCATGGCTCTGCATACGAGCTGGCGCCAAAAGTATTCCGCGAGCTTGGCGCGGAGATTATTACCGTAGGTGCAGAGCCGGACGGGCGCAACATCAATGCGGGCGTTGGTTCGACTCATCCGGAATATTTGCGCGAGCAGGTTCTGGCTCATGGCGCGGACCTAGGTCTGTCGTTTGACGGCGATGCCGACCGTCTGATCGCGATTGACGATAAAGGCGAAGAAGTAGACGGCGACTACATCCTGTGCATCTGCGGCGATGCGATGAAGCGGGCAGGCAAGCTGCATAACGATACGATTGTTACAACCGTTATGGCGAACATCGGATTCTTCAAAGCGACGCAGCGCCTTGATCTGAATACGGCGCAAACGGCTGTCGGCGACCGCTACGTAATGGAAGAAATGCGCCGCGGCGGCTTTAACCTGGGCGGCGAACAGTCCGGCCATGTCATCTTCCTTGACTACAACACAACCGGCGACGGTATTCTGACAGCTCTGCAGCTGGTGGATACACTCGTGGCATCCGGCCAGAAGTTAAGCGGGCTAAAAACGCTGATGAGCAAATATCCGCAGGTGCTGGTGAACGTTCGCGTAGCGGATAAGAGCCTGTACGCGGGAAATGAGGCAATCGTTAACGCCGCTGAACAGATTGAGAAGGAGCTTGGCGATAACGGCCGTGTGCTTGTTCGACCTTCCGGTACGGAGTCTCTAATCCGCGTTATGGCGGAAGGCCCGGATAAGGACCAGATCGAGGAGTATGTGGCGCGAATCGTAAATGTCGTGAAAGAGCAATTAGGCTAAACGTTAGCTGGCTTAAAGCCTTTGCATACAAATGCGAAAGTCTCCACGATTCCGTGGAGACTTTTTCATGCGCGGCTAGGCAAATGAATATATAGGTAATGTAAGGGAATTCATTTTTATGAAAAGTTGGGGCAAATGTATGACAAGGCTTGGGCAATTCGTACGAGAAGGCGGATATTGTTAAGGGAAAATAAGGGCGTTGTTCGTCCTGCGCCTAAAGTTCAGGTTGCGAAACAAGTCGAAAGTGAATATGATAGGAAGTATGATTCAAGCAGGAAAGAGAGGATAGAGGTTAACATTCACGTTTTATAAGCGCCAGAGCTTCAAGGGGGATGACGCCTTCCAATCTTATTTATAAGAATGGGGAAGGGTCACACGAGGAAGCTGACGAGGTGAAGGTGTTCGAATTATTCGGCGGGGACCTTCCGGTTATAGCAAAGCCAACCGAAAGCCGATACGCAAAAAGATTGGGCGACCGATCTCACAAACGTCCGGCAGGCTGCACTTATTGTTCATTTAATATTTCGAGGGTTTTACAAACATGCTCCCGTATGTCTATGGTGCCGCCTGAGAGGCTGGCACGGGCAAAAGGGAAAATAACGCCTGTGCCGCATATAGGCTGGCAGCCATAGTCATAGTGGGGAGACTACTATTGATTATCGGAGGTCTTTATATATGTGTGGTATTGTAGGATATATTGGTAAACGTGATTCTCAGGATATTTTGATCGAAGGACTTAAGAAGCTGGAATACCGCGGTTATGACTCCGCCGGTATTGCGGTATTCACAACGAACGGACTGGAGATCAAGAAATCCAAAGGCCGTCTGGCTGTCTTGGAGGATAAACTGCGTGATGAGCCGCTCGCCGGGTCGGTTGGCATCGGTCATACGCGTTGGGCTACTCATGGCAAGCCATCGGACGTTAATTCGCATCCTCATACGGATAACTCGGCGAAGTTCTCGGTCGTGCATAACGGCATTGTCGAAAACTACCTGGATCTGAAAGATGAGTTGATGGCGAAAGGACATCGTTTTGTGTCGGAGACGGACACAGAGGTTATCTCGCATTTGGTTGCCGACGAATACGACGGCAACATTGTCGAAGCGGTACAACGTGCCGTAAAACGCATGCGCGGCGCGTTTGCGCTTGGCGTATTGACAGAATACGAACCAGAACGTCTGGTTGCGGTTCGTTTTGCAAGCCCGCTTGTTATCGGCGTCGGCGAAGGCGAGAACTTTATCGGGTCGGATATTCCGGCAATTTTGGAGCATACTCGAAATGTATATATCTTGAACGACGGCGAAATGGCTGTATTGACACGCGATAGTGTCGAACTCATGACGACAGAAGGCGAATTTATTTCCAAGGAAATATACCATGTCGATTGGGATCTTGTGACAGCGGAGAAAGCCGGATTTGATCACTTTATGCTGAAAGAAATTTACGAGCAGCCGAAGGCTTACCGTGACACCATGCTGGGCCGCATTGCGGAAGATGGCAAGTCCGTAAACCTGAAAGAGCTGACGATGACGGCGGATTACGTGAAATCGATCCGTAAAGTTCATATCGTCGCTTGCGGCACGGCCTATCATGCCGGCATGGTTGGCAAAACGGTTATCGAATCGCTCGCACGCATTCCGGTTGAAACGGATGTAGCATCCGAATACCGTTACCGCTCGCCAATTATTACGCCGGATACGCTTGTAATCGTAGTTAGCCAATCGGGCGAAACAGCGGATACGCTGGCAGCGCTTCGCGAAGCACAACGCAACGGTGCCCGCGTTCTCGCGATCACTAACGTTGTAGGCAGCTCGGTTGCCCGTGAAGCGGACGACGTGCTCGTTACTTGGGCAGGTCCGGAAATTGCGGTAGCATCGACAAAAGCTTATACATCGCAGCTGATTGCCTTCTACCTGTTTGGTCTGCACTTGGCTACTATCCTTGGCACAAAAGACGAAGCAACCGTTGCCGGCCTCATCGCTGCAATGAACGAGCTTCCGGAACAAGTAGAGAGCATTCTTGAAAATGCTCCGGTTCTGAAGCAAGTAGCAGAGTCGATCTCGCATCATAAGAGCCTGTTCTTCATCGGCCGCGGCGTTGACTATGCAGTCGCGCAAGAAGGCTCGCTGAAGCTGAAAGAAATTTCGTACATTCACTCCGAAGCTTATGCGGCAGGCGAGTTGAAGCACGGTACGCTGGCTCTGATCGAGGACGGTATTCCGGTAATCGCGCTTGTAACGCAAGAAGAGCTGTATGAAAAAACACTGAGCAACATCAAGGAAGTAAAAGCGCGCGGCGCTCATGTCCTGGGCCTTGCAAATGCAGGCAGCGAAGTAGAGGTAGGCAAATCGGTTGACGAATTGTTCGCGATTCCGAAAACGTTGCCGCTTCTGTCACCAGCCCTGTCGGTTGTGCCGCTGCAGCTGATCTCCTACTACGCATCGCTGGCACTTGGCCATGACGTTGATAAACCGCGTAACCTGGCGAAGTCGGTTACGGTGGAATAAGGTTTTACAAGGATGTTTTGAATAATGAAAAGCCAGCAGCCGAAGGGCTGCTGGCTTTTTTGCGATTTTCACGGGCAAGCTGTCCCATCGAATCGGATTACCACGCGATAACGCCTTGCTCATTCAGAAATTCGCCGTTATGCCGCTTACCGTCCGTCGCGTATCCTACGATGATTGCAGCGCCTTCTGCCTTCGATTTACCGCCTTCCGCATTGCCGTTCAGATCGGTCGTCGTGAAACCCGGCGTTACGGCGAACACTTGAGCAACGCTGTTTCTTAATTCATAGGCCATCGATAGGGTCATGGCATTGTTGGCCGTTTTAGACGAGTTATAATCGAAGGCGTTTAACGTGAATTCGGCGTTTTGCATATGGTTAAGGGACGCCATGTCGGTTGATACGTTGACGATCGTGCCTTCGTTATCCTTGATTAACGAAAACAAACGCTGGTTTAAGCGATAGGTACCGAAGAAATTTACTTCAAAAGCGTTACGCAGATCTTCTTCTTTCGTATCCGTAAAGGAGCTGGAAAAAGCGCCCGGCATGCCGGCGTTGTTAATCAGAAGCTTTAACGCCGGATATTTCGTCTTGATTATTTGCGAAGCTGTTTCAATGCTCGTCAAATCAGTCATGTCGATTTGAATCCATTCCGCATCCAATCCTTGAGCGGACAGCTCGGAAACGGCTACATGGCCCCGCTGCGCGTCTCGGGCGCCGAGGACCACCCGCCAGCCTTTTTCGCCCAGCTGTTTGGCGATTTCAAATCCGATTCCTTTATTAGCTCCTGTTACAAATGCGGTCTTTTTCAAAAGTATCCCTCTTTCATGATTGTTTTTTCGTTTCATGATTTAAAGCTTAATATGCTACACTTAGTGTAGGTCAACCAAAAATATATTTACTCGAGGACAACTATGTTTACGATTGGACATGTGGCGAAGGAGACCGGATTGAATATAGGCGCAATTCGCTTCTATGAAAGAAAAGGGCTGTTGGAACCGGCCGCGCGGAACGAACAAAATAATCGACTCTATACCGAGCACGAGCTGAATTGGCTGGTATTCATCAAATGTCTTCGCGAAACCGGAATGAGCGTGGAAGACATTAAGCAATACTATGACATGGTAAAAACCGGAACGGCAACTCTTCCTGAAAGAATTAAGCTCATTCAAGAACAGAAGCAAAAGCTTTTGGACGATATCGAGGAGAAAAAGTCGCAGCTCACTCACTTAGAACATAAGCTTGACCGTTATTATCGCGGTGAGAATTACTAGACGGAGCCCCGGAGATGTTCGAGGCTCATTTTTTATCTGCGGTTATCCTTGGATGATTGGAGGGAGCGAATGCAAGCAGCGTTAAATAGGAAACGGGGGCTTGCCATCGCGGCGGGTTGCCGTCATACGGTTGGTCTTAAGTCGGATGGCACGGTGACTGCCGTAGGCGATCATTCATACGGTCAATGCGAGGTAAACGAATGGCGTGATATCGTAGCGGTTGCGGCCGGTAATGTTCATATGGCGACTAATACGGGGAATGCTCATACCGTTGGCCTTACTTCCGAAGGAACAGTTATGGCTGCCGGGTGGAATAAGCATAACCAATGCGAAGTAAACGACTGGCGCGATATCGTGTCGATAGCGGCCGGCTGGCGTCGTACTTTTGGTCTTAAATCGGATGGTACAGTGATGGCTGTGGGGCGAAATCAGGAAGGCCAATGCATGGTAAGCGCCTGGCGTGATATCTTGGCGATAGCAGCAGGTTACTTACATACGGTTGGGCTTAAATCGGATGGTACGGTAACGACGGCGGGCAATAATCGGTATGGTCAATGCAAGGTCGGTAATTGGCGTGATATCTTGGCGATAGCAGCAGGTTACTTACATACGGTTGGGCTTAAATCAGACGGCACGGCGGTGGCCGCGGGATTGAATAAGCATGGTCAATGCGAAGTAAGCGGTTGGAGCGGGATTGTGTCGATCGCGGCGGGCAGTTATCATACTGTCGGACTTCAATCGGACGGCACGGTAGTAGCTGCAGGAGGGAATGAGCATGGTCAATGCGAGGTAAGCGGATGGCGCGATATCGTGGCGGTTGCCGCGGGTTGCGCTCATACGCTTGGTCTTAAATCAGACGGTACGGTGGCCGCTGCGGGTAATAATGAATACGGCCAATGTGATGTATTCGATTGGAGCGGTATCCAACTGGCGTAATCCAAAGGAGCCTGATTATGATTAATGAGCTTATTGAAAAACTTAATATTACGTTACCCCGTGAAGGATTAGAGGCATTAGAATTTCATCATAAGAAACAAAAAAATCAAAGCTTCTTTTTAAGGTTAATGGATGTAGAAGAAATACTTGAAGTTGTTGACTATATGTCTGACATTGAAGTCCTTCAGGGTCTTGTTCCTTTATGGACGGATGATAACTCGAACTATATTTGCGTCCACGTGCAAGGTGCTTGCAAATACAAGGTAAGTTATATGAACCATGAGGAAACGGATCTATCTCCTAGGTTCAGAAGCATTCGTTCATTTATTGACGAGCTTGAATCAAATTCTGCGTCTGATTGGGATGAATTAAAGAAAGATTATCCGTCAGAGACGGATAACCGGTTGGAGTCGGAAGAAGACTTGAAATGTATATCCGATTTGAACGCATTAATCGGTTCTAACGAGGAATTGAGCGATGAGCTTCGGTGCCAATCTATTTTTGCGATTTTAGCGTTAACGCCGAAAGACCATCTTGATTCCATCGTGAAATATTTAGATGATGAAGATATGTATGTGCAGGAAAGAGCGTGCGAGATCATTGGACATCATAGATATCTCCCGGCTAAAGACAAGCTTACGGAGGTTTCTGAATTCGGAATGCATAATGGGAAAATGGCGGCTCAACAAACATTAGCGAAATTAAGATCAAACGGGAAATAAATCTGATGAGTGACAGGGGATAACTACGATGATCAAAGGTTTCGGAGGAGTATTTTGGAGAACCAAAAATCTTGAAGCGATCAAAAAATGGTACAGCGAAGTGCTGCAGCTTGAAATAGGGGATTGGAACGGGACTATGATCAAAGGCCAACCGGAAAACGAAACGATCTTTTCTTTCTTTTCCGAGGATGACCCTTATTTCCCGACAGATCAACAAGTGATGCTGAATTTCCAAGTCCATGATATGGACGAGACGATTAAGCATCTTGAACAGGTTGGCGTTCCTCTAGCAAAGGAAAAAGAGAGCAGCGAGTACGGACAGTTTATTTGGATTGAAGATCCGGATGGCCGGTTGATCGAGCTTTGGGAGAAGTAATTTAACGCAAGCGATTGTAATTGGGGTTATTAATTGATACGGATAGTAGGTCCAAAGAGGTTGCTCTGATACTCAGAGCAGCCTTTTTTTGTTTCTAAGCGTTAGGATGGTGAAGCCGATTCACTTTAATCGCTGCGAGTAGACGGAAAAAAATATCATTATGTTAGGTTTACGAAATGAAGATCTCATAATATGCTTAGTTATATTGTGGTTCTAATCATTGGACGGAATTATCTATTGTCATTTTGTTAGCTTAAGACGAGGGGATAGCGGACATGAGGGAGTACGATTACGAATATGCGGACTTTATCTACTACACGCCGGGCGAGCTGGACAAAGCAGGCCGGCTGTGGCCGGTAAGGGCGGGAAGATGTCTAGCCAAGCCCCATTATAAGGTTGGGCCAAAACGAATCGAGTGCTACAGCATTCATTTCGTGCGGGAAGGAAGGCTGCGACTCGAATATGAGGGCCGGCAGGTAGAGCTTGCAAGGGGAGACCTCTTCGTCCTATTCCCGGACCGAACGTATTATTACGACATGCTCCCGGCCGAACGGCCGCTCGAGATGCGCTGGCTGGCTATAGACGGAGACCGGGTAGAGGCGCTGCTTCAACTGGCGGGGCTTACGGAGCAAGAACCATTCCGCAGAGGTACCGTCTCTTCTCGGATTGAAGCAGCCGCAGACCGGGCTATCGAAGCGCTGGAGCGGGTTCAGCGCTGGCGGCCGGCAGTGGCCTTGGAGCTGCAAGGGCATCTTTATGGGCTGCTCTCGGCTTTAATGCTGGAAGAGGCCGGGCAGGGACCGGAGCTTGCGAGCTGGATCCACGAATGCGCGGAGTATATGGAGCTCCATGCGACTGAAGGAATTACCGTTCAGCAGGTAGCCGAATTTGCGGGCGTACACCGTTCTTATTTTACTCAAGTATTTACGGAAGAGATGGGGATGCCCCCGATGAAATACATGCAGAAGGTCCGGATGGAGAAGGCTAGACGCCTCTTAATCGATACCCATGCTTCAGTGACGGAGATCGGATTGTCGCTGGGATATCCGAATCTGTATACCTTCACAAGGGCCTTCAAAATGTACTTCAAGGAATCTCCGCTGGCTTTAAGAAAGGCAGAGGCTTAGCCGATTTAGTCCTGTTATTTATGTAAGCGATTGCAATTATCTCCTCAAAAGGAGTTGTCCGAAATGAAGCTGTCCACCCTTAGGCGTTGGGTATCGCCAAGCCTCAGCATTCAAGGCAAAATTTTTCTGGCGTTCAGCCTTGTCGCTCTTCTTTCTATCGTATCGATCTCCGTCATTGTCTATCTCAACATGCGGGAGACGATCAAGTCCAACGCCGTAACTTCGGTATCGGATAGTATCAGGCAAGCCGACGAGTCATTAAACATTATGCTGGAGGAGATTGACCGGCTTAATACGATTGTTGTTACGAACAAAAACACCGTGATCGATACGTTGCTCAGCCCCTCGGAGGAAATCAGCTACGAGTGGTTCCAGGAGCAGAAGCGGATTGAGGAATTCCTGTCGTCTTTAGTCGCGAACAAGCCTTATATTGCTCGGATTGCCGTCGTTAGCCTAAGCGGCAAAGTGTTTTTCACCGGCGGGCCGTGGCTGGACCGAAGCGTACTCGGAACGCCCATGATGGACTATATGCTGCGCAACGGCTCCCGTCATGCCTATTTGAAGCAGACGGGCGTCACGGAGACGATAACGGTCGGCCGCGAAATCCGCTACAACCGCCAGACGATTGGCGTGGTTATGGTCGATCTGAATTACGACTTTATCCGCAAGACATACGGCGTCAGGCCAACCGCAGACAGTATGCTGTATGTGCTTGATCAGCAGGATGAATTCGTGTACCGGTCGGACCACACGCCAAGCTTTGCGCCCTCCGATCAGAAAATCGTCGACATGAAGCGCAAATTTGCGAAGCTTGGCAAGGTTGAGGGCGATGTGGAGGAGAGGGTCATTGGCGGCAGGTCTTATATCGTGGTCAGCCGGCAATCGGACCATACGGGCTGGTCGACGCTGGCGCTTATCCCGACCGATTCGCTGCTCAGCGAATCTGCCCGTCTGCTAAAGCTGATCATTGAAGCTTCGGTGATTGTCCTGCTGGTCGTCCTTATTGGCTCGCTGCAGGTGTCGTCGCGCATTACGATTAATATCCGGCGTCTGAAGTCCATGATGATGCTGGTGAAGGACGGCAACCTGACGTTACCGAAGAAGGAAATCGCTGCAAAGGACGAGGTGGGACAGCTGTACCACGTGTTTATTGGCATGGTGGAGGAGCTGAAGCGGTTATTCGAAGGGATACGCGTAAGCGAGCAGGAAAAGCGGGAGGCAGAGCTGACGGCGCTTCAGGCGCAGATACGCCCTCATTTTCTCTACAATTCGCTTAATACGATCAAATATTTGGCCAAGCTCAACGGGACTCCGAACATAGAGGAGGTATCCGGCTCATTAATCGATTTGATGCGGGGCGTATTGGGCAACTCCAACGAGTATTTGACGGTAAGGGAGGAGCTGGATTACGTGCGCAGCTATATTTCTATCGTCAAATACAAATACATGGAGCCGATCATTGTTCACGAAGAGATTGAAGATCCGTCGTTATTAGACAGCCGCGTGCTGAAGCTTACGCTGCAGCCGATTGTGGAGAACGCGGTTCTGCACGGAATCGGCTCGCGGGAGCAAGGCGGCTTCGTCACGATACGGGTATACGAGGATAACCGCGATCTGATGATCGAGGTGACGGACAACGGCAAAGGAATGACGCCGGAGCAGATGGAGCAACTGCTGGGCGGACAAGGGACAAAGCCGACCTCTTCCCGGTTCAGCGGAATGGGCGTGCGCAACGTACACGAGAGAATCGTCCGTTCGTTTGAAGCCCCTTACGGCATCAGGCTGTATAGCGAGCCTGGCCTGTATACGAAGGTCGAAATTCGTTTTCCCAATATGCGGGGCCAGGCAGGCGCCGAACAAGAGGTGAGCTAATGATGTATCGCGTGTTATTGGTA
This sequence comes from Paenibacillus sp. JDR-2, assembly GCF_000023585.1. Taxonomy (NCBI): domain Bacteria; kingdom Bacillati; phylum Bacillota; class Bacilli; order Caryophanales; family Paenibacillaceae; genus Paenibacillus; species Paenibacillus sp. JDR-2. The sequence goes on along the minus strand of NC_012914.1, from coordinate 6,449,572 downwards.
GACGACGAGCCGCTCGTTCGCAACGATCTGCGGTCTTTATTGGATTTTCGCGCACATGGCTTCGAGATCTGCGGAGAAGCTCAAAGCGCGGAGACGGCATTGGACATGATTGGGGAACAGCGCCCCGACGTGGCGATCCTCGACGTCAACATGCCGGGAATGAACGGCGTGGATTTGAATCGGACGATCAAGCAGCGGTATCCTGCCGTTCAGACGATTATGCTCAGCAGCTATGACGATTACGATTACGTTCGGGACTGCCTGAAGAACGGTTCGGTCGATTATTTGCTAAAGCACCGGCTGGACAAGGATACTTTGCTGGCGATGCTTGAAAAAGCAGTTCAGGCGGGTAAATCATCCGAAGCCGCAAGTGAAGCCGACGAATCATCCCACTTCAATGCCGAGTTGGTCCGGAGCCAAATCTCTGACCTCGCAAGAGGCAAGGCGGAAGCAGCGAGGGAGCTGGAAGGCAGCATCAGGCGTTACGGCATGTACCCGCAGGCGGATTTGTATGCGGCAGCGGTCCTGCAGATCGTACCGTTCCTGCTGCTGACGGAATCCAATACCGACGTGCAGACGAACCGGCTGGTTCAGCAGGTTGTCGAGCTTATGCAGCAAAGCCTGGGAGACGCGCGCGAGCGCACGGCCGCTTACGTGGAGGACGGGCGGATCGCCGTCGTGTTTGCCATACGGGAGCGAAGCGAGCACGCAGCCGCAAGCGAAGCGGCCAGAAGCATGAGTAAGCTTGGCCATGCGCTCGAAATGTACTTGAATTTGAAATCGACCTATGCGGTTGGACATGTATGCAACAGCCTGTCGCAGCTTGGGGGAAGCTACGCCTCCGCGGAACGGGCGCTTGATGCGACAACCCGAGCCGCTAACCCAAATGCAGAACGCGGAAAAGGCACGCGGGAGAGCCGCGTCGCGCTTACGATCGAAGAGCAGAAGCAGCTGCTGCTTGCCATCGAAAGATTGGACGGGCAAGGCGCGCAGCGTTTAATCGCTTCGGTATTCGAACCGCTTCGCGGGCTTCCTTTGCATTCGCACGCGGTGCAGATAACGGTCAGCGAGCTGCTCCATATCGGCGATAAGGCGTTAAAAAAGGGGAACCGGTCTCCGCTTGGGACAACGAAGGATGCCGATCGTCTGCCGCCGCGCGGCGAGCTTAATCGTCTTGGAGGCGTCGGCGAGCTGGAGAAATGGCTCCAGTCGTTTTACGGCGTACTGCTGATTCTGCTTAAGGAGCATCACGCGACGGGCAGCTATTCCCGCCATGTATCCCAGGCGATCGGCTTTATTTTGGAGCGGTATTCCGGCATCGTGACGCTGGAGCTTGCCGCAGGCTTCATCGGCTTAAACGCTTCCTATCTGAGCCGGATCTTCAAGGACGAGACGCAGTCGACGTTCTCCGAATACGTGAACCGGGTACGGGTCGACGCGGCGCGCAGGCTGCTGGAAAGCGGCCAATATACCATCAAGCAGGTCAGCGACCAGGTGGGCTTTACCACGCACAACTATTTCTTCAAGGTGTTCAAGGAAGTGACGGGCATGACGCCGCAGGCGTATTGGAACAGTCTCGGAGACGGCAAGGCAGCGGCAAAGGAAGTCGTAAAATATGTGGAGTAAATAGTCATATAAGTGTAACTCGGCGTAACCGGCCGTATTTTATAATCGAGTAACACCGGCGGTAAACGCTTACAAGAACCGGTGAATTGAAAGTCTGGAGGGTATATTAACATGCGAAAAACATGGGGGAGATATGCTTTCGCCACGATGCTTGTTACCGGATTAATCGTATCCGGCTGCAGCAACGGCGGTAACGGCAATAGCAATGAAAAAGGCGGCAATACGGGGGATTCCAAATCGTCGGGCTCGGCGGAGAATGCGGTAAAAACGGAAGGATTCCCGATCGTGGATACGCCGATCAAGCTGAAGATGTTTACGCGCGTCGCGCCCGTAAACGGTCCGTTTAAAGACATGCCTGTCTTCCAGGATTACGAGAAGATGAGCAACATCAAGGTCGATTTTATCGAGGCGCCGACCGACGGCTTCGCGGAGAAGAAAAACCTCCTGTTCGCATCCAATGAGCTTCCCGATGCTTTGTACCGTTCGGGTCTGACGCAGCTGGAGACGGTCCGCTACGGCTCTTCGGGACAACTGATCCCGCTGGAGAAACTGATTGATCAATACGCGCCCAACTTGAAGAGTCTCATGGATCAATATCCGGAGATCCGCGCGGGCATCACGACGCCGGAGGGACATATTTACGCGATCCCGGGCATTGTCACGCTAGGTTCCGCCCGGACCGACAAGAGATGGATCAACAAGGCATGGCTGGATAAGCTGGGCCTGAAGGTGCCTGAGACGACCGACGAATTGTATGAAGTGCTGAAGGCTTTCCGCGACGGCGATCCGAACGGCAACGGGAAAGCGGACGAAATTCCGATGACCGCGCGTATCGGCATGCCAATCGTCTATCAAATGGCGGGAGCGTTCGGGCTTGATTCACAGCTCGGCTATAACATTAATGTCGAAAGCGACAAGGTGCATATCTGGAGCGGCGACGAGCAGTACAAAGAGCTGCTCATGTATTTGAACAAGCTTTATAAGGAGAAGCTGATCGATCCGGAGATTTTCTCGCACACGGAAGCGCAATATCTTGCCAAGCAAGGTACGGGCAATACGGGCTACTTCTTCGATCAGACGAACAATAACTTCCTGACCATTCAGGATCAATACATTGGCATTGCACCTCAAGCAGGCCCTAATGGCGACCGCCTGCAAAGCCAAGTCGCTCCGGTGCCGCGCGACTACGGAGCATTCGCCATTACGTCCGTCAACAAATACCCGGAAGCGACCATGCGCTGGATCGACTATTTCTACAGCGACGAAGGCTCAACGCTGCTGCGTTTCGGCCGGGAAGGCGAGCACTACGAAATGAAGGACGGTATCCCTTACTACAAGGAAGAGCTTCTGAACGTAGCGGGCGCCCAGGCAAAAATCACGCCATACGCCGGCGGCGGCGCGCCTCATATCATCAGCGACAAAGTAGCATCGTTCATCAACCCGCCTCAAGTACAAGAGGCTTACGAGCAGCTTGAGCCGTATTTGCCGAAAATCCGCTATGCGTCGCCGCTGTTTGACGAAGCGACTGCCCAGAAGGTTAACGTTCTGCGCAATGATATCGACAAATATTTCGAAGAACAAAGCACGAAGTTCATCGTTGGGGCGCTCAGCTTCGACAAGTGGGACGAATTCCAGTCCACGCTGAAGAAAATGAACATTGCCGATCTTGAGAAGCTTTACCAGGATGCTTATGACAAAATGGCCAAATAAATGTGATGTCGCGAAGAGAAGGAGGGGTTGCTCATGGACAGCATGATCGAGAACGCGGGGGCGGCCCCCGTTCCCGGCCGCAAGAAGAGAAGCGACGGGCTGTTGAAAAAAATGGCGAAGCGGTACGATTTGTATCTCATGCTGCTGCCGCCGCTCGCTTTTTATTTAATCTTCCATTACGGGCCGCTGTACGGCCTGCAGATCGCCTTCAAAAACTTCAATCCGGCCAAAGGCATTATCGGCAGCCCGTGGGAAGGCTTCGGCCATTTCGAACGGTTTTTCAACTCGTATTACTTCTGGCGGCTGCTGTGGAATACGGTATCCATCAACTTATTCTCGCTCCTCATCGCCTTCCCGGTACCGATCCTGCTGGCGCTGCTCGTGAACGAAATCAAAAGCCGGGCCTACAGCAAGTGGCTGCAAAATATTACGTACATTCCTCATTTCATCTCGGTTGTTGTCATCGTAGGCATTCTAAACGTGTTTCTGTCGCCGAAGACGGGACCAATCAACCAGCTGATCGAGGCGTTTGGCGGCACGCCGATTAATTTCCTGCAGGAAGCAGCCTGGTTTAAGCCGATCTTTATCGGCTCGAACATCTGGCAAAGCATGGGATGGCAATCCATTATCTATATCGCCGCGCTCAGCGGGGTTAATCCCCAGCTGTACGAAGCAGCCAAGATGGACGGCGCTTCGCGGCTCCGCCGCATCTGGCACGTATCGCTGCCGGGTATTATGCCGGTTATCGTCATCTTGCTCATTCTCGATATCGGCCATTTCATGAACATCGGCTTCGAGAAAATTTTGCTAATGCAGAACAACCTGAATCTGGAATCCAGCGACGTCATCTCCACGTTCGTCTATACGACGGGAATCTTGAAGGGCGAGTACAGCTACACGGCGGCCATCGGTCTGTTCAACTCGGTGATCAACCTTATGCTGCTGCTGCTCGTAAACCGTTTTGCCCGCAAGACGTCGGAGACGAGCTTATGGTAAGGAGGTAACCGCTTATGGAAAAGAGCATAAGTCCGTCGAATGAACGTTTGTTCGACGCAGTTGTATATATCATAGCCGCCATTATTATGATCATTGTGTTATACCCGCTGCTGTTTATTGTCAGCGCGTCGTTCAGCGACCCGTCCAAAGTATTAAACGGCGACGTGTGGCTGCTGCCGCAAGGCCTCAATGTCGAGGCTTACGCCAACATTTTGCAGAACGACAAGATCTGGATCGGCTACGGCAACTCGATTATGTATACGGTCATCGGAACCGTCATTAACATTATAATGACGATTCTCGCGGCGTATCCGCTGTCGAGACCGGATCTACCTTTGCGCAACGGGATTATGGTCCTGATTACGATGACGATGTTTTTCAGCGGGGGTCTTATCCCGACTTATTTGCTGGTCAAAGACCTGGGCATGGTCGACACCATGTGGGCGCTGATCGTGCCAGGCGCTATCGCGACTTACAATCTTATCGTTATGCGCACGTATTTTCAGAATAGTATCCCTTGGGAGCTGCAGGAGGCGGCCCACATGGACGGCTGCTCCAACTGGAGACTGCTTGTCAGCATCATCCTGCCGCTCTCGAAGCCGATTCTGGCCGTCATGGTGCTGTTCTACGCGGTTGGCCACTGGAACTCGTTCTTCAACGCACTGATTTATATTCGCGATGAAGGCAAATATCCGCTTCAGCTGGTGCTCCGCGAAATCTTGCTGATCAGTCAATCTGCCCAAACGGACGGCGGAAGCGTTGGCCTGGAGAAGCAAATTTTGCTGTCGGAGAGCATTAAATTCGCGGTTATCATTGTATCCAGCCTGCCCGTGCTGGTCATGTATCCCTTTGTGCAGCGGCATTTCGTCAAAGGCGTCATGATCGGCTCCATCAAGGGATAAGGCGACTATACTAACGATTTCTATGGAGGTTCATTTTGACTAACAAAGCTAACATAACCGTCGATTGCGCCGGAGCGAGCCGGCATGCCGTCAACCCGTTCCTGTTCGGCCACTTTGTCGAGGATATCCGGGACCATATGGAAGCCATGCTGGCCTTCCCGCTTAAGGATATGGATTTCGAGAGCGAGTCCGAAACGAAGCGGGAAATATCCGGAAGCTGGCAAGCCTATACGAACGGACGCAATACGAAATACGCGCTGGAGGCGCCCGCGCCCAAGCATTCGGGACGGGCGCAGCGCATCCGCTTGTTAAGCGATGATGAGGCCTATGCCGGGATTGCGCAGAAGGCCGCCCTCAAAGGGCCTGCCGATTATAAGTTGAAAGTCGTTGCCCGCGCGTCCATAGAGCTGAAGCGGCTGGTCGTGGAAGCGGTAGACCGGCATACGGAGGAAACGCTTGGTTCTGTGATTATCGAGCTCGCCGGCCATAACTGGCGGGAATACGAAGCGGACTTAGCCGTATCCCGTGCTTGCGCCGACGCCGAGCTTCGCGTCTACATCCCTGGTGACCATCCACGCTGGGCGGATCACGTATCGACCGGTATGCTCTGGCTCGATCATGTATCCCTGCTTGCAGCCGACAGTATCGCCCTGGTGAAGCGCGAGGTCGTCGATATGACCAGAGAGCTGAACGCCGGCATGATGAGACTGGCGGGCAACTACATCAGCGCCTACCATTGGGAGCATGGCGTTGGTCCCGTGCTGGAGAGACCGGTCATGTACAACGAGGCATGGGGCGGCTGGACGAGCAAATATTTCGGCACGGACGAATTTATCGCCTTCTGCCGGGAGCTGCAGGTAGAGCCTCTCATTTGCGTGAATGACGGATCCGGAACGCCCGAAGAGGCGGCGGCATGGATCGAGTATTGCAATGGCTCGGCCGATACGCCGATGGGCGCTTTGCGCGCCGCGAACGGATATCCCGAGCCATATGGCGTGAAACATTGGGAGATTGGCAACGAGGTATGGGGAGGCTGGCAAGTAGGAACATGCTCCGCCGAGGAGTTCGCGGCGCGTACGGTGTCGTTCGCCCAAGCGATGAAAGCGGCGGACCCTTCCATCGTGCTGCTGGCCTGCGGCCATTACGACCAAGCATGGAACAAGCCGGTGCTGGAGCAGGCAGGCGAGCTGATCGACTATTTGACCCTGCATATCTACCATGGCTACGGACCTTTCGGTATGAACAGTAGCACGCCTTCGGAAGACCGGTATAAAGCAATTGCTGCTTATCCGGAATTCACGCGGCATTACTTGCGGGAGACGACGGACAGCATTAAGGCAAGCCCGAAGCATGCCCATGTCAAAATCGCTATTACGGAATACAACACGATGTATTATCCGAATACGATCCGCAAAGGGCTGCCGAACGAGCATACGCTTGGCGCGGCGGTTGCCAATGCCGCCAATCTGAACGAGATGCTTCGTTCAAGCGATATGGTTCATATCGGCAGCTTCTCCGATCTGGTCAATGGCTGGCTCGGCGGCTGCATCCGGGTTGGCGATCATTATGCCGACCAATATTGCGGCAAAGAGTCCGGCTGGAGCAATCGGCCGCTCGACGTGTACGGGACGCCGACCTATGAGGTCATGAAGCTGTACGCAAACCGCAACCTGCAGCATATGCTTGCCGTGCAGGCGGACTGCGCGACATTTGCCGTGCCGTCGCAAAAGGAGACGCCGGTAGAGCTGAACGGGCTGCCGGAGCTGGACATCGCGGCGGGCATCAACGGAGCCGGCGATACCGTTACGGTATTTATCGTTAACCGCGGGCTGAACGAAGTGAATGCCGTGCTGGATCTGGCTGCCTTCGACGCAGCCGGAGAGATGGTACTGCACGAAATTACCGGCGAAGGCTACGATGAGATCAACAGCGTTTTCGAGCCGGGGAACATCGTGAGCAAGAGCCGGACCATGCAGGCAGCCGAGTGGCAGCGCGGCGTTCCGCTTCGCCCGTCTTCCATCTATGCGGCGGTATTTCAAGGCAAGGTATAGGAGCAGGAGGTACAGCATGACGACGAAATCATATAGCAAGGACTATCCTAGACCCCAGCTCGTGCGCGGCGATTGGCATAATCTGAACGGCGAATGGGACTTCCGCTTCGACGACGCAAACGCCGGCGAGCGCGAGAAGTGGCAGGAAAGGTTTACGGCAACACACCGGATTAACGTACCGTTTACGTACGAAACAAAAGCCAGCGGCATCGGAGAGGAAAGCTTTCATCCTTACGTGTGGTACAGCAGAGAGATCTCCGTTCCGGCGGAAGCGTCGGGCAAGCAGGCTATCCTGCATTTTCAGGCGGTAGACTACGATGCCAAAGTATGGATTAACGGCGAGCTGGCCGGAAGTCATCAAGGCGGCTATGCGGCATTCTCCGTCGACATGACGCCGCACTTCAAGTTCGGAGCCGATAACCGGATAACGGTGAAAGTAACGGACAGTAACAGCTGCTATCAGCCGAGAGGCAAGCAGCGCTGGGTGCCGGATAATTTTGAATGCTTCTACGTGCAAACGACGGGCATCTGGCAGACGGTATGGATGGAATACGTAGAAGAAGAGCGGCTGGAATCGGTCAAAATTACGCCGGATCTCGACCGTCATGTCGTTCGGTTCGATTACGAAGTGAACGGTGTCCGGCCCGGAGGCGATCTTCTGCTGGAGGCCATCGTTACATTCAAGGGGCAGCCCGTGAAGCGGGTTGCGCTGGGGATTGACCGTCCGTGCCTTACGGTTGAGGTTGATCTTCACCATGAAGCAAACGGACCGTGGAAGCGGGCGTATTGGACCCCGGCCCGTCCGAATTTGTACGATGTGGAGTTCGTCCTGACCTCGGGCGGACATGTTGTCGACCGTACGCTTTCTTATTTCGGCATGCGGAAAATATCCATCGAGAACGGAAAAGTGCTGCTGAACAACGCGCCGATCTACCAACGGCTTATTTTGGACCAAGGCTACTGGACGGACAGCCATCTGACGCCTCCAAGCGAAGAAGCTTTGATAGAGGATATCGACCTGATCCTGGCGATGGGCTACAACGGCGTGCGCAAGCATATGAAGATCGAGGACGCCCGTTTTCTCTATTGGTGCGACGTAAAGGGGCTGCTCGTCTGGTCGGAGATGGCGGCGACCTTCGAGTTCCATGACCGCGCGGTCGAGGCTTTCACGAGAGAATGGCTTGAAATTATCAAGCAGCAGCATAACCATCCGAGCATCATTACGTGGGTGCCGTTCAACGAGTCGTGGGGCATTGGCAACATCCTTCGCGACAAGCGGCAGCAGAAATTCACGGAAGGCATTTACCATCTCACGAAGTCGTTCGATCCGAATCGCCCGGTTATCGTCAACGACGGCTGGGAGCATACCGTGTCGGATATCGTGACGCTGCATGATTACGTCCAGACCGGGGACGGATTCCTGAAGCGGTACCGGGATAACAAGGACGGCATCATGTCAGGCGAGACAACCTGCAACCATTGGAAATATGCTTTCGCCGAAGGCTACGGCTACCGGGGACAGCCGATTATCATCAGCGAGTTCGGCGGCATTGCATTCCAGTCGGACAAGGGCTGGGGCTATGGGGAGCAGGTGGATTCGGTCGAAGCCTTCACGGAACGCTTCAAGGGGCTTACGCAAGCCATCAAGTCCGTCGATTACATTTGCGGCTATTGCTATACGCAGGTGGCCGACGTGCAGCAGGAAATTAACGGTCTGCTCACGGAGAATCGCAAGCCAAAGATTCCGCTGGAAGAGATTCGGGCTATTAACTTGGGCTGATTTCCTCCGTAATATCGCAAAAGAACCGAGTCTGCAGCGTGCAGGCCCGGTTCTTTGCGGTCATAACAGGCTATAAACGCTGGAGTTCATTCATAGATAACGGCATGTAATCTATCTTCATGGCGGAGTCCCGTACGCTGGATTTCCTCCAAGAAAAATACGAGTAAAAGGGAGCATCCAGCGGCTACGTTGGATTCACTACAGTAAAAGGAAGCAGAATGAGTAACTATAGTCCATTTGAGCTGATTATACTGTAGGCAATCCAATGTAGATCGAGTTAGGGGGCATAAACTGCCCATTACGATGGACGAAATCCAACGTGGTTCTTTTTCATGTCGGGGAGAGGGCAGAAGTGTCCAATGGTCATTGTTGACCTGGCCGCTAAGCATGGGGAAATGCAGCAATGAACAAGGGCTATTCCACGTCCTTTATGACTGGGATAGCCCTTGTTCGTTGCGCCTACGCGCCCGAGATGCGCGGCATCGGCATCGGCTCCTTGCCAAGCTCCGCCCAGATGTACTTGAGCAGAAGCTCGGATTTCAGCGCCGCGTATGCCGGATCGTCCCACAAGTTGTTAAGCTCGCTTGGGTCATCCTGCAGATCGAAGATTTCCCCGTAGGTTTGGTTGTAATAGACCGTGATTTTATAACGCTGGTCGACGTACGTTTTCTGATGAATGGTTGTTGGCTCGTGACGGAATTCGCAGATGGCATGATCTCTGGCAGCGGATGCCGTGCCTCTCCATACCTCGCTTTGATCGACGCCGGTTATCGCATGCGGAACCGGAATGCCGCTGAGCGACAGGAACGTTGGCGCAAGGTCAACCAGCGATTGGATCGCGTCTGACGTTACTCCCGCCGGAACCTGTCCCGGATAACGCACGATAAAGGGCAGGCGAATCAGGTCTTCGTAATGGAAGCCGCCTTTGGCCTGCAGACCGTGCTGGCCGAAGAAATGTCCATGATCCGTCGTAAAGACGACGACAGTATTGTCCGCGATGCCAAGCTCTTCGAGCTTGTCGAGGATGGTTCCGATATATTTGTCCATCATGCTGATCATGCCGTAATAGACGGCGACCAGCTTCTTCTTGTCGTAGTCGGTAAGCTTCTTCTTCTCCCCGTATTCATAGTAATGGTGCGAACGGTAACCGTGAATGCCATTACCCGTTTCCGCCCAAGGGGAGAAGTCCGGATTGTCCTCTTGCGTGAGGCCGAAATGAGGCGGGTTTTTGTCGTGCTCGCCCGGCACGATATCCGGAATCGTCAGGGAATCCGGATCGTACATTGTATCCCAAGGTTCCGGCACCAGGTATTCCGGATGCGGGTCGAAGAAGCTTGACCAGAGGAAGAACGGTTTGTCTTCTTCGGCGTATTGCTCCATAAGCGCGTTCGTGCGCTCCGCGATCCAGGTGTTGTAATGATATTTTTCGGGAATCGGCCACTTGTACGTAATGGCGGGATCCATGTTGCCTGTTGGAGGAAGGAAATAATCGCGCCAATTGACGCAGCCTTTCTCCTCCATCCATAAGGCATAGTGCTGGCCTACATGAGCTTCGTTGGTATGATTGCGCGTTAGCTCGACATGCTCGAAGCCGTAGAAAGGACCGTTGAATTGCTTCCACATCTCCAAATCCTGCAGGACCGGATAAGCCTCAAGCGACGGGTACTCCTCCGTTGAAGACAACGGCTGAAAATGGGCTTTGCCAACAAGCGCGGTTTTGTAGCCGGCAGAATTAAAATCTTCCCCGACGAAGTGCCGGTCTTCCAGAAGCTTGGTTCCAAGCGTCCAAGCGCCATGCTGGCTTGGGTATTGGCCCGTAATAATGGATGCACGGCTTGGCGTGCAGGTCGGATTCGGACAGTAGGCTCTCGTAAAGGTTGTGCCGGCCTTAATAAGACGGTCTAAATTGGGCGTGCTTAATTCGTTATTGAAATAACCTAGCGTATTCCAGTGCTGCTGATCGCTTGTAATCAACAAAATGTTTGGTTTTTTCAAGAGAAAATCGCCTCCATGCCAATCATTGTAATGGATATGAGGCAGTCGTAAAATAGCATCATGTATGGTTGATTTACCAATTTGTCAGGTAGGGGGCGGATTGTGATGAATAGCAATAGTTCGGGAGGCTTCGAAACCGCCGAGTTTCTGTTTCATGCGATAAGCGAGCTGGATAAGCAAGGCTCGATATGGCCCGTAAGAGGGGGGATGACGGAGACCAGGCAAGGTTACAGTGCCGGACCCAAAAGGATTGAGAGCTACAGCCTGCATATCGTAAAGGAAGGCTTCGTACGGGTAGAGTGGGATGCGGATAATGGCGTAACGCTGTCGGCAGGGGATCTCTTCTGCTTGTTCCCTGCGCGTACCTATACGTACTATGCGATAGAAGGGGAAAAGCCGCCCCGGATGAGCTGGATTGTGATGGATGGTCCACGGGCAGCAGAGATGCTGGCGCTTACCGGCATAAGTTGCGAAAGGCCGTTTCTGGAGAACGCATGGACGCAAGAGGCGGAGCGGGCGCTTCTTGGCTTGCTTGATTGGATGCGGAGCAGGGAGACGGAGAGCGCCCATGTTCGTTCACTCGATATGCAAAGCCTGCTGTACCGTCTATTGGCAGCCTTATGCCGGACGGCTCCCCATGCGTATGCCCTGAATGCCACGGATTGGGTCAAGCAAAGCATGTCCTATATCCGGCAGCATGCCACGGAAGGCATCACGGTCCAGCAGGCAGCCAAGGCAGCGGGAATGAACCGGACGTATTACTCTGTTGCTTTTTCGGAAAAGGTTGGAATGCCGCCAAGCGAGTTCATCACGCAGGTAAGGATGGAATCCGCCAAGCGGCTTCTTGCGGAGACGGATGCCTCCATTACGGAGGTCGCTTATACGACGGGATATTCTTCTTTGTATGCTTTTACGCGAACGTTTAAAAATCGTATGGGGGAGACGCCAACAGCCTACCGGGAAGCGATTTGGAAACGAAAATAGTCATATAAGCCTACGCGACATACGTGTTGTCCACAGTTATTCACAAAGTTATACACATATTAAGAGCGCTTTCTATCGGACAACTGTTCATTTTCGAAGTGTTATCCACTTGTCCACAGGAGTTGTTATCCACATCCGGATAGGAGCTTTGAGTTTCCGGATGATTGCCAACAGCCATACGCTAAACGCGGACAGCCCAATCGACAGCAGACAGACGGCGGCGAAATGAAGCAGACTATTCGAGATAAACAGCCGCTCCAGATGCGCGGCTTCGGCTGCTCCGCGGACAAGCACAATGGCCAAGGGATGCAGAATATACACCCAAGTCCGCCACTCCCGGAACCTTTTGCTGGCCGGAACCTTCCACTGCATGGACCATTGGAATAAGAAATAAGTAGCGGGAATCGCAAACACGTACATGCTGTCATGCCGCGGAATCCCCGAGGAGTGAAGGAACATGCCTTCGGCGAACATTAGCCCGAGCAATCCCGCAAACAAAGCTGCGTTCACGAGCGGCTTTCTGGCCGGAGGTGGCTGTTTGGCTGCCCAGGCTCCCATCGCCAAATAAAGAGGGGCATAGAAAAGTCCGTTGCGGGTGTAATCAAACCCCTTAAACATCCCTTCGTAGATAGAGGCCAGCCCTGCGTTGCTTTGCACAATGCCATAGTAGCTGTCTCCAAGCAGCCCGACGATGTACAAAAGCCCGGCCGAAGCCAACACCGCGTTTATCGGCATGAACCGAATCATCCCATAAGTTATCAACAGGCCGATTATTAACGCCGGCATATACCATAGGTGATAAAAGGTTCCGTCAAACACGATGTCCTTGATGACGGAATACGCCGTTAAGGATTCGGAAAAATAACCGGTATATAGGTTCAGCGGAATGTACAGGACAATGGCAATCGCGTAGAGCTTTAAGATTTTCAGCAGGTAACCTTGAACAGCTTTTCGGTCCGTTAACGGATTGCCGGACAGCTTGCGGAACAATAGGAATCCGGCTGTCATAAAAAAGACGGGAACGGCAATACGCGTAAGCAGATTGCTTGCAAGAAAATCGGCGTCAGCGCTATATGACAGAAGAGGGCTCGTATGATTGGCGACTACGAGCAGAGCGGCCGCGAATTTAAGCCAATCGAGTCCGCCGTATCCCGTTCTAGACATGGGATCGCCTGCTTTTATCGCTGAACGCGGTCACGATAAAACCGTCAACGTTATTCCCGGACAAGTTGAAGCGGTCGCATGGGATAAGGGGAATTGACGTCGAAGCTCCCGTGTCTGCCGCCACGAAATAGATTTCGACCAATGCATGGTCATCCTCGAATAAAAGATGTTCGTTACCGTAGGAAAAGCGTCTAAGCGCGTCGATATATTCCTCCAGGCACCAGCCGCTCCGCTCCATTATCTCTGCATGAGGGTAGCCGATATAACGAAAATGCCAGGGCTCGCACGAGATACGAGTGATTGCTTCCTTGCCTTCCTTATAACGCTGAATGAAACCAAAGCTTGCGGCAAGCTGCTTGAAGATCTTATAGACAGCGGTGTCCGGAAAAGCCGGTGCGATAAAATCGATATCCTTGCTGAGCCGGCCAACGTCGATAGCTAGTCCCGTTTGATGCTCGCTCCGGTCGGGCAACGCGACATAACGTGCTGTGTAATCCGCGCCGTTGTCGGCTAAGGAGGAACTATAAATCTGCTCCTGGTCGTGTTTGGTCCGATAGCCGCTGACCGCGATAATATCGTCCATCCCTTGGCTGGCCGCAAGAAGCTCAGCCAACTGGCGTAAACAAGTTCGTTCTAACCGCATGCCATCCTTAAGCGTGTGGATAGCCGGGATCGAACGGATTGGCGCTAAACGGTCCGATGAAGGGATTTGACGTATTGGATTTTCCCGATTAATCAAGACCAGATGCCCTTTGTAAACACCGGTATTGGCGGTTTGAATGGTTGTGTGAAACGTTATATGACGGCCTGACTGATGTCGTCTGGCCAAGTTGTTTTGTCCCATCTTGTACGTACCTCCTCGATATCTTTATAGGTTCTCGTTATCCGGCCGCCAAGAGAAGTGGATACCTCCTGCGCGACGCTTCCGATATGGACGGCAAGCTCGGCAAACGTAATCCGCTGCCCGCCTTGTGTGCCGATCAAGGTAACCGGAGTGCCTTCCGCACACGGTCCCGGGAGCTTGATCATCAGCTGATCCATGCAGATTTTTCCCGCTATAGGGGTGCGATGGCCTCCGATCAGCACATCAGTGCCTTGCATCCGCTGCGCCCAGCCGTCGGCGTAACCGATCGGCACCGTTCCGATCCATTCCTCCTCTTCGGCCCGGTAAGAATTGTCGTAGCCGATATATTCGCCCTTAACCAGCTTTTTCACCTGAATCAGGCGGCTATGAAGACTTAAGGCCGGCTCCAGCTTAACCGGACAAGCAAGCTTTGCAGGGTAAAAGCCGTACATCGCCGCCCCGATCCGGACCATATCCATCGCCAAATGAGGAAATCTCAGCGCCGCAACGCTGCCCGCGCAATGATAATGACGGATCGCGAGTCCTGAAGCGCGTGTCCATTCTTTCATATCGAGGAAGCGGGCAGTCTGCTGCTCCAGAAAGCCGGTATCCTCTTGCCCGGCCGTCGCAAAATGCGTATAGAAACCGTCCACGTCAACATCTTCAGCCTGCAGCCACGGAACAAGCTCATCCCATTCTTCCTTGGTCCGGATGCCGATTCGCCCAAGTCCCGTATCCATTTTCACATGAACCCTAAGCTTGCCCGCGGGGCAAGGCTTAAAGATCCGCATCTCGGAAAACCATTTGGCGCTTGTTACGGTTAAGGAGAGGTCATGCCTCAGAGCCAATTGCACAAGCTCCGGCCGGATAGGCGTTAATACGAGAATAGGCAGCTTTAATCCGGCATCGCGCAGCCGAATGGCTTCTTCCAGGTAGGCAACCGCCAAATAATCCGCGCCGGCCCTCATCGCGGCCTTAGCCGACTCGATGTCGCCATGCCCGTAGCCGTTCGCCTTCACGACAGCCATCAGCTTCACCGAAACCGGAAGAGACCGGCGAATGTTCAGCATATTCTCTCGAATACGGCTCAAACTAATTTCAGCCCAAGTATCTCTTAACATAGGGCTCACCTCGCTTATTTTGTATATTGAATCGTTTGTTTGTTTTGGTGACGGGCGATGGCATGTCCGATTAATTGTTCGATCAGTTCGGAATAGGTCGTTCCGTTCGTGCGTTCCCACATGACCGGGTACATACTGAAATTCGTAAAACCGGGAAGGGCGTTTATCTCGTTCAGATACAATTGGCCTTCTCCGTCAAGGAAGAAGTCAACGCGGGCAAGGCCCTCGCAGCCATGGGCTTGATAGGCGCGGACCGCCAGCTCGCGGATTCGCGGAGTGAGGCCGTCCGCCAGATTGGCGGGAATTTGCATGGTAAGCCGCTTGTCCATGTATTTGGATTCGTAATCGAAGAAAATATGGTCATGGATGAATTCGCCGGGCAGCGAGGCAAGAGGCCTCTCATTGCCGATGACGGCGACTTGAATTTCTCTGCCGCTCACCTCACGCTCGATGACGAGCTTTTTATCGTAAGAGAAAGCTTCGCGAATACCGGCGAGGAGCTCTCCGCGGTTCGTGCACCGGCTGATGCCGATACTGGAGCCAAGAGAGGCTGGCTTCACGTAGCACGGATATTCAATGGAATCCTCCGCCTTGCGCAATACGGATTCCTCATCGGTTATCCATTCCTCGTAGCGGTACACCCTATATTCCGTCTGGTTAATGCCGGCTTGGGCCAGCACCTGCTTCGACATGGCCTTGTCCAAGGTTAACGCAGCCGATAGCACGCCATTCCCCACATAAGGAACGTTCACGAGCTCCAGCAGGCCTTGTACCGTACCGTCTTCTCCGTTGGGACCATGCAGGAGCGGCAAAACGACTTTTGGGCCGGGCAGCGCCATGATGCCGGACAGGATCTCGCCGATGGAACGGGCGGGGTCCGGAAAAGTTGGCGTTGCAATTAACCGTTCAATCGTGAGCTCATCCTTGGCAATAGGCCCGGGCGGCGTACACCACAAGCCTTCGCGTGTAAGGTAGACGGGATAAGCCTCGTAGCGGCTCTCATTAATGGATTGAAGGACGGTTACGGCTGTTTTTAACGACACTTCATGTTCGACGGATTTACCGCCGTATAGCACGTATAACTTTGTTCTCATCTATTTCTACCTCCGGTATCATTCTTGTCCGTTGCTCTATATCCAAGATAACGCGCAGGGCGGAAGAGGTTCGTAAGACATCCTGAAGGAAACCTTAAGAATTTCTTATTTGTGATTGGGGCTGTCCGCTCCGGAGAATATTTCTGATACACTATAGCCACATTCATTAACCAAATAGATAGGGAGATCTCATGAATACCATTCAAATTCTGATCGCGGACGATGACCTGGAAATCGCGGAGCTGATCAAAATCTATCTGACCAATGAAGGATACCAAGTTCTTATAGCCGGCAACGGCCGGGAGGCTATGGAGCTAATCGCCAAGGAATCCGTCCAATTAATGATTCTCGACGTGATGATGCCGGAGATGAACGGCCTGGAGGTTGTCCGGGCGGTACGCGCGGAGTACGGCATTCCGATTCTAATGCTAAGCGCCAAGGCGGAGGACATGGACAAAATCATGGGGCTGACGACAGGCGCGGACGATTACATGGTGAAGCCGTTTAACGCTCTGGAGCTGATTGCCCGGGTGAAGTCGCTGCTCCGCAGGTCCATTTATTTGAATACCCAGCTCCAAACGGCGCAGGATCAGGACATTATTCAGATTCATTCTCTGAAAATAAGCAAGAAATCGCATACCGTTACGGTAGAGGACCGGGGGATTAATCTGACTTCAACGGAGTTTGATATTTTGTACTTGCTGGCGAGCCATCCCGGGCAGGTATTTAGCGCGGAGGCGATTTTTGAAGCGGTGTGGAAGGACAGGTTCCTGGAATCCAACAATACCGTGATGGTGCATATAAGCAAGCTTCGGGATAAATTGGAGAGCGAGCTGGGCGGCGTTAAGCTGATTCAGACCGTCTGGGGAGTAGGGTACAAAATTGAGCCGTAAACCGTGGAAAAGCCTTCGTTTTAAAATGCTGTATCTGTTCGGGCTTAGCGCGCTTGGGGCATTCTTCACGACGGGGTTGCTATATCTGGTCGCGGTCTCCGCGTATAGCACCGATATTTTTAATCTCTCTCCTCTGCTGAGGGAGGTCTTTGATAAGTTTGGACTTTTAACGACGTATATTACCGTAAGCCTTTTCTTTTTTCTCGTTTATTTCTTTGCCCTCAGCCGTTCGACAATCCGTTATCTGATGCGGATCTCGCAAGGAATCGAAAGGATTGCCGGCGGGGATTTCGAATCCCGGTTACCGGTGCGAGGCGGGGACGAGCTTGGGGCATTGGCGGAAAATATCAATAAAATGACGGCTCAGCTTAAGCTCTCCATTGAGGAGGAACGGCGCACGGAACGGACAAAAGCCGAGCTTGTGACGAACGTGTCCCACGATTTGCGCACGCCTTTAACGTCTATTGTCGGGTACCTGGGCCTGATCGAGGAAGACCGTTACAGAGATGAGGTGGAGCTGAGGCATTACGTTCAAATCGCTTACCAGAAATCGACTCGTCTGAAAACGATGATTGACGATTTATTCGAATATACGAGGACAAGCGGCGGAATAGGGCTTCGGCTGTCCCCCATCAATCTGGTCGAGATGATTGGCCAATTGGCGGCTCAATTCCGCTTGCAATTCGAGCAGGCAGGGATGAAATGCCGGTTGGCTCTTCCGGATCATTCGATCCTCATTGACGCAGACGGGGACAAGCTTGTCCGGGTGTTCGAGAACCTGATCGTTAACGCCATTCAATACGGAAAAGAGGGCAGGCAGATCGATATCGCGGTCTGGAGCGAGAGGGGGCTGGCCGTCGTTGAGATCGCGAATTACGGAGAACCTTTGCCGGCTTCGGTTATTCCGCTATTGTTCGAACGGTTCTATCGCGGCGAGCAGTCCCGTTCCCGGAATACCGGCGGCTCGGGTCTAGGCCTCGCGATCGCGAAGAACATTGTCGAGCTGCATCATGGCATGATTTCAGCGGCGAGTGCCGAAGGGAAAACCTCGTTTAAGGTCGAGCTGCCGCTTGGCGGCAAAGAACTCCTTGACATCCACCGGGAGGCGGGTAAACATTAGGGGGAAGGCATAAAACTACGACGTAAGGTGGGAATGTAGAGTGACTCTTCGAATTGGTATTGCGGGAACGGGTTGGTTTGGACGGATGCATGCGGAAAAGCTTGCTGCGCTGGATGGGGTAAGCGTCAGCGCGTTTTGCGGGACAAGCCTCGAAAAGGCGGAAACGGCGGCGAGGCCTTATAGCGACGCTCGCGGTTACGACACGATTGAAGCGATGCTTGAGGACCGCAAGCTGGATGCGGTTTATATTTGTACGCCGCCATTTGCTCATGGCGAGATCGAATTAGCGCTTGCGGAGCGGGGGATTCCTTTCCTCGTCGAAAAGCCGATTGGCGTAGACGAGGAGACACCGTCCCGGATCCGTCAGGCGATTGCAGATAAAGGACTTATTACGTCGGTTGGTTATCATTTCCGTTACATGGACAGCACAAACCATGCGAAGGAGCTTCTTGCGGACCGCACGCCGCTGATGGCTTTGGGTCAATGGATGGGCTCGATGCCGGGCGTATACTGGTGGCGCAAGATGGAGACCTCCGGCGGGCAGTTTGTGGAGCAGACGACGCATATCGTGGATTTGACCCGTTATTTGCTTGGCGAAGTCAATGAAGTCTATGCGGCGTATGGCAGCAGACATATGGCTCAGATAGAAGAGGGCGTTACGGTGCCGGATGTGGGTACGGTAACGATCAAGCTGGCGAGCGGGGCCGTTGCAACGATCAGCAATACTTGCGCGATTCCGGCTGGTGGCCATGCCGGGCTTCAAATCTACACCAATACAGGTGTACTGCAAATTACGGGCGAAGCCCTGGCGGATATCGAAGCCGATAAGAAGACCGAGTACAAATCCTCTAATAATCCGTACGTACGGGAGAATGAAGCTTTCCTTCATGCCGTCAGAACAGGCGACAGCAGCCAGATTCTGTCCACTTACGAGGATGCTTGGGAAACGCATCGCGTAACGATGGCAGCTAATGAATCGGCAAGAACGGGCCTGCCTGTTAAGCTGAGATAGCTCTACAAACAACATGCAAACGACCGCCGCCTGATCCTAACAGGCTAGCGGTCGTTTATTTGCATTAACGGGATTAAGGGAAAGAGATATGCAGCTCTTCGATCTTTTCGTTGGCAATGAGAAATTCATGCTTCATGAGGAGAGGATCGGGCAGATTCGTTTTATCAAACTCGCCGTCTACCGCCACCGTAATGATATAACGGTTATCCTTCTCCCGGGCATCCTTTATTTCAAAGCGAACCTTCGGTTCGAATATTTCCGCTTTGCTCCACTTGGCAATGGCTTTCCCGCCGACAAATTCTCTTTTCATATCCAGTACATAGGCCTGCTCATCAAAAGCTTCAAGAAAACGTCCGGGTTCACGTTCATTCACCGCATTAAAATAATGAACCACAGCGGCTGGCATTACGATCATAAAATTAGCCTCCTTTAGGGAAATTAAACGGTAGGTATGGTTCCGCCATCAATGACGTATTCGCTGCCGTGTATAGAGGCTGCTCTGTCGGATGCCAGGAATGCGGCAAGCTCGGCGACCTCTTCAGGCAATCCCGGACGTCCGAACGGAATGCCTCCAAGGGAATCCATGAGCTGATTAAGCGCTGCTTCGCGGCTTCCTGCAGTAACGGCAAGGCGGTCAATGAGACGGTTGGCCGCTTCGGTTTGGATAAAGCCGGGAGCGATTGCGTTGACGCGAATTCCTCGTGGCGCGAATTCGTTGGACAAGCCTTTGCTGTACGTGGCCAAAGCGGCTTTTGCCGCTGCGTAAGCCAAAGTGGATTCGTACAAGGGCAGCGTTCTTTGGATAGAGCTGACATGAATAATGACTCCTTTGCCTTGTCCCAGCATAATCGGAAGCAAGCTGCGGTCCAAACGAATAGAACCAAGCAGATTCATGTTTAGTTCCTCAAGCCAATGCTCATCGGTTAATGCCAACGCTCCGCCTGCGGGCGAGCCGGAGCCGCCAACCGTATTGATCAGGATGTCGATTCCGCCGAGCTTTTCTTTTACGGCATCAAAAATAGCTTTGGTTCCCTCCGGCTTTGTTATGTCTGCTTGTACAAAATGAACGTTCGGAATATGGTATTCCGACGGAATATTCCTCGCTGTCGTTAGCACTGTCGCGCCAGCGTCTGCCAATCTTTTGACAATCGCGAGCCCCATGCCCTGCGTTCCTCCCGTAACCAAAGCCCTTTTGCCTTGAAATTCTTTATCGTAAGATGAAAAGTTCATTTTCATTTCCTCCTTGTGTGTGAAGTAAGGTTTCTTTTACGTGCTTAAGTGTACGCTTGAACTTAAAATAAATAAAATCTATATTATTAATTGTTTTAATGAATAAAATTTATGTATGAGCAAGTAGCCTGCCATTCTATTAATGAAGCCGTAAGACGAGCCTGGAGTTCAGATGGCTTCTATATGAATTTGATTTATGAATACGATGAATAATACAAATTTTACGATTATACCTTATGGAGTTATCCTCATTACAGGAGAGTGAGGAGAGGGGACAATTCGATGAAGGCTTACGTTGTTTTTATCCGGGAGAAGACGGTTGATCCCGATGAACTAAAGATTTATTCCTCGAAAGCCCCAGCCGGACTGAAGGGCGGAATCTACAGAGGGATCATGGTGGAGGGGAATAAGGCTGCTACTAGCCGAAGTTAACATAAGATGCCTATCGTTATTTTACGATAGGTATCTTTTTTTATGTGATTTATTTGCGGGGTTGAATGTTAATCGCATGGAAGTCTAGCTTGCTTACATGCATCGCAGTAGGCTTGACAACGCTTGATTACAATTGTAGTATTGACTACAGTCGTAATATTGATTACATATGTAGTCGAGAAGTGGAGGCAGGAACCAATGAAAGAGATGTCGCGAATCTCCGATGCGGAGTGGGAAGTCATGAAAGTGTTATGGACGAAATCGCCGATGAGCGCAAGCGAGGTGATTGAGGCTTTGGCAGGCGTTAACGATTGGAGCCCCAAAACCATTAGAACCCTGCTTACCCGGCTGGTTCAAAAAGAAGTCATAACCTTGGATTCAAACAGCAAACCCTATGTCTATTCTCCATTGGTTACGGAAGATGAAACAACAAGGGCCGAAACGGAATCCTTTTTGAAACGGCTGTACGGAAGCGTTGCTTTGAAGCCGATGCTGGTTAACTTTTTAAAATACGAGAAATTGTCTAAAGAAGATATTGATGAGCTGAAAAGCATTCTGGACGAAAGAAAGGAATAAGAAAGATGACCGTTCGTCTTTCCGACTTTTTTGCCTGGATCCTGTCTGCCTCGCTGATGGCCAGCGTTCTGGTCGTTCTTATTTTAGCTGCGAAATGGTTGCTTAGAGATAAATTAAAGCCCAGATGGGGTTATCTGCTGTGGCTTCTCTTGATTCTGCGGCTAGTGCTGCCGTGGACACCCGAAAGCTCGTTCAGCATGTACAATATCTTTCATCTATTTGCAGAGAGGAATCATTTTGCAGCCGCGAACGAAACGGCAATCACTCCTGCAGTGAAACCGGAAATTGAAGGAGCAAACCCAACGCAATTAACTCAATCGCCCCAAGATGCATTAACAACTGTTCAAAGGGATCCGACGATTAAAAAACCGGCATCACCCCTGCAAGTCGCCTCAGTCGTTTGGCTGGTTGGTACCGTTATGTTTCTTGGTATTATGTTCAGGGCCAATCTACGGTTTGCTAAGAAGTTAAAAGGCGAAAAGGCCATAACGGATCCGAACATTGCTGCATTGTTTGAGAGCTGTAAAGAAGAAATGAGCCTGCGTCGAAGGATCACGTTAATACAGACGAATCGAGTATCCAGTCCTACCTTATTCGGGTTACTTAAACCAAAGCTGTTATTGCCCAACATGGCTTTAACAACGTTAAGCGATGCGCAGCTGCGGCATGTGTTTTTGCATGAGCTGTCGCATGTACGCCGAAATGATATTGCCATGAATGGGGGCATGAACATTTTGCTGGCGCTGCATTGGTTTAATCCGTTCCTCTGGTATGCCTATCACAAAATGCGGGTAGACCAGGAATTAGCCTGTGACGCATTGGCTTTATCGAGAGTTAAGCCGGAGGAGTCCAAGGAGTACGCCTTAACGATAATCAAACTGTTAGAGCTGTTTACTAAACCCATTCATTTGGCAGGGGCTGTAAGTATATTGGGGAATAAAAAAGAGCTTAAGAGGAGACTGATTATGATCGCTTCACCCGTAAAAAGCTCTTATAAGTGGTCGTTTGTTGGGGTTATCGTGCTCTTGTTATTAGGGGGTGCCGCATTAACCAATGCAAGCTCGGAGGAAAAGCATAAGGAAGAAGCCACGCACGCAACGGATGCCGCGATAGAAAACCTCACTACGGTTTGGGCGGATGCGCTTAAGTCGCGGGACGGGAAACCCCGTTATGACATGATGTCCGCAAATGCGAAAGAAAAGTTCGTACAGGAACAAATCATCAGAGGCGGCGAGGACTGGAATTATAATATAGGGGTTTCGAGCCCTTGGGTGATCGATTACCGGAGCAGAGTCGACGGAATGAATGCCGTTATTACTTATGTCACGCTAACCAGCGAACCGGCCTATTATAAGACGGTGGAATCTGTTACATTCGTCAAGAAGAAAGGTAAGCTTGTTGTAGATGACTATGAGACCCTTCTTGAGGGGGAGTTGATTCCTACAAACACGAATATATCAAAAACAGACTATGAGAAAATGAGCAACATAATTATTGCAGTTAATAAAGGAGAGCTTCCTGTATCTGCTCTTAAAGACGCCGGACCATTACTTAAAAGAGAAGGTCGTTTAATCGACTTATCTATTTCTGTTAGAGAGCAGTATATGAAAGGGCCGGATTACCAGCTTATTTCAAGAGACGAGTACACGAAAATGTCTCATATTATCAGCGAAGTTAATGCCGGAAACTTGCCGGCTGAGGCTCTTAAGGATGCTGATCTGTTGCTCGAAAGAAGTCCAAAGATGATCACACCGGAGACTCGGGCAAAATATTTAGCTTTTAAATAAATAGGAGGTTCACGAAAGAGGGGCTGTCTCGTTAGTCATTAAAATGACGTTGGGACGGCCCCTATTTATTTGGTCCAAACTTGGAACCCGCTATAATCGGCGGAAAACCTCATTATTTATGAGGCTTTCCGCCGAATGGCTTGGCTAAATCGTCTCACTTCCAGTTATAGTGAGGTTTTCCTCCTTATTCGCACGTTCACCCTCACTAACTATGAGTCTAGCTTCACTATTGCATCGGTATGAGCTCAAATCGCACGTTTTTCAGCGATATGACTCACTATTTTATGAGGCAGCTTCACTCTCTTTTGATCGCACCGGTTTACAATATCACTGGCTCCTTAGAGCCATGCAGGCGAAATCAGCCGCAAATAAGGGGGTCAGAAACCAGCATTGCAGACGCAGGTTATGGGAGTGAAGAAAATTTTGCTTATCTGGACGCTTGCCCACAATTTGCTGAAGAAAGCTGTAAAGGAGCAAAATCGAAAAATAGCGCTGCAGGGATAACCCTCTGCAGCGCTAATTCACTAAGGCGAGCGTCTCTCTAGCAAGCGAACCCCTTTTGAGACGGTCCCTCTTTATCGTTAAACACCTTGCTGGTAAGCTAGTAATTAGCACTTATACGAAAAAGGGGAACTAACCTATGAGAGGATTAGCTATATTGCTGGGGTACACGCTATTGGGCAACGCGATACATTCCCTGCTGTCCGTGCCAATCTCGGGGAACGTCATCGGAATGGTATTGCTTGTCATCAGCCTCTTTGCAGGCTGGGTGAAGCTGGCCTGGATTGAAGAGACGGCACAATTTTTTCTGAAGCATATGATGATCTTTTTTGCGCCCGTTATCGTGGGCACGATGATGTTCTTTGGCGTGATCGGAGAAGAGTGGCTAGCCATAGCGGTTGCACTCTCTGCCAGCACATTGATTGTCATCCTGGTCACAGCCGGCATTACAGCATGGCAAACCGGAAAAGGGAAGGAACGCACCTATGAATGAAGCCTGGTTCCAACAGCCGTTGTTTGGCATTACGATCACCGTATTATTTTATGTGGGAGCTCAGCTTCTTAATAGCCGCTATAAATGGTTGAACCCTTTGTTTGTTACCTCGGGAGGCATTATTCTACTGCTGCTGCTTACTGATATTCCTTATGAGGCCTATCAAGCGGGAGGGGATATCATTACCTTTTTCCTCGGGCCGGCTACGGTTGCTCTAGCTGTTCCCTTTTACAAAAACTTTCAAAAGCTGAGAGATCAGCTCATGCCCATTGTTATAGGCGTGAGCGCCGGATTGATATGCGGGCTGCTTGCGGTATGGGGGATCGTTAGTCTACTTCACGGTTCCAAACAGATCATGCTCACCATGCTGCCAAAATCGGTCACAACGCCTATTGCGATAGAAGTTGCGGATTTGCTAGGCGGAACGCCTGAGCTGGCTGGCGTATTTGCCGTACTGACGGGTCTTCTTGGCAGTATGATTGGACCTATGATACTCAAAATGTTGAAGTTCCGCAGCGATCTAGCGATTGGTGCGGCAATGGGGACGGCGGCACACGGCATCGGCACGGCGCGCATAATGCGCGACTCCGAAATCCAGGGCGGCATCAGCGCCTTTGCCATGGGGCTGTCGAGCATCCTGACGCCGCTGTTTTGCATACCGTTGATCTATTGGCTGTAACTAAACATGACAAGGTACCTATCGTCCATTCGACGGGGGTACCTTTTTTATTACCGCGTTCCTACTACTTTGGGAACAAAAACCAATAAAAGTGGAATTTTTCCCAATAATGGATTCCTTACGCCTGCCATTTATTGGTCCTATAATTATGAATGCGGTTACAAAATAACGCACAAAAAAACAAGGATCATTAAAAGGGAGGCAAAGTATGAAACGAATGAAACGTGCTTTAATGGGGATCTCCACACTGCTTGTGATGACAACGGCTCTCGCGGCATGCGGCGGAAACTCAAATTCAAACTCGAATTCGAACGCAAACTCATCTAGCCCAAGCCCGACAGCATCTGAGACAGCATCAACGGAACCGGCGAAAAGCGACGGCAAGAAAGTCACGATCAATCTCTGGAGCTTCACGGATGAGATTCCGAACATGACCAAAAAGTATCTCGAAACTCACCCAGACGCAAACGTAGAGTTCAAAACAACCGTAATCGCAACAACCGACGGTGCTTATCAGCCTGCGCTTGACCAGGCTCTGGCCGGCGGCGGCAAAGACGCTCCGGACATTTACGCTGCTGAAGCGGCGTTTGTACTGAAATACACGCAAGGCGACGCCTCCACTTATGCCGCTAACTATGCGGACCTGGGGTTGACTGATCAAATGGTGAAAGACGGGGGTATTGCCCAATACTCCGTTGATATCGGCTCGAAGGACGGCCAGCTGAAAGGTCTTGCTTACCAAGCAACCGGCGGCGGCTTTATTTATCGCCGTTCGATTGCCAAGGACGTATTCGGAACGGATGACCCGGCAGCAATCAAGAACGAAGTTGGCCCGGGCTGGGATAAATACTTCGCGGCAGCTGATAAGCTGAAAGCTAAAGGCTACGCGATTGTATCCGGCGACGGCGACATCTGGCATCCAATCGAGAACAGCTCCGACAAAGGCTGGGTTGTGGACGGCAAGCTGCACATCGATCCTAAACGCGAGCAATTCCTTGATTTCTCCAAAAAGCTGACAGACAACGGCTACAGCAACGGAACGCAGGACTGGCAGGAAGCTTGGTACGCGGATATGTCCGGCGCGGGCGCAAAACCGGTATTTGGTTTCTTTGGTCCGGCATGGCTTATTAACTACGTTATGAAGGATCAAGTCAAGGATACGAATGGCGACTGGGCAGTTACCGAACCGCCAACAGGCTTCTTCTGGGGTGGCACATGGCTGCTCGCCAACAAAGACGTAACGAAGGACGACGCGAAGAAGAAAGCGGTAGCGGACTTCATCAATTGGGTTACTCTTGATACTTCCGAGACAGGTCTCCAATACTACTGGGCGAACGGCACGATGAAGGAAGGCGAGCAAGGCACGAAGGATAGCGTAGCTTCCTCCGTCGTTATGTCGAAGTCGAACGGCGAAGTGGCGTTGCTCGGCGGACAAAACATGTTTGACGCCTTTGTTCCGGCTAACGCAAACGCAACGGGCAAAAACCTGACTCAATACGACGAATCGATCAACCTGATCTGGCGCGACCAAGTCCGTGCGTACGCTTCCGGCAGCAAGAGCCGCGAAGCCGCGCTGAAAGACTTCAAGCAAACGGTTAAAGACCAGCTCGGTATCGAAAGCGAATAATAGGCGCCAAGGGGCGGGAGCATGATCCCGCCCCTTTATATCAATTGATGGGGTGAGAGCATGCGCCGCAAGGGAGTCAATTACTCGAAATACGGCTATATTTTCAGTATTCCTTTTATACTAGCGTTCCTTATTTTCTCTTTGTATCCTACGCTGTACACGGCCTTTATCGGTTTCACGGATATGAAAGGGGTTATCCCAAAGCCGGTTCATATTCTGGATAATCCGTTTGGGAATTTTAAAGACCTGATTCTCAACAACGTTTCGTTCAAACAGTCTCTTGTGAACACCTTTGTCCTCTGGATTGCAAACTTCATTCCGCAGATCGGCCTTGCGCTCTTGCTTACGGCCTGGTTCACCAATAGACGCCTCAATGTTAAAGGGCAAGGCGTCTTTAAGGTTCTGCTCTACATGCCGAATATTATCACGGCGAGTACAATCGCCGTGCTTTTCAGCACCTTGTTCGCTTATCCGATGGGCCCTGTCAACAGCTTGTTCCATGCACTGGGGTGGAGCGACGCACCGATTCAATTCCTGCAGGATAAGAACACGGCAAGGGGCATTGTTTCTTTCATCCAGTTCTGGATGTGGTACGGCAATACGATGATTATTCTGATCGCAGGCGTAATGGGGATTAACCCGGCACTCTTTGAGGCGGCGGCCATTGACGGAGCAACGGGTACGCAAACCTTTTTCCGCGTGACTCTGCCAAGTCTCCGGACAATCCTGCTGTATTCGCTTGTTACTTCCATGATCGGCGGACTGCAAATGTTCGATATTCCACAGCTGTTCATCACTCCCGCGGGCGGTCCGGACAATGCCACGCTGACGACATCGGTGTTCATCTATGGGCAGGCGTTCAAAGGAGCCTATATGTACAACAAAGCCGCAGCGGCAAGCATGATTATGTTCCTCATAGCGGCCGTATTGTCCGCGCTCCTGTTCTATCTGATGCGCGACCGCGGCGAAGCGAAGCTTAGAAAGCAGCTAAAGCTGCAAGAGAAAGCTGCAAAAGCAGCGGCAAAGGGGGTGTGAGGGATGGCGAAAATAGAGAGAACAGCAACGGTCTCCCGGGGCATTAACAAGACGATTATCTATATTGTCTGCATTGGCCTTGCGCTGCTTAGCATCCTTCCATTCTGGGTGATGTTCGTGAATGCAACGCGTTCTACGGCGGAGATTCAAAGCGGCCTGTCACTGATTCCATCCACGCATCTCAAGACCAACTGGGACGTGTTGACCAGCAAAAGCTTCGATCCGTTAAAAGGGTTCCTGAACTCGTTCATTATTTCGGCTACATCAACCGTCTGCGCCGTATATTTCTCTTCTTTGACAGCCTACGGGCTTGTTGTGTACAACTGGAAATGGCGTCAAACGTTCTTCACGTTTATCCTATGCGTGATGATGATTCCGGCGCAGGCAAGCGCGATTGGCTTCTATCAATTCATGTACCAGCTGCACTGGACGAACAGCTTCCTGCCGCTGATTCTGCCTGCGATAGCAGCGCCGGCCATTGTGTTCTTCATGCGCCAATACTTGCTCGCAACCCTCTCGCTGGAGATTGTTGAAGCATCGCGTATTGACGGCTCCGGCGAGTTCGCAACCTTCAATAAAATCATCATTCCGATTATGATGCCGGCGGTTGCGACGCAAGCGATCTTCGCTTTTGTGGCAAGCTGGAACAACCTGTTTATGCCGCTCATCCTGCTCACGGATAAATCAAAGTATACGCTGCCAGTCATGGTCAGCTTGCTCCGGGGCGATATCTACAAGACGGAGTTTGGCTCGATCTATATGGGTCTGGCGTTAACGGCTTTGCCGCTATTCGTCATTTACTTCCTGCTATCCCGGTATATTATCGCGGGCGTAGCGCTTGGCGGGGTTAAGGAGTAATTTGATTATAAAAACGGAAAGAGGCTGCCTCATTTGGCAGCCTCTTTGTTGTCTTAACGATGCGCCGCACGCTAGTTTTGAATGACAGACTCATTTTTTTAAATAGGGGTTAATCCCGCTTGAATACAGGTTCTCCACTAACTTGAGAAAATCTTCTGACGATAAATCCTTTTGACGCTGGAGCCAAAGACGAAATAAGGAAAGGGAAGTTGTCAGGTAAAACTCAATGAAGTATGGCGTTAAGGAATCGTTTGGCGGAACGTTTAATTCCAATTGATCCAAAGAGATTTCTTTTTTTAAGCGTTTTAAGAAACGGGCACTTCCGTAATCGCCCAAAAGGGCGTTAAGAACCAGGAGATGTTCTCTTTTGTCCAGACAATAGAGCGTTTCTTGAACCGTATGCATCGATAGCTCTTTATTCGCCAGTTCTTTTTTTAAGTCATTCAATAAATCATTTTCAACAGAGTCCAACAATTCGTAAATGTCGGTAAAGTATTGATAAAAAGTGCTGCGGTTATATCCTGACTTCTTCGTAATTTCCTGAACCGAAATTTTCTCAATCGGCTTTTGGCTATACAACTCGCAAAAAACCTCTACAAACTTTTGTCTTGTTTTCTCCGTTATTAGGGGTTGCTTTTTCATGGTTCCCTCCTGCTAGCGAATAAGAATATCATCCGACAAATCATAAAAAACTGATGGTTGATCAAGGAATAATAAAGATTTATGATCACATCATACAACACGTTGTCTGATAATCAAAAAGGAATGTTAATAAGTAGGGGTGGTTTTAATGTCAGCAAAACAAGGTAGAATTTTAATTTTTGGTGCAGGCGTCATCGGGAGCATGTACGCAATTAAGCTTATTGAAGCAGGGTTTGACGTTAGCCTGTTTGCACATTCCAATAGATTTCAATCATTAAGAGAAAATGGTCTGCAATATAAAGAAAAAGGTACAGTTAGATCGATAAAAGTGAATGTTATTGATAAGCTCGAAAATAACGATGTATACGATTTTATTTTCGTTACCGTTCGTTATGATCGGTCCGAATCAGCATTGTTAGCGCTAAAAGATAATCAAAGCAAAAATATAGTTACGATGACTAGTAATTCAATTGGATTTTCTTCGTGGCTGGATATCGTAGGGGATAGACTATTGCCAGCCTTTCCGGGATTCGGCGGACAGATTAAAGACGGAGTATTGCATCCCCGATTCCTACCCAAGATTATAGCGGCAACTGCATTCGGAGAAATGAATGGCGTAGTGACAGAACGCATAGAAAACCTAGCAAAAATATTTAAAACAGCAAAGCTTCCCTACGTTATTAAAAAGGATATGCAAGCGTATCTAATCACGCATTCCGTATCAGACATTGCCATGCTGAGCTTTTTGCATGCTGAGAATAAGATTATTGACAAAAAAACAGCCGGAACCAGAAAGACGGCACGCAAAATAACAGTCACTTTAAAAGCGTATCTAAGGGCCATACAAAAAGCTGGCGTTTCAATTGACCCGCCAATGCTTAAAATGGTTCTTAAATTTCCAAACTTATTGCTGGATCTTTTCTTTATGGCATGGCTACGAACTAAAATGGTGAGGGATATGATGTTGCCGGATTACGCGAATAACGCTAACAATGAGATTGTGCAGCTGAGTAATGATTTAATGAAATTTTTAAGCCAAAACGGAGAACGATAGTTCAATAAAAACAGCGACAGTCTAGGACTTTATTTTCTCGTCCATGGCAGTCGCTGTTTCAATTTCAAGGGTAAGTCGTTCACGCGATTCCTTAACCGTCCTGCTTATATTCGTTAGGCGTAACGCCAGCCTCTTGCTTAAAGACCTTTGCGAAGTACGAATAGTTGGCATAGCCAACCTTCTTCGCCACGGCGAATACCGACAGATTGGTCGTGCGGAGCAGCTGTTTAGCTGCCTCCATTCGGGCACTAATGACATACGTACCCAGGGAAACGCCGGTCTCTTTCTTGAACAGTCTGGCCAGATAATCGGGATGAAGGTAGACGATTTCGGCCAGGCTGATGCGGGTCAAATCCTCCCCGTAATGAGCATGGATATATTGTTTGATGTCATCGGCAACGGATTTAGGCTGCTCGGCGAAATCGCGGTATTCCATGGCCGTGTGGACCAGATACTTCAAGTAAGCCTCCAAATCCTCAATGGAATGGAGGGAATGGGCGAGCAGCCGTTCATTGGTTTTACCCGTATACAACTGATGCGCCTGAATGCCCTTTGACTTTAGGAAGGCATATACAAGCTGCATCATATCAAGCCGGAACAAGCTAAGAATTGAGGTGGAGAAAAGATTCTGATGCACCGACTCGTTTAAATACCGGGTTGTCTCTTGCAGGAATTCATCCGGCAGGTTCCGCTCCAGCAGCTCCTCCAGCTTGGTCAGCTCCGGCGGTTGATACGATTCATCGGCTTGCCGAAGACCATGCTCCACGAAAAAAATATGATTGCGCCGCTTGGCGATATCCTGATTGCGCTCCAGCAGCTGGCGTATGACCGGGCTAATGCCCTCAAGTCTGCCGGACATGGCGACGATGCAGCAGGCATCGCATTTCAGCGAGCGATTCGCCTGCTGGATAAAGGCGGCGCAAAGCCCGTCAAGCGTCTGCAAGTCGGAGGCTTCCTTCCATTTGAGCACGGCGATCCAGTTATAAGCGCTGTATTCCAGTACCGTTTCCACTGAAAATTGAGGATGCTGAAACAGCTCGTATAGGACATTAAGCAGCGCGAAGTCGAAAAGATTTTTCTCCTCAACGCCCATACTGCCGTCATAAGGAAACAGATTAAGCAGGACGGGCTGAATGAGATCATTACGGTCATACGAAAGATGCTGCTCCTCAACGGCAAGCAGAATATCCGATGCCTTAAGAGGGAAGGAGACGCTGCCGCTGATCAGCTTGCGCCAGAAGTGCTCAAGCATCTTCGCTTGATTGCGCTGCCAGTAATAACCCTCTTGAATGGCTTTTTCCTGCTGCTGCTGTTCTTGCGCCCGTTCAACGGCTTTTCGGATAATAAGCATCAGCTTATCGAATTGGATCGGCTTCAGGAAATATTCGAAGCTGCGCAGCTCGATCGCTTTTTGCGCGTAATTGAAGTCGGCGTAGTTGGTTAAGAAGATCGCCTGCACATTGTAGTTCTCCTCGCGAATCCACGCCAAGAGCTCCAGACCGCTTCCCTGCGGCATTTCGATATCGGATACAAGAATTTGAACCTTATGCTTCATCAGAATCTCCCGAGCCTGAGCGACGTTATGAGCCGTATAGACACCCTCGATGCCAAGCGAAGCCCAGTCAATCTTCTTCTCCAGCGCGGTTACGACAAAGTAATCGTCATCAACAAGCAATACATTCATGAGCTACACTCCCGTTTCATTCGAATTGGCCGGAAGCTCCGGAAGATAGAGGGTAACGGAGGCTCCGCCGTTAAGCTGATTATCGAAGTCGATCTGCGCAAGCTCTCCATACAGGTATTTCAACCTCTGAACGGTATTCATAATACCGATTTGCGTGCCAAGCGTCTGATCAAGCGGCTCTCCCAGCTGCAGCTTCTCCAAGATCTCCGGCGGAAAACCAGGCCCCGTATCCGTAATTTGGATGACGGTCATCCTTTGCTCCTCCGTCATCCGCCTCTCAACGGTCAGCGTAATAAGCACCTCGTGTTCCCGCGACACCGCGTATTTGATCGCATTCTCGATAAAGGTCTGCAGCACGAGAGGAGGGATCGGGACATCCCGCGTCGACTCCTCTTGTTCAATCCGGTACAGGAACGAGCTTCGGTAGCGGTTCCTCTGGATTTCGAGATAAACCCGGACATGCTCGATTTCGTCCTCCAGGCGGACAAAATCCTGACCGTTCTGGAAAATATAGCGGAAGTACACCGAGGTGGACAAAGCCATCTGCTGGATTTCCTCGGTCATATCCATCTGCGCCATGCTGTGAATCGTCGTCAGGCAGTTCAGGAAAAAATGCGGCTTGATCTGCAGCTTCATATAATCCAGCTGAATACGCTGCTTCTCCAGCTCGCGTTCGTAAATATCGATCTTGTAGGTTTTAATCTGGTTAACGAGCTGAGCAAATTGTTTATTGGCTTTCTCCAGTTCCACAATCTTGCTGCCCGTACTGTCGAGCGGCTCCCCATCCTCCGCCCAGAAGGCAAGATTGTAGGAGAAGCTCTTGATCGGCTGCAGCACCTTGTTCTTGAAGTACAGCATGATGAAGCTCAGGCTGCAGGCGACTATAACGGCCAGCAGCATAATAAGCAGCTGAACGATCATGATTTTCTCAAACGCGCCGAATTGGATCACAAGCTTCACGAAGAAAGAGGCGTTATCGAACTCGCCGTTAACCGTCGTTCGGGTCTGGAGAGTGTTCATGACGGAGGAACGGTCCTGCTCCCGCGCGATGTTCAGCAGCTTGCCTTTATTCGAGATGGGGCTGGTTACTAGACTGCCGTCTTCGGCACGCAGGGAGGCGTATCCATTCTCGCCCAGATTAATCTGGCGGAGCGGGCGGATCAGATCGTCCGCCGCGATCAGGCAGATCATATAGCTGTCGTGGTAAGGCACGATATTAACGATATAAAATTTTCCGGCCAGCTGAATGGTCGACCAACGGGAATAGAACTTCTCATAGATGACCTTATCTTTGATGAAGACATTAATCTGATGCTGCAATTGCTGGTATTCCTTGTAGGTCGCCTTCATAGGCGCAATGTTGAGCATCACGTTCTTCTTCTTGAAGAAGATAAAGAAGTTATAGCTCTTGTCATAGCTGGTCTGAAGCTCGACGAACCGCCTGTACAACGCGTCGTTTGCTTTGATGAATTCCGTTTCGTTCGTGTCGTGGGTTTCCATCATTTTGACGTTCTCGTCGTTGGCCAGCGTCCAGCCCATGAAATGATTAATGTAGGAAAAGTCGCTGTTAATCCGGTTGATGTACAAATAAGCGGTATCCCTCAAATCCCTTGCGGACTGCTGCTTAACGATCGTGATCGACGCAAAGCTGATGATAAAATCCAAAATCAGCGCGGTAAACGAAATGACGAGAATGATTTTGACGTAATGCTGAATCGGATACAGCTTGTTCTCCGACGGTTTGGTCATATGCCTCGCAACTCCCCGCTATCAACCTCTATGAAAGCAAAATCATGTGTCAGATAATTATAGCCTTGGGTTTCGAAATTGCAACCGGTTGCATCCCCTTAAAAGAGCGAAAGTCCGAATAGTTACAGCAAAAAGTCTGGATTGTAGGTCAGCCCAAGCGGTGAGTCTCCATTAAGACAGAAATCGGTCCTTTTTGCATCCGAATGTCCGGAATTTGCATCCATGAAGTCCAAATCCCGTTATCGTCAGCACGTATACTGAAGTCAATCACAACAGCAAAGGGAGGTACACATTCTTGATAAACAGTTCATCGAGCGGTAATCTGCATCGTTACGTAACGAGAATCAGCAGAAACTGGGGTTTATACCTGCTCTTGCTGCCGGCTGTCGTGCTGCTGCTCTGTTTTACTTACAAGCCGATGTACGGGGTCATTATTGCCTTTAAAGATTTCAAACCGGCGCTTGGCATTATGGATAGTCCCTGGGTAGGGTTCAAATATTTCGAGAAGTTTTTTCATTCCTACCAATTCACGGTCACCATTAAGAACACGGTATTCATCAGCTTGTACAGCTTTGTCACCTTTCCTCTTCCGATTGCATTCGCCATTCTCGTGAATCAGCTGCGGCAGAACCGGTTCAAACGGGTATTCCAGACGATTACGTACATGCCGCATTTTATTTCCACTATCGTTATCGTGGGTCTCATGATGATCCTGCTGTCGCCGGGGAACGGACTGATCGGCAACATCTACCGGTTATTCGGCGCCGAAGCGCCAAACCTGATGGGCTCGGCCAGCATGTTCAGCAGCCTGTATGTATGGTCGGACGTATGGCAGCATACGGGATGGGACAGCATCATTTATCTTGCTGCGTTATCCTCCGTTAGTCCAAGCCTATACGAAGCGGCAACCGTGGACGGAGCCAGCCGATGGCAGAAAATCCGCTACATCGATATTCCGATGCTTATCCCGACAGCGGTAACCTTATTGATCCTGCGGATCGGCGGACTGCTGGGCGTTGGCTTCGAGAAGGCGTATCTGCTGCAAAACAACCTAAATATAGGCGGCAGCGAAGTCATCTCTACTTACGTGTACAAAATCGGGCTGCTCAGTTCTCAATACAGCTTCTCGGCGGCCATCAATCTATTTAATACGGTTATTAATTTCACACTGTTAATTCTGGTCAACTGGATATCGAAAAAATACTCCGAGAACAGTCTTTGGTAAGCGGATGCTTACGAAGTATGAATGGTTTCGCCATTCATTTTAGAAAGGAGCCGAACAGCTATGGAGGCTGCCGCGAATTTAGCCATTCAACCGAAAAAATCGGGCAACAGCGATAAACTGCTGGAGATCCTGCTCTATATTTGGGCCGCGATTGTCCTTATCATTGTGTTATATCCGCTTTACTTTATTATCATCGCTTCCTTCAGCGATCCCTCGGCTGTGGGGAACGGAAAGGTATGGTTATTTCCGAAAGGGTTTACAGTCGATGGTTATAAGGAATTACTGAATCATTCGAATATATGGATCGGCTACCGGAACACGATCGTTTATACGGTTGTGGGTACCTTGATTGGCCTTATCGTCAACGTGTCGGCAGGTTATGCCCTGTCGAGAAAGGATCTGGTCGGACGCAAGTTTTTGTCTCTCTTCTTTATTTTCACCATGTTCTTCAACGGGGGACTAGTGCCTACGTTTCTGACGATCCGCGATTTTCATCTGTACGATACGTTTCTGGTCATGGTGCTGCCTTTCTCGGTTGCCGTCTTTGATATTATCGTAGCGCGTACGTTCTTCCGGACGGGCATTCCGACGGAGTTATGGGAAGCCGCGCAAATCGACGGCTGCGGGAACCTGCGCTTTTATGCTCAGATGGTACTGCCGCTCTCGAAACCGATTATTGCCGTATTGGCCTTATGGTTTGCCGTTGGTCAATGGAATTCGTATTTTAACGCGCTAATCTATCTGCAAGATAAGAATTTATACCCGCTGCAGCTGATCTTAAGAGATATTCTGGTCACCAATCAGATGCAGACCGCGCTTGGTACGGGGGAAGCGGCCCAAATCGCGCTGCGCCTTGCCAATCTGCTGCGGTATTCCGTCATTATCGTCGCTACGGTTCCGATTATGTGCATCTACCCGTTTGTGCAAAAGCATTTCAACAAGGGGGTGATGATCGGCGCCGTGAAGGAATAAGCAAGCTGTGGATGAATGGCCATTATCCTTTTAGAGGGGGATTTATACATGACAACCATTTCGAAGAGAAATACGAGAAAAATGCTGTCCGGCCTCGCTTTGATTTCCGTATTGGGCACCACGGTGCTTGCGGGCTGCAGTAGTGGTAAGGAGACCAATAATGCCGCCGCATCCAATAACACGGGTAGCGGCAAAGCGGGCAGCAACTTTCATGCGGAAGGCCTTCCGATTGTAGATAAGCCGGTAACGCTGGACGTTCTTACGATCCGTTGGGGCAACATGGGAGATACGTTCAAGAAGAACGCCTGGCTTCAGGAGCTGGAGAAGAATTCGAATGTCAAAATCAATTGGCAGGTCATTTCCTCGAGCGATTGGGACGCCCAAAAGTCGGTTATGCTGGCAAGCGGAAAAATGCCGGATGTTATCATCGGCGACCTGGCGTTTGGGGATTCCGATATCGTGAATAACCTGAGCATTTTCCGTCCGCTTGACGACTATATCGACAAATATATGCCGAATCTGAAAGCGGCCATGGCCGAAATGCCGGAGCTGAAGAAGCTGAGTACGTTCCCGGACGGCAAAATCTACTCGCTGCCCGCAAGGCTGCCATCGCGGCCGTATTCTTCCGTACAGCCGGTTATCAACAAAGAGTGGCTGGACAAATTGGGACTGAAGGCGCCTGAAACGCTTGATGAATTATATACGGTGCTGAAGGCGTTTAAGGAGAAGGATCCCAACGGCAACGGCAAGGCTGACGAGATTCCGTACAGCGATCAGAAGGACCTGGACATGAACCTGTTCGCGCCATTCGGCATTACGGATATCCGCGGCAACCATATGGTGCTGAAGGACGGCAAGCCGGAATATTTCCCGACATCGGAAGCCTATAAGGCGGCTATTACCTGGGCGAATAAATTGTATTCCGAAGGGCTGATCGATAAAGAAACGTTCACGCAGGACGATACGATGCTGACGGCCAAGCGGCAAAATCCGGACGCCGCGCTTGTTGGATTCTCGTACCAATGGACGCCGGACGCGGTATTTGGCCAATGGAGCAAGCAGTATGAGACCATCGCGCCGATTACCGGGCCGGACGGCAAGAAATATCAGATTGGCGATCCGAACGGATTAAGCATTCGCCGTAACGAGGTGCTCATTACAACCTCGAACGAGCATCCGGAGGTTGCGGCGCGTTGGGCTGACCAGTTCTATACCGGAGAAGCAAGCATCCAGAACTTCTGGGGCGCGATTGGCACCTCCGTTGAGAAAAACGCCGACGGTACCTATACGCTGATGGATCCGCCGGACGGCACTAGCGCGGACGCTTGGTACTGGGACAGCTCCCTGCGGGATTTTGGACCGAAATACGTCAGCCCCGAGTTCGAGAAGAACATCAAGCTTGATCCAACAAGCGGTGACGGTCTGAAGCTTGAGCTCGACAGCTTGGGCAAGGAATATGTCACGCAGCCGTTCCCGGACGTGATGTACACCGAGGAAGAATACGCCGAGCTGCCAACGCTCATTACGGATATCGAGAGCTATATCAAGAGCACCCGCGCCAAATGGGTGACCAAAGGCGGCATCGACCAGGAGTGGGATGCTTACGTCAAGAAGCTGAACGATATGGGCCTTGAGAAGCTGATCAAGATTTACAATGACGCTTATGAACGTTACATGAACATCAAATAATGTTTTGCTGCTGCCCTGCGTACGGACTGCAGGGCAGCTTTAGCTTTTTTATAGATCATGCTGGGAGGAACAAGAGATGACTGACAAACTGCGAGTAACCGTATGGAACGAGAATCGCCATGAACGGACGAACCCCAAGGCGAAGGAGATTTATCCGGATGGCATCCATCAGGCTATTGCGCGCTTTTTGACCGAAGCGGGGATGGAAGCGGGAACGGCGACTTTGGACGAACCGGAGCATGGACTTACCGATGAATTGCTGGCGAATACCGACGTATTGATCTGGTGGGGCCATCTCGCGCATGACGAAGTACAGGATGAGATCGTCGGCAAGGTGTACCAGCGCGTGCTGGACGGCATGGGGCTTATCGTTCTTCACTCCGGTCATTATTCTAAAATTTTCAAAGCTCTGATGGGAACAAGCTGCAGCCTGAAATGGCGCGAGGCCGACGAGAAGGAGCGTCTCTGGGTTGTTGCGCCGGGACATCCGATCGCCGAAGGAATCGGGGAATATATCGAGCTGCCGGAAGAGGAAATGTACGGCGAGCATTTCGATATCCCGGCACCGGATGAGCTTATCTTCGCAAGCTGGTTCGAGGGCGGCGAAATCTTCCGAAGCGGCTGCGCTTATACGCGCGGCAGCGGCAAGGTGTTTTATTTTAGACCCGGTCACGAAACGTATCCGACCTACCATAACCCGGCGATTCAGCGCGTCATCGTTAATGCGGTTAAATGGGCGCAGCCGGTTCGGCGGGAGCTGCCTATACGCGGCAACGTGCAGCCGCTTGAGCCGATTGGCGTGAAGGTCTGACATAAGGTCAAGTCATGAGGGGAGAAGGGATTACGATGAAAAAGTATCGAATCGGATTGATTGGTCTTGGCGGCATGTCGCATTCGCATATCCGTTGGATGGCCGAGGAGGGCCGCTTTGCTATTATTGCGGTGAGCGATGTCAATGAAGCAGCTTTGACGGAGAAAGGCGATTTGCTGGGAATAGCGCCTGACAAACGATACGGGGATTTTGTACAGCTGATTAACGACCCGGATGTGGATGCGATCGTATCGGTGACGCCCAATAACGTCCACGCGGATATCGTTCGCGCCTGCCTTCAGGCGGGCAAGCCTTACCTCGCGGAGAAGCCGTTCACCCGCGTATTCATGGAGGCAGCGGGGCTGCTCGAGTTATACGAGCAACAGCCGGTTAACGGCATGGTTGGATACAGCTATCGTTATACGCCCGCATTCCGTTATGCGCGGGAGCTTGTGCGGGAAGGGAAGCTGGGCAAGGTGCGGAGCTTTGCGATCCAATACCTGCAAGACTGGGGAGCGGTTCCGAACCAGACGCCGTATATTTGGCGCTTCAACAAGGACATTACCGGCACGGGAACGCTTGGCGATCTAGGCTCGCATATGATCGACATGGCTCGTTTTCTCTTTGGGGAATTCAAGGAGTTGTCCGCGCAGATGCGCACGCTGGTTCCGGAGCGTCCGGATCCGGCTACGGGCCAGATGGTGAAGATCGAGGTCGACGACTTCGTAAGCTTCCAGGCCCGAATGTCCGGCGATGAAGTCGGCATCTTCCAGTCGTCGCGGAATGCGATCGGCTCGGGCAACCAGCACGAAGTATCGATCTATGGAGACACCGGTACGCTGCACGCGTCGACGCTGAACCCGGATCAGATCATCTGGATTCGCGAGGAAGCGCCCGGCCAGCTGGCAAGAGCGGTAATTAACGTGCCGGAGAGATGCCGGGTAACTCAGTACGGCGACTTCCTGTCGCTGCTGGACGGTACGGCATCGGAGAGCCTTCCCGGCTTTATGGACGGCTACCGCAACCAGGAGATTATCGACGCGGTCATTCGCGCGAGCGAAGAGAAGCGTACGATTGCGATTTGAGTTATTGGGGATAAAGGTATCTGCGTTTAATGGACGCAGGTACCTTTTTTTATTTTCAGGCAACAGATTTAAATTCCATTATAAGGTATTATTTAAGTGGTAGTATATTTATTTTTTTTAGAGAGGAATGAACTCGTTAAGCTATGAAAATGCGGCAAATTTGGGTTTCTGCCGTTATTCTGCTTCTGCTTGCAGCCTCGTTCTATTTTCTAAATACTAGAGTGTGGGTGGATAAATACGAAATTAGAGGCGACACCATCGTGTTTGAGGATAATCGTTATGCCTATGAAGGATCGAGCGCCGACCATCTTGGAAAAACAATCGGTATAGCTTACACCGAGGGAAGGAAAAGAGGAATCACCGATTACATTTGGCCGGAATGGGTGTACGCGTACAAAGGGGATAAAGCTCATAAGCGTATTTTCGTAAGAGGGCTGATGGATATGGGGGATACTTATATTAGGCAGCAGTAATAAGACAATTCTACGACCGTATTCAGAAAGCGGAAGAGAAGCTTTATGTTTACGCTAATAGAGAAAACATTTTTGATCATTTAACAGCCTATATTGAAGCTAATAAAAAGGGATTAATTAGCGAGATAGCTGTTTATTTGTAAAACAATCGGCGATCTGGAGTGAAATGATCGAAGAGCCCGTTTCGCTTTGCGGCGAGACGGGCTTTTTAATCATGCCTTATTGCGCATTTTGCGTATCGTCCAAGACGTCGGGATACACGACCGTATTAAACACTTCCTTCGTGTCCGCATCCTTGTAATGAATCGTAATTTTGTACTTATCTTGAGCAACGCCGCTGAACGCTTGATACATCATTGCGCTTACCCCGAGGCCAAGCCCGGCGAAAGCGTCGAAGCTTGATTCGAACGCTGCTTTGTCTACGGTAACGGTAAACTCGGAGAGGGCCTTGTTATGGTCGACACTCTTGATCGATTGGAACGTCGTGCCGTCCGTCATTTTTTCCGTGTAGTCGAGAACGCCTTTTTCCGTTTCTTTCAGCATGTCGTTATAGACGGATTTGGACATTTTGTACGTGTACGAGCCGTCCGCATTAGCCGTAACTTCCTTCACGCCTTTGCTCTTTACGTCCGCAATGATTTGATCGCTTGTTCGCTCATCGCCCTCGAAGAAGCTGGCGGGCAGCGTGAGCTCCGTGTTTAACAGCCCCTTGTCCACCTCGATCTGTCCACCGTCCGTTTTCGTTTCCGCGTTGCTCGAATTTGCCGGGGTTGCTGCTGTTCCTGCGTTCGAGGAAGCGTTGTTCCCTGTCGCGGCTTCATTTTTATTCGCACCGTTCGAGCATCCTGCTAGCAGCAAAGCGGCGAGCGCGGTTAGCGCAATTGTCTTTTTCATTTTCTCTATCCCTCCCTATTCTAACTATATCGGTTGGATATGGATGGGGTATTAGGATTAGATTTCCTGTTTATGGCTGCAGCAGCCAACGGTATACCTCAGGGAACAGCTTGCTCCAAGTGGCTTCGTTGTGCTCTCCGCCGGGAATAAAATCGAATCGTACGCGGCTTTCCGGAACCCCGGCTGCTATGATCGTGTGATGGGCGAGCGCAACATGTTCATTGGCGAGTTTGTTAAAGTCGGGAGTGTCGGTTTCCAGTTCTCCAATGCTTAGGTAAACGCGGAGCGAAGGGGAGAGGGCTGCCTGTTGGATCAATTGAATAATCGCTCCGTTGTCCTGCCACATGACGAAGGAAATCCCGCCCACGCGGCCAAAAAGATCCGGATAGCGGATGGCGGTATACAGGGAAATGTAGGCGCCGAACGAGCTTCCGGCAATCATCGTATGCCCCGGTTCAGGGAGCGTTCGGTAATGGCTGTCGATATAGGGTTTGAGCGTCTCCGCCAGGAATGCGGCGTACCCTTCTCCTTGGCCTCCAAAGCCGTATTCGGCGTTAACCGTGAAGTTATACTCATTGTTGCGCTTATCGCCGCCATGATCAACGGCGACTACGATAGATTCGAATGCGGAATCCTCCGGCGCCATCTGCTCCAACGTCTCGTCAACGCCCCATTCGCTGCCCCAGGATGTTGCTTGATTGAATACATTCTGGCCGTCATGCATGTAGAGGACAGGGTAGCTGCGATCCCCTTTGTCATAGCTTTTCGGCAAATAAATCCAAACTCTGCGAACCGTCTGCAGCTGCGGAATCGGGAATTCTTCGATAATCCGGACATCCCCGGTAATCGTGTGAGCAGCTTCGTTTGCAAGCACTTCTCTCCAAGGCAAAGGTACGTTAATCATTAAGGGTGACTCTCCTAGTAAATGTATTTACGAAAATCTTAACGCGGGGACCTTCCGGAATGCAATGGACTTTATGTTTCTTCCGGTGTTAGGCGCGGCTCCGTGCTTAATGTTATAATGGCGGCAAATCCTAACTATCGACGAGAGAGGGCACGGGCGTTTGAGATTCCGGAAAATCTACCGAAACTATATACAGAACAACCTGTTCGTCAAAGTCATTCTCGTCTTCGCGCTTATCGTGAATTTGACGATCATCACGCTCTCGTACCTGCTCTTCGGTCTCATATCCGATTCCATCGTGAACAGCGAGCTGAACAATCAGAAGCAGGCCATGGAGCGGGTGAACCGCTATATGGAGCAGAAGTACGACTGGGTACAGAACACGGTACAGGACATCTACCGCAACAGCCTGCTCGCGAGCAATGCCTCTTACTTTCTGCGGCATTCCTACAGCGAATACGCTCAGTACATGCTCGACCAGAATTACGCGGGCGGCAACGAAAGCGCGGTTGATATTCTGAGCTATCTCGCGGACCGGATGGATGCCGATCCCGACATCCAGAATATCCTGCTGTACAGCACGGACATGCAGCAGCTGTACGCTTTTAATCGAAACGGCCCGCGGCGTCTGTACAAAACCAATCCGACCCGCTCGTACATTCCCGAGATCATGGCGGCGGAAGGGCCGGCGGCTGCGACGCCGAACATTTGGATTCGCGGGCTGATCGGCCAATGGAACTCGCAGCTGTATTCCATGCGCGTCCAGGTAAACGATAAGAATACGCTCAAGAACATCGGACAACTGCTCGTATATTTCGATTCCGGCATGGTGAACCGGTCGCTTGATCAGCAACGGACCCCTCTCAAGGGCGAGATTCTGGTACTGTCGCAGGATGGGCAGGTGCTGTCCGATTCCGCGAACCGATACTACGGACAGATCTTTCCGTACATGAAGCAAATCGGCTCCCTGAAGGAAACCGGCATGCTCGACGAGCCGTCGTACATCTCCACGCTGACGCAGAACAAAGCCGGCTATTTCGTTGTTGGCATTACGCCCAAGAGCGCAATGGCCGAGGCGTACGCCGGCCTCAAACGGACAATCATTCTGATCAGTTCGATCTGCATTGTCGTTGCGGTGATCATTCCGTCCATCGTGATCGTCAATATCTCGAGGCGGACGAACCGGATCGTGCATTTCATGCGGAAGGTGGAGGGCGGCAATCTCACCGCCCGCCTGCAGGATGCCCGCGAAGACGAGCTCGGGCAGATCTCCCAGAGCTTTAACGAAATGCTCGACGAGCTGGGCCGGCATATCGACCGGGAATACAAGGCGGAGCTGAGGCATAAGCAAACGGAGCTTGCTGCCTTGCAGGCGAGGATAAACCCGCATTTTCTTTACAACACGCTGGAGGTTATCCGGATGCGGGCGATGTCCCAGGGCGCGGTCGACGTCGGCGAGATGATCTACAGCCTCGCGGTGCTGTTCCGCAACTCGGTCAGCGCGAAGGCGGAGAACACGCTTGGCGAAGAGCTTGAGATGTGCAGGCTGTATCTGGAGCTTTTCCGGATCCGCTACAAAGACAAATTCGCCTACGAAGTCGAATGCGAGGAGGAGCTGCTGCGCGTTCCGGTTGCAAAGCTCCTGCTGCAGCCAATCGTGGAGAACTATATCGTGCACGGGATGGATTCCCGGCGTAAGAACAACCGCCTGACTATCGAAGCCGCGCAAGAGCACGGCCTGATCCGGGTTCGGATACGCGACAACGGCAAAGGCATTGATCCTGAGCAGCTCGCGCATATCATGCGCCGTCTAAAGATGCCGGAAACCGAGGAACAGCAGTCCTTCGGGCTGCGCAGCGTGCACGAGCGGATTGAACTGGTGCACGGACCCGGCTATGGGTTAAGCATAGAAAGCACGCCCGGGAAGGGAACATCGGTGACGGTGATCTGGCCCGCGGCTGAACAACAGGAGGAAACTGGCGATGTATAAAGTTTTGCTTGTGGATGACGAACCGTTTATCACGGAAGGCTTAAGCGACGCCGTCGATTGGTCCGCCTTTGGCCTCGAGGTCGTCGGCAGCGCCGAAGACGGCGAGGAAGCGCTGGAGCGTCTGCGCGAGCTGCCGGTCGACTTGCTCATCACCGACATCTCGATGCCGATCATGACCGGGCTTGAACTGATCCGCAAAGCGCGGGAACTGCAGCCGCAATTGAAGGTGATCATCCTGAGCGGGTTCAACGAATTTAATTATCTCAAGGAAGGCATGCGCCTTGGCATCG
The DNA here is from genome assembly GCF_000023585.1 of Paenibacillus sp. JDR-2. NCBI lineage: Bacteria > Bacillati > Bacillota > Bacilli > Caryophanales > Paenibacillaceae > Paenibacillus > Paenibacillus sp. JDR-2. The sequence goes on along the minus strand of NC_012914.1, from coordinate 6,405,600 downwards.
AGAACTACCTGCTCAAGCCGATTAACTTCGGAGAGCTGGAGGCGACGCTGACGGATACGGTACGGAAGCTGGAGGCGGACAAGCCGGAAAAGCCGTTGGGGGAAGACGAGATCGGCATCCTGCGCGACAACGTCATGACCAGGTGGGTAAACGGGCGGATTGCATTGCCCGAGCTGACGGAACGGACGGCGCTCCTTGGCATCGATCTCTCGAAGCCGTTTGCGGCGCTGGCGATCATCCGTTTTCGCCCTGAACAGGGTGGTGTCGCGGGTTACGGCCTGGACAACTGTATCGCGGATCTCTTGTCCGAAGAGACGGACGGCTTGTCTCTTGTTCCCTTTATCAACGATGAAGGAGAGTTGGTCGCCGTCTGCTGCATAAACGAGGGCAAGCGGAATCAAGCTAAGGTAACGGAAGCTTTGGAAAGAGCAGCGGACAAATGGGAAAACAGGCAGCTTGGCCCGCAGATCGCACTCGGCGGGATCGTGGCAACGGCCGATGCCGACGCAAGCTACGCAGAGGCGCGTAAAGCGCAGCAATTTTTCCTGGTGCGGCATGACCGGCATTTGCTCGATTATGCGGACATTTCCGCGGAAACGGCGTCTCTTCCTTCGGGCTTGTTCGAATGGGAGGCGTATGCGAGGCCCATCCTCGCCAAGGACAAGGGTGAGCTGGCGGAGGTAATCGACCGTGATTTTGCGTCTATTCGGCTGGCGGAAGGCTTGCATCCCATCCGGGCGAGAGGGGCTGCCATTGAGCTCATGATCCTGATGAAGATCGAAGTCGACAAGCTCGGACGCGCGGATGCCGCGGAGGTGTTCCAAGACGCACTCGACCAAGCGGTAAGCGCGGCAACGCTCGAAGGCGTGGAAAATGCCGTACGGACGGCGGCTTTCTTCGCGGCCGATTCGTTCTCCGGGGAGGACATGAGTCCCGTCATCAAGCAGGCGTTGCGCTACATCCATGAGCATTATGCCGAGGCGCTGACGCTAAAGTCGCTTGGGCTGCAGTTCCACATTCACCCCAATTACCTCGGGCAGCTCTTCAACAAGCAGACGGGGGATACGTTCACGGATTACCTGAATAAATATCGTATCGACAAAGCGAAGGAACTGCTGGCGGACAGCCGGCTTAAGGTGAACGAGATCGCGAGACAGGTCGGGTACTGGGAGACAGGCTACTTCTACAAGCAGTTCAAGAAGCATGTCGGGATGGTGCCGGGCGATTTTAAGGAGCTGCTGTGACGCCTAGGCGCCATTAGCGGTTCCTTTCTTTATTTTGTACACTTAATCTTTGTTTTCTATTATTTTTGAAAATGTTTTCATCTTCTAAGATGAAGTAGCAAGAAGTCGCGACTACTGAATTTGCTACACAGACAAAAGGGAGGCAACACCAATGGGAATCCGTAAAAAGGCATCGATCGGCCTGACATCCGCGATGGCCGTCATGCTCTTGCTGAGCGCATGCGGAAGCAACGGCGGCAATACGGCCGCGAATAACAACACATCTTCGTCAGGCAACTCGGGCAGCAACGCAAAACCGGTTGAATTGAACTGGTACACAATCGGCACACCGCAAAAAGACGTCGACAAAGTCATGGAAGCGGTTAGCGAATACACGAAAGAAAAAATCGGCGCAACAGTAAAAATGACAATGATCGACTGGGGCGATTACAACCAGAAGATGCAGGTACTGACGGCTTCCGGCGCGGACATGGACATCATGTTCACCGCTGCATGGGCATTCGATTACGTGCAAAACGCGCGTAAAGGGGCTTTCGCTCCGATCGACGATCTGCTGACGCAATACGGCAAAGGCATTACCGATACGCTGAACCCTGCCTTCCTTAGCGGTTCCAAAGTCGACGGCAAAAACTACGGCGTACCGGCAAACAAAGAACTTCCGACATCCGAGGTATGGCGCTTCAACAAGAACATTCTTGACGAGAATAAGCTGAGCATCACGGACGTGCGTTCCCTGGAAAGCCTGGAGCCGCTGCTCAAGACAGTTAAACAAAACAACCCGGACGTGACTCCGCTGCAAGTGGACAAGACCTTCACGCCGTACATTCCATACGACTACCTGATCGAGAAATTCCCGCTGGCCGTGAAGCTCGACGACGCCAGCTACAAAATCGTAAACGTATTCGAAACGCCAGAAATGAAGCAAGCGCTCGAAACGATGCACAAATACTACCTGGCCGGCTACGTTCCGACGGAAGCCGCGACGCTGGAATCGTCCTCGGACGTGCAGGCGACGGGCAAATGGTTCGCCGACAAAGCGACAACGCAGCCGTTCGCGGACAACGTATGGTCGACCAGCTACGGCTATCCGATCGTATCGACGCCTATGAGCGACGCGCTGATCTACAACCAATCGGTTATGGGTTCCATGCAAGCGATCTCCGCGAACTCGAAGCATAAAGAGAAAGCGATGGAATTCCTGAACCTGCTGAACACCGATCCGGTTCTTCGCAACATGGTCGACTCCGGCATCGAAGGCACGCACTACAAAGTAACAGACGGCGACTACATGGAGAATCTTCCTGAGTCCAAGAACTACGACATGCCAACGTTCGCGCTTGGCAACATTATGATCACTCACCTGAACCCGGGCGATCCTGCAGACAAATGGGAGCAGTTCAAGAAATACAACGATGCAGGCAAACCTGCGGCTCTGCTCGGCTTCAACTTCGATCCGACGAAAGTGTCGAGCGAGATCGCAGCCGTGCAAAACGCGAAGGAATCCTTCTGGGCGCCGCTCATGACGGGTACCGTCGATCCGGAGAAATACTTGCCGCAAGCAATCAAGAAGCTGAACGACGCGGGTCTTGGCAAAATCATGGCCGAAGCGCAAACGCAGCTCGACGCTTGGAAAGCCGCTCAAGGCAAATAATCATTATAGCACCGAAGGGCGAATGCTCGGCATTCGCCCTTTTATGCAAAAAGAGAGAGACGAACGGGATAGGACATCCCGTACGTTGTTTCTCGTTCTAAGGGATGAAACTTGCGCCGCTGCCAATGGACGGCATCAGCCGTTTCACCTTGGGACGAATTGCCGCAGGCCCTTGGCGCTGCAAACCGACTTCTCTTGGAAAGGGTGAACCCCATGAAGGCCTTTGGGCGTTTCTTCAAAGACATCAACCGCAATAAAGCCCTGCTCCTGATGGTGCTTCCCGCAACCGTCTGGTTTCTTTTCTTCTCGTACCTGCCGATGCTCGGTACGGTCATTTCCTTCAAGGAATACCGCGTGCACGGCGGATTTCTATCCAGCATCATCCACAGCCGCTGGGTCGGCTTCGATAATTTCAAGTTCCTGTTCAGCACAAACGACGCGTACGTCATCACTCGCAATACTTTGCTGTACAATATCGTGTTCATTATCATTGGTCTAGTTCTGGCAGTGGCCTTGGCCATCGTCCTTTCCGAAATCGCAAACAAACGGCTGGCGAAATGGTACCAGACGGGCATGTTCCTGCCTTACTTCCTGTCCTGGGTCATCGTTGGTTATTTCGCATATAGCTTCCTCAGCTTCGACCGCGGCGTGATGAACAAGATCGTCTCGGCGTTCGGCATGGATCCGCAGCAATGGTATTCCGAGCCGAAATACTGGCCGTTCATCATCGTCATCGTGTTCCTATGGAAATCGCTCGGCTACAACAGCGTTGTCTATCTGGCCGCAATCATGGGCATCGACAAATCGCTGTACGAGGCGGCGATGATCGACGGCGCGAACAAATGGCAGCAGATCCGCAACGTTACGCTGCCGATGCTGGCGCCTCTCATGACCATTTTGACATTGCTGGCCATCGGCCGCATTTTCTACGCGGATTTCGGCTTGTTCTATCAAGTTACCCGCGATTCCGGCACGCTCTACAACGTCACGAACGTTATCGATACCTACGTGTACCGCGGTCTGAAGACGACCGGGGAGATCGGCATGAGCACAGCGGCCGGCCTGTACCAATCGTTCGTCGGCTTCGCGCTCGTCATCACGTCCAACTGGATCGTCCGTCGCTTCAATAAGGACAACGCGCTATTTTAGGAAGAAAGGAGCAACATCATGGCATCCCTTAGGAAAACCAAGGACTTTCACCGGCTGACGCCGGCCTGGAACGTCATCTTCAACCTCATTGCCGGACTGTTCGCGCTGGCTTGCGTGTTTCCGTTCCTGCTCGTCATGGTCATCTCTTTCACGGACGAGAAGACTCTTGCGCTGGACGGATACTCGTTGTTTCCGAAAAAATGGAGCACCGACGCCTACAGCTACCTGTTTAAGGCGGGCGACCAACTATTGCGCTCCTACGGCGTAACGATTCTCGTTACGGTTGTCGGCACGGTGATCAGTTTGATCTTCATCTCGCTCTTCGCGTACGCGATTTCCCGCAAAGGGTTCAAATACCGTAAATTTTTCTCGTTCCTTGCCTTCTTCACGATGCTGTTCAACGGCGGACTCGTGCCGACCTACATCGTGACGACGAAGCTGCTCGGCCTCGGGAATTCCCTGTGGGCGCTTATTCTGCCGCTCGCGGTTAATGCCTTCTACATCATGATCATGCGTACGTTCTTCTCGACCATGATCCCGGACGCAATCATCGAATCCGGCAAGATCGACGGCGCAGGAGAGTTCGGCATCTTCTTCCGGCTCATCGTTCCGCTCGCTCTGCCGGGTCTCGCGACAATCGCGCTGTTCAACGTGCTCGGCTACTGGAACGACTGGTTCAACGCCCTGCTGTACATCGAGAACCCCGACCTGGTGCCGCTGCAATCGATGCTGATGCGGATCGAGAACAGCATGCAGTTCATTCTCGCCAACAGCAACAATGCATCCTTGGGGACTTCCGTGCTGCAGTCGATGCCGCAGGATACGTCGCGGATGGCGATGGTCGTGCTCGCGACAGGGCCGATCGTGCTCGCTTATCCTTTCTTCCAGCGCTATTTCGTGCAAGGCCTGACTGTTGGCGCCGTGAAGGAGTAATACCCTTAAGCATCGAAGGTTAACGGAGCGAAAAATCAACAGCATGACGAACATTCACACCGCAAGCGGCCCGCGGCGCGGACATCCGCCGACGGGCCGTTTTTGCTGTGACGCATACGCAATAAGCAACGCGATAAAGTAACGACAAAGGGGAAAACTACCATGGAACAATTCAGATTGCCGAAAATTGAAATGCCGCACCTGCCGCTGCCGCAATCCGTGCAGGCCGTGCTGGCGGAGGCGGAGACGCGCCTCGCGCACCGTCCGAAGCTGCTGCAGCTGTTCAAGAACTGTTTCCCGAATACGCTGGAAACGACGACTAAGCTGCTGAACGACGGCACGACTTTTGTCATTACGGGAGATATCCCCGCGATGTGGCTGCGCGATTCCGTCGAGCAGGTTATGCACTACGTACCGTTCGCCAAGGACGACGCCGACCTGCAGCGCATTATCGGCGGCTTGATCAAGCTGCACATGCGCAACATCGTCATCGATCCGTACGCAAACGCGTTTAACGAGATGGCGAACGACTGGCACTGGAACACCGACGACAAGACGGATATGTCCCCTTGGGTATGGGAACGCAAATTCGAGCTCGACTCCATCTGCTTCTCGATGCGCCTTGCGTTCGCCTACTGGAAGGAAACTGGCCGCGCCGACATCTTTGACGCGGACTTCAAGGTTGCCATGCGTGCCGCGGTTGACCTGTGGAAGCGGGAGCAGCACCATTTCGAGCGTTCGCCGTACCGCTTCGAGCGGGACAACGGCATCATGACCGACTCGCTCATGAACGATGGCATCGGCATGCCGGTCAACTACACGGGCATGATCTGGTCCGGCTTCCGTCCGAGCGACGACGCCTGCGATTTCCATTACAACATCCCGGACAACATGTTCGCGGTCGTCACGCTGCGCCAGATGCGCGAAATTGCCGAATTCGTCTTCCGCGACCTGTCGTTCGAGAAGGAAATGGCGCAGCTGGAGCGCGAGATCAATCACGGCATCCAACTCTACGGCATCTACCGGCATCCGGAGTTCGGTCCGATCTACGCGTACGAGACGGATGGCTTCGGCAACTACTGCCTGATGGACGACGCAGGCACGCCGGGCTTGATCTCAATTCCGTATCTCGGCTATGTGGACGGAGACGATCCGATCTACCAGAATACGCGCCGTTTCGCGCTGAGCAAGGAAAACCCGTTCTATTACGAAGGCACGGCCGCCAAAGGCATCGGCAGCCCGCATACGCCGCCGGGGTATATCTGGCATATGGCCTTGTCCATGCAAGGGCTGACGGCCAAGACGGACGAGGAAATGCTGGATATGATCGCGGTTTTGGAAGCGACGGACGCCGACACCGGCTTCATGCATGAAGGCTTCCATTCGGACGATCCTGCCGTATTCACGCGCAAATGGTTCGCCTGGTCCAACAGCTTGTTCTCTCAGTTGGTCTATAAAGCGATGAAAGCGGGACTCCTCGATGCTTAATTCGACGATTATTTTCTATGATGGCGCCTTTCCGGGCGCCTCTGCCATTGACGGAGCGGAACTGGAACAGCTGCGGGGCGTCGGCGAGGTACACGGCGCCGATGCGCTGGCGGCAAGGCTGGAAGGGGCGGAAGGCGGCGTATTCGTGTCGCTGCACGCGCCTTATTTCCCGGTTGATGCATGGGAAGCGCTGCTCGGGTTTTTGAAACGGGGCGGCGGATTGATCAGCATGGGCGGCGCGCCGTTCCGCGTGCCGGTCCGCAAAGAAGCGGGCGAATGGCTTGCAGAGACGGAGCAAACCGCGTATCACCGGCAGCTGCGCGTTCACGAGATGCTGCCTGTAAAGGCGGAGCCCGTCCTGAAGCTGGCCGCTCTCGAAGAAATCCCTCTATTCGAGGGCAGAGAGGCGCTGCTTGACGTCGCCGATACGTGGAACCTCGTGCCGCATGTGACCAAATCAAGCGATCTGCCGCTGCAAATGGGGTCGGCGGGTCCGATGGACGCGCATATTTACCCCGTGCTGAAGGGCATCTCCGCCGAAGGGCGGGAAGTTGCCGCACCGGCCGTGCTGTGGGAGAACACGAAAGGCGATTTCGCCGGCGGACGATGGCTTTTCGTCAACCTGCCGATTGGCGCGGATTTCTTCGCGCGCGGCGGAGCCGAGGCGCTAGAGGCGTGGGCGGCGTTCTGCGCGGCCGGCGTAACCGAGCTGTGGCTGAAGCCGGCATATGCTTCCTACGAGCTGCATGAGCGGCCGTTGCTGACGCTCCAGGCGCAGAAGCTGGGCCGCGGTGCCGTAGGCAAGACGAACTGGTCGTTCGACGTTAAAGTCCGCCGCGCGGAAGGATCGGGCGACGTGTCCACCTACCGCCACGAAGCAGAAATCGGCCCCGGGCTGGAGCTGAAGCGCATTCCGCTGCTTGGCGACATCCAAGCGGGTTATTATCTTGTGGATTGCGTTGCCAAGTCCTCGGACGGCGAGACGCGCCTGCTTCGCCAAGGCTTCTGGGGCATGGACGCCGATTTGCTGAACACCGGCGGGCTGCTCGCGCGCGGCCGGGATTATTTCGAGAAGGATGGCCGGCCGATGCCTGTCGTCGGCATGACGTACATGACCTCGGACGTAGCGCGCAAGTTCCTGTTCCTGCCGAACGTATCGGTATGGGATCGCGATATGGCGCAGATGCGCAAAGCGGGCATTAACTGGATCCGCACCGGCATCTGGACGGCATACCGCAATATCATGCAGGTGGACGGGCATGCGTCCGAAGAAGTGCTGCGCTCGATCGACGCGTTCTTCATGACCGCGAAACGGCATGGCCTGCAAGTGACGTTTACGTTCTTCTCCTTTACGCCGGAGACGTGGGAAGGCACGAACCCGTACCTCGATCCGCGCAGCGTGGAAGCGCAGAAGCGGTTCATCCGTTCCATCGTCAGCCGTCACCGCGAGACGACAAACGTCGATTGGGACCTGATCAACGAGCCGTCGATGTTCGATCCGCCGCGGATCTTCTCCGACGGTCCGCGCTCGAGCCGCGACCGGTTCGAGAAGGCGGCTTACGCGGAATGGCTGGCTGAGCGACACGGTTCAATCGAAAAGCTGCAGGGGCGCTGGGGCATGACCCCGGGCGAGCTGCCGGATTTCGCGTCCGCTGTTATACCTGAGCCGGAGGACATCAACTTCGACGTGCAGGACATGCATCAAGGCAAAAGAGGTACGCGTTGGCTGGATTACGCGCTGTTCTCCATGGATATGCACAACCGCTGGGCGAAGCAGCTCGTCGATGCGATCAAGGAAAGCAATCCGTCGCAGCTCGTGACGGTCGGCCAGGACGAAGCGCTTGGCGCGCAGCGGCCTTCGCCGTTCTTTTACGGGGAAGCGGTTGATTACACGACCGTGCATTCCTGGTGGCTGAACGACCATCTGTTGTGGGATGGCATCTTTGCAAAGACGGCCGACAAGCCAAACGTCGTGCAGGAGACGGGGATCATGTACGTGGAAACGCCGGCCGGATTCGCCAAGCGGTCCGAGGAAGAATTGCGGGCGATGCTGGAGCGCAAGTACGCGTATGCCTTCGCGGCAGGCGGGGCTGGCGCCGTGCAGTGGATCTGGAACACCAACTTCTACATGGACAACGCGAATGAATCCCATATCGGCGCGCTGCGGGCTGACGGAACCGAGAAGCCGGAGGCGGACGTCTCCTACCGGTTCGGCAGCTTCATGGAACGGATCCGCGATCTGTTCCGGGACCGCGAGCTGGAAGAGGTCGCTGCCGTATTCCCTTACTCCAACGACTTCTCCAACCGCAAGCTGGCATTCGACGCGACGACGCGCCTGACGCGCGTGCTCGGCTACGAGCTTAAGACGCCGTTCCGCGGCGTGTCTGAATACCATATGGACGCGCTGGAGGCGGCGCCGGCCAAGCTGATCATCGTGCCGTCCGCGCATAACTTCGCCGACGAGGCGTTCACGCGACTGCTGGACATCGTGGACCGGACGGCTGCCACTCTCTTGTTCACGGGCCCGCTTGGGCTCGACGCTTACTGGCGGGAAGCAGACCGGCTGTCGGATACGTTCGGTCAGCGGAAGCCGGCCAACGTCGTTCGGGAAGAACGGCTCGCGATCGGGGACAAGGCGTATCCGGTATCGTACGGTCACCGGAGAATCGCCGAAGTGTTCAAGGAAGCCGGTTACGGCTCCGCTGCGGGAGCGGACCAGGTAATGGAGGCCGCTTACGGGCAAGGACGCCTGATCTGGTGTCCGCTGCCGGTGGAGCTGAACGAACGCGCCGAGCCGGTCGCGGCGCTTTATGCGCACGCGCTGGAGGCATCCGGCGCTCGCCGCGAAATCGAATGGCTGAGGGGCGGCGACCTGGCCGGCGTGTACGGCCGGAGCCTGCAATTCAAGGACGGCGAACTCTTCGTGTTCGTGTCCGAGTACGCGCATGACGCGCATATTGAAGTGAAGTCCGCCGCGACGGGAACGAGGTATTCGTTCGTTCTGGAACGGGAGCGAGCGGTGTTGTTTGCCGTCGACAGGACCGGCCGCGTAACGGAGGTTTATCGCCCGGACGAAGTGGAAGTGCTGGCGCAGCCGGCAGAATAAGGCTTGAAATCGAAAGGAGACGATCGCCATGGCGAACGCTGATCATAGAAAAACGGCGCATATCATCTCGCACACGCATTGGGACCGCGAATGGTATCTGCCTTACGAGAAACACCACGTGCGGCTTATCGCGCTTATGGATACGCTGATGGACACGCTGGAGAACGACACGGAATACCGCAGCTTTTATCTTGACGGACAGACGATCATTATCGAAGACTACCTGCAAGTTCGCCCGGACCAAAGGGAGCGCCTGGAGAAATGGATCCGCGAGGGCCGCATTCATATCGGTCCATGGTACGTGCTGCAGGATGCGTTCCTGACAAGCAGCGAAGCGAACGTCCGCAATCTGCAGATCGGGCATCAGGATGCCGCGCAGTACGGCACGATCGCGAAGGTCGGGTATTTCCCCGATACCTTCGGCAACATCGGCCAAGCGCCGCAGCTCATGAAGCAGGCGGGTATCGACAACGCGGTATTCGGCCGCGGCGTCAAGCCGACTGGCTTCAATAACATGGTTTCAGACTCCGCGTACGAGTCTTCCTTCTCGGAGCTCGTATGGGAAGGGCCGGACGGCTCGCAGGTGCTCGGCATTTTGTTTGCCAACTGGTACAGCAACGGCAACGAGGTTCCCGTGGATGAAGCGGAAGCCAAGGAATACTGGGACCGCAAACTGGCCGATGCGGGCAAATACGCATCGACGGGGCAGCTGCTCTTCATGAACGGCTGCGATCATCAGCCGATCCAGACGGATCTGGCCGAAGCCATTCGCGTTGCTCGCAAGCTATACCCGGATACGGATTTCGTTCATTCGAATTTCCCGGATTATCTGGCGTCGCTGAAGTCGTCGCTCGAAAACAAGCAACTGTCGGTTGTGCGCGGCGAGCTGCGCAGCCAGCGGACGGACGGCTGGTCGACGCTCGTGAATACGGCGTCCGCCCGCGTCTACCTGAAACAGATGAACCAGGTTGGCCAGACGATCCTCGAGAAGGTCGCCGAGCCGCTCGCCTCGTTCGCGCATATGACGGGCAAGGCCAAGTATCCGCATCATCTGCTGAAGTACGCTTGGAAAACGCTCATGCAGAACCATCCGCACGACAGCATCTGCGGCTGCAGCGTCGACGAGGTGCACCGCGAAATGGTCACCCGGTTCGATAAGAGCCGCCATGTGGCGGAGACGATCGTCGACGATAGCAAGCATGCGGTTGCCGGCGCCGTCGATACGAGCGCGTTCGCGGGCTGCGGCCAGGATGCGCTGCCGCTTGTCGCGTTTAATACGACGGGATGGACGCGAAGCGGCGTCGTGGAAATCGAGCTGGACGTTGCGCGCGTGTATTACCGCGAAGGCATTGCCCCGAATGACATGATGCGCATGATGAAGGAAATTTCTCTCGAGGGCCGCACGCTTGTGGATGCGGACGGCAATGCCGTCGAGCATACATTCGAGGATCTAGGCTTGCAGTTCGGCTACGACCTGCCGGATGACAAATTCCGTCAGCCGTATTGGACGCGCCGCGTGAAGCTGACGTTCGAAGCGACCGCCGTGCCGGCGCTTGGCTTGAAAACTTACGCTTGGGTGCTCGGAGCCGCAAGCGACGCTCCGTCGCAGTCGCTCGTGACCGGTGACCGTACGCTTGCGAACGAAAACCTGAGCATCGAGATCGCCGAGGACGGAACCTTGGCGGTAACGGATATCGCCAGCGGACGCACGTACCGCGATCTGCTCATCTATGAAGATGCCGGAGATATCGGCAACGAGTACATGTTCAAGCAGCCGGACGGCGAGCCGGCGCTCACGACTAAGGGTCTTAAAGCCGAAATCCGCGTCATCGAAGACAACGCGTACCGCGCATCGTTCGAGATCGTGCATCATTGGTCGATCCCGGCATCCGCCGACGAGCTGTTCGAGCAGGAGAAGCAGGAAGCCGTTTATTATCCCGAGCGCAAAGCCGGCCGTTCGACGGACTACGTGCCGTTCACGATCCGAACCGTTGTCAGCCTGGAGCGCTCCGGGCGCGGCGTAGGCATCCGTACGACGTTTAATAACCAAGCGAAGGACCATCGCGTACGCGCCTTGTTCCCGACAGACTTGGCCGCGTCCGTCCACCGGGCCGACGCGATCTTCGAAGTGGCGGTTCGGGACAACGACCCGGCCGCCGAATGGGAGAACCCAAGCAACGCGCAGCATCAGCAAGCTTTTGCCGATGTCAGCGACGGCACGCAGGGCCTCACCATCGCGAACCTTGGCTTAAACGAATACGAAGTGCTGCGCGACGGCCGCAATACGATTGCCGTTACGCTGCTTCGCTCCGTCTCCGAACTGGGCGACTGGGGCGTCTTCCCGACGCCGGAAGCGCAATGCCTCGGCGAGCAAACGGTCGAGCTTTTGATCCTTCCGCATGGCGGCGACGGCGCGGCAACGGGCGCGTATGCGTCCGCGTATCAGTTCCAAGCGCCGTGGACCATCGCGCAAACCGGCGTGCACGGCGGAACGCTTTCGCCGGTGCACACGTTCCTGGCATGGGAAGGCGAAGGCATCGCGTTCTCCTCGGTTAAGATTGCGGAAGCAACGGGCGACCTCATGCTGCGCTGGTTCAACATGCGGCCGGAAGCAGCGAATCTGCAGGCGCAGCCGAACGTCGGCTCTGCCGCGGCGGCTTACGCGAGCGATGTGCTTGAGCAGGCGGGCGAACGCCTGCAGCCGTCCGGCGAAGACGCGAACGGCTCGTTCGCGGCGGAACTCGGACCGTGCGAGATCTATACGGTAGGCATCAAGGCAGAGCAATAACGCCCTGACAAAAGAACAGAAAAAAAGCAGCATTTCCTTTATGGAAATGCTGCTTTTTTTAGTATCAAAAATAAGGACTGAAGGATACAGGAGTTGAAAGATCATCCTGATATTTCCTGTAAATTAGTTCAAAAGTACTATTAATGCGATTATTTTCACGAAATTATTACAAATTGTATAAAGTATTTACACAGTTTTTTTAATTTTGCTATTCAACTTATAGTTATTTAGTACGATACTATATAAATAGTCTATGTCGAAATTTGGCAGCATTACGAGATTGAATTTATTTTTTTCAGAAATTATTCCATATCATCATTCAAAAGAAGGGGGTTTATTACGCTTCGATTTGATAATGCAGCCAAATAGACAATTAAATCATAATAGGAGCGTTTTACAGATGTTGTTGATCAGACGGATGTCCTTTTTCACCAAGATGTTGCTGTTAGCCTTTATTAACATTATTTTAATCGGCACGATTCTAATCTCCTCCAGCTATATGACCCAAAAAGACATTCTGATTGAGCAGCTTCGCGGTCAGATTATTGCCATTACGCAGGAGTGGGCAAACGAAATCGAACCGGAGGTTGTTGCCCAAGCGATCGAGCAGAAGAGCTACAAGGGCTCGGCGCAAGCCCAGCTTCAGGTTCTATTCGATCAAATTCATAAATACAACCCGAATATTGCGCAAGCCTACATATTTGGCACCGAGCTTGCGGATGGCAATAAAACCTCGCTGGTCGCCATGCCTACGAGTCTCGTAGAAGCATTCTCGGCTGAAAACGTCAATATCGGCGACATGTACGAGCAGCCGGCCGCTATGGCTAACGCCGTTGCCAAGATGCTGAAGACCGGCAAGCCAACGTTTACAAGCTTCTATTCGGACAGCTTCGGAACATGGACGTCGGTTCTTTATCCGATCGTTGACAGCCAAGGCAACAGTCTAGGGTTCTTTGCCGCCGACGTGGATGCCAGCGCGGTTCCCGAGGGGCTGCATAAGCTTCTAGTAAACGGCATTACCATTATGGTTATTTTCATGCTGATCATTTTCCTGATCCAATTCTTTGTGTCTCGCCGTACGTTGAAGCCTATTCAAGAGCTGGTGCGCGGCATTGAAGAGGTCAGCAAAGGCAATCTGAACGTGGAATTAAAGACCGGTCTGGACGATTTGGGGACGGTTAACAAGAAGTTTAACGGAATGGTTAGCCAGATTAACGATATGATGCTTCAAGTTCAGCACACCTCGCATGCCGTTACGAACTCTGCCAAGAATCTGCATGAAATTTCGGAGCTGAACAGTAAAAATACAAACCTGATTACAACAAGCGTACAGGAAATTTCGGGAGGCATCGGGGAGCAGAAGCAGGCGACCTTGGATACCGCCAGAGCGATGACCGAGCTTGCGGCCGTTATTCAGACGATCGCGGAGAACTCTTCGAAGGTCGCTCACGAGGCTTACGACATGGAGCAAAAATCCATTGAGGGCAACTCGGCCGTTAAGCAGGTCATGACGCAGATGGAGCAAATCCAGGCTGTGGTCAGCAAGTCTACGAGTGCCATTAAGCTGCTGGACAGCCGTTCGCAGGAGATCGAAAATATCGTTTCGATGATTATGAGCATCTCCGGCCAGACGAACCTGCTCGCCTTAAACGCCGCGATCGAGGCCGCGCGTGTAGGCGAGCATGGCAAAGGCTTTGCCGTTGTTGCCGGCGAAGTCCGGAAGCTTGCGGAGCAGTCCGATCAGTCCGCGAAGCAAATCTCGGAGCTGGTTAAGGAGATTCAGGACGTCATCCGGATTGCCGTAGAGGCGCTGGAGCAAGGGACTTACGAGGTTAATGACGGTCTTCAGATTACGAACACAACGGAGCAGCTGTTGAACGAGATTCTGCAGGCAACGCAAAACGTAACGATGCAAATTCAAGAGGTGTCGAGTTCGACAGAGGAGCTGTCGGCAGGTACGGAGGAGCTTACGGCAACATCCGAAAGCCTGTCGTCGGCGGTAAGCGTTACGGCCGTAAACAGCGCCAAAATATCCGATTCCGTCGAAGAGCAGAAGGAAAGCATGTCCGCCATCGTGGACTCTTCAACGGAGCTTACCGCTCTGTCGGAAAAACTTCAGAAGCTCCTTAACCAGTTCCAAGTGAAAGGTTAAGGCTAACCTGTTCCATCCTCGCATCGGATTCGATGCGGGGACATTTTTACTGCTCGGAAGGAGTAAAGAGATATGACGGAGATTAATCATCACACTAAGGTAACAGAGAATTTGCTGCTATTTATCCCGCTCGATTCATCACGTCACAGCCGCACTTATTCCTACTTAACAGTAGAAGCAGCTATCGAAGAACGCTTAAACGCGAAGCTGCAGGCTTTGAAGGATGGCAGAGAGCAAATGGCGGCCGCAGCCTTTATGGCATTGCTGTATCGATTGTCCGGGGAAACCGACATTATGGCGGAGTGGATTACGGGCGGCGGGACGCCGGTACCCCTTCTTCTAAGCTTCGAACAGAAGCAGACTTTCGCTAGTTTAAAAGAGATGCTTATCAGTCAAGCAGCTGCCGGGGCTGTCGCTTCGCCGGAGCTTCAATTCGATACCCGGTTCTCGTGCGGCCGGCCGATCAGCACGGTGCAGGAGCTGCTCAACTGGCAGCTGCTTCATGAGGGCGGACGCTGGACGCTGCGCGTGGATTACGACAGCTCGGTGCTCACGGACTCCACGATCCGCAGGTATGCGCAATATTTCTTTACCTTGCTGGAGGCGGCTCTTTCGGATGAGAACAGCCTGATTGCCGAGGTTGATATTCTGCTGGATACAGACCGTGCGGTCTATGATCGCATGAACGATACGTCCTATCCTTACGATAGAACAAAGACGATTCACGGCATGTTCGAGCAGGCGGCGGCAGCTTATCCGGACCGTATCGCTGTATCTTCCATTTACGGTCAGTTGACTTACCGGGAATTAAACGGGAGAGCGAACAGCACCGCAAGAATGCTGCTAAACCGCGGTCTCGGCAAAGGAGATTTCGTCACCATCTTTATGGAGCGGAGCCTGGAGCTGATCGTCAGCCTGCTTGGCATCCTTAAGGCGGGCGGCGTATACGTTCCGGTTGACCCGGAGCATCCGGAGGACCGCAACCGCTATATTTTGTCGGATACGGCATCGGCTTTTATCCTGACCAAATCCGCTTATGAAGCACAGGCGGCCTTGCTCTGCGAAGGCGTGGATACGGTTAAGGAAATCATTGCGCTAGACTCCGGCATGACGGAAGTCTATGAAGGTATCTACAATGTCGAGAATGGGGTTACCCCGGAGGATCTCGCCTATATTATCTATACATCCGGTTCGACGGGAAGGCCGAAGGGCGCTCTGATCGCGCACGAGGGTGTCGTCAACCTGGGCGAAACGGTTCGCACGGATTGCCGGATTGGCCCTGAAGACGTGCTTACGCAGTTCGCGACCTACAGCTTTGACGCTTCGGTGTGGGATACGATTGGCGCTTTATTTTACGGGGCGCATCTGTACTTGCTGTCTTCGGAGGAGAGAGTATCCGTCGAGGAGTTCGCAGGCGCGATTGAGAGAACGGGAACAACTATTATTACCATTCTCCCAACGGTGTTCTTTAACCAGCTGTCCGCGTACTTATCGGAGGAAGGCTACCGCAAGCTGTCGGGCGTCAAGCTTATCACCGTTGCGGGTGAGGCGCTGTACGGCGAGCAAGTCCGGGCCTTCCAGCGCAAATTCCATGACGCGATCGATATCGTTAACGTGTACGGTCCAACCGAATGCACGGTTTGCACAACAACGTTTACGGTAAAAGGCTTTATTCCGGATGAGGTAACAAGCATTCCGATTGGCAAGCCGATTCATAATTACAAGGTTTATATTGTGAACGAGGAAAATCAGCTGTGTCCGGTGAACGTGCATGGCGAGGTATACATTTCAACGGTAGGTCTCGCGAAAGGGTATTTGAACCAACCCGAGAAAACGGCCGAAGCCTTTATCGATAATCCGTTTGGCGAAGGGAAGATCTACAAGTCCGGCGATATCGCCAAGCTGCTGCCGGGCGGAACGGTCGAATATGTAGGTCGCCGCGACTCCCAGATCAAAATCCGCGGTCACCGCATTGAAATCGGGGAAATCGAGGACAGCTTCGCCAAAATTCCAAACGTACAGGACGTTGCGGTCATCTGCAAGAAGGATACGGACGGCCAAAATATGCTTGTCGGTTATTTCACGACCCAAGACGGCGACCAGCTGCAGTCGGCGGTTATCAAGCGGATGCTGGGAGCTAAGCTGCCTTCCTATTTTGTTCCGAAATGGATCGTTCAGCTGGATGCGATGCCAATCTCGCCAACGGGCAAAATCGACCGTAAAGGTCTGCAGCGCTTCGATCATATGGAGACAACGGCCGCCGATGAAGGCTTTGTGCCGCCGGATACGTCTATTGAGCGGGACGTTGCAGCATCCTGGCAGGAAGCTCTGCGTCTGGAACAGGTTGGCCGGTATGATGATTTCTTCTCGATTGGCGGCGATTCGCTGGCGATTATTCATGTGCTCGTTCTGCTGAAGCCGCAATATCCGGAGCTGAAAATCAATGATTTCTTCTCGTTCCGGACGGTGGAAGCTTTGTCCCTGCGGATTGAGCAGCTGCAGGCGGAACAGCCTCAGGCGGAGGAACGCGCAGCTAAGCTGACCGGACCCCTTGTACCGCTTAATGAGGAACCGCCATTCCCTGATCCGAAAGCGGAATTGCCGCAAGGCAGCAACGTTGAGCCCAAAGCCTTCTTGCTAACGGGAGCTACGGGTTATCTTGGCGCTTATCTGCTCCATGAGCTGCTTGAGCAGAGCGATGCGAAGGTCTATTGCCTCGTCCGTCCGGGTATCGATTCCGGCCTGGTCCGCATTCAGGCGCATATGGAATACTTCTTTGGCCAAGCTGCCAAGGAGCGCATCGAGGAGCGGGTGATCGCGGTAGAAGGCGACTTGGAGCAAGAGGATCTGGGGATTTCCGCCGAGATCCGGCAGGAGCTTCTGGGTACGCTGGATGCCATTATTCACAGCGCTGCCGATGTAAGGCATTTTGGCGAGGAAGAGCAATTCGCGAAGACGAATATCGCGGGCACGCTTGCTTTGATCAATCTTGCCAAGGCATGCGGGAAGCCAGTTCGTTTCCACCATATTTCCACGCTTGGCATTCCGGAGGATTTGGCCTTAAGCGGGCAATGGGAACAAGTGTTAAACGAGCAGACGTTATGGCCTGATCTGAAGGTAGAGAATTTGTATACGAACAGCAAGATGGAGGCGGAAAAAGCGCTGATGTCCGCAGCGGAGGAAGGGCTGAGCGTAAACATTTACCGGGCAGGCAATCTGTCCTCCCATTCCGAGAGCGGCTTGTTCCAGCGGAATATCGACAGCAATTCGTTCTACCGCATGCTGAAGGCGATGCTGCTGCTCGGCAAGGCGCCGAAGGTGCAATGGGAGGTAGACTTTACCCCAATTGATTACGCGGGTAAATCAATCGTAACGCTTGCGCTGCAGCCAGCTTACTCAGGGCGATTGTTCCACATTTGCAATCCGGAGACCATCCCGTATGCCAAATGGGTGGATCTCATCCGCAATTACGGTTATGCAGTGGAACTTATAGAGCCGGACGCTTATGCCAAATGGCTGTTTGACGCATCCATTCCGAAAAACGCGGAAGGCGTCAAGCTGGCGATTGCCCAGCTGGAAGGGGACGGCGCGAAGGATTCCGGCTACCGCTACGGATGCGAATACACGTATGAAGTACTGCAGGAGCTTAACGTTACATGCGCTGCGCCGGACAGCCGCTTTATGGGGGCTATGCTGGATCATGCCGTGAAAATCGGGTACTTCCCGAAAGCGCTGGTAACGGTTTGATAGGTAGTCATCAAGAGATGGCTACTTTAATCGCTTAGGTTGGAATTCCTCTAATAAAAAGCGGCTGAAAGGGTAGGACGTAGCCCTTCGCACCGCTAAGGATGACCCTGAGAGGGATCGTATGTAGTGGTTATATTTAGCTTTAATCTAAGGGGAAATTCCATCGTCATAAATGACTAATGGAATTTCCCCTTTTTTTGTTTGTTCGGGATGGTTGCCTCCATGCCCGAGATGCTGTTACGGCGGCGGTCGTTTAAGCCAACTGTTACGACAACGTATAGCTTAACAACGTTCCGTTTGCGGCCGGAAGCCGGTTCACGGTCGAATCGTTAGTGATGAAGCCTAGGCGAATGTTGCTGCCAGCGGTTAATCCAAGAGAAGAAAGCGGAACCGCGATTTCAATAACCGTATCGTTGCGGACATATTGGGCGGCGCTGAGCGTAGAAGCCAGGCTCCAGGTCCAGCTGTTGCCGGTACCGCTGTAAGCGAACAGATTCTGATTCTCCAGCAGGGTATCCACGCCGCTTGTTGCCCAGTTCGCCGGATTATAACCGGAAGATGCGTTATTGTCCGTGTTCAGATAGAACTGGCTTTTTGTGTTTAAGCCGCTGCCTTGAATAAGAAGATACAGGTTGGTACCGTCGTTTTTCGCTTTCATTGCGGTAATGGTGCCGCCTGCGCTGCCGTTTAGTGCCGGGACCGATCCCCAATCGCTTGCGCTGCCGTCGATTGCAATCGTAGTAGCTGCCTGAGGAGTTGCGCTCACGGCGGTTGATTTGGCAGATTCATTGCCGCTTGTATCCAAGGCGCTGATCTGGAACGAATACGAGTTACCGTTGGTTAGTCCAGTAGCGGTATAAGTCGTTCCTGTCACGGGAGCAGTGTTTAGCTTCGTTGTTCCCCGGTAGACGTTGTAGCCTTGCAGATCGGATTCGGTGTTGGCCGACCAGGATAACGTGACCTGGCCGCTGCCTGCGGAAGCGGTTAAGCCCGACGGAACGGCAGGCGCTGTCGTATCAGGCGTTGTCCCGCCTCCGCCGGTTCCGCCGCTGCCAAGCGTATAGCCGGGCAGAACGCCGCTGCTGCCAGGCAGCCGGTTAACCGCCGAGTCGTTGCTGATATAGCCGGCCCGGATGGTGTTTCCGTTTGCAAGGTTAAGCGTACTCAGCGGAATCGACAGCTCAAGGACATTGCTATTACGCTGGAATTCAGCGGTGCTGAGCGTGAGTGCTGACGTCCACGACCAGCCTGCGCCGTTGTTACGGTACACGATATTGTTCTCAATCATATATTCGGCGCCGCTTTCCGCGCCGGAGGTGTTCCAGCCTGCCGCGTTATAACCGGTCAGCCGGTTGTTGTCCGTATCGAGGAACAACTGGCCTTTGACATTCAGGTTATTGCCTTGAACAAGCAGATACAGCTGACTTGCGGTATTGGACGCCTTAAGTACCTGTACATCGGAGGTGCCGGTCGCAAGCGCGGGGATGCCGCTCCATTCCGAGGCTGCTCCGTCGATTGTAATTGTCGTTTGCGCAGTACCGTTAGGCGTTACGGATACGGCAGGACTCAGCGGAGACTCCTGCCCCGCATTGTTCACCGCGGATACCTGGAAGCTGTAGGCCGTGCCGTTTGTCAGACCGGTATTGGTATAAGAAGTTCCGGTTACCGGTGAGCTGTTTGTTTTCGTGCCGTTCCTGTATACGTTATACCCCGAGAGGTTCGCTTCCGTATTGGCGGTCCAGCTTAAGACGGCCTGCCCGTTGCCGGCGGCTGCGGTCAGTCCTGCAGGAGCAGCCGGCGCAACAGGGGCGGCGGGAGTGGCGGATACCGCTGAACTGAGTGTCGATTGGACTCCGTTTGCATTCACGGCTGCAACCTGGAAGCTGTAGCTGGTGCCGTTTGTCAGTCCCGTTGCGGTATAGGATGGGCTGGTCACAAGGGTGCTGTTCAGCTTTGTTCCGCCGCGATAGACGTTATAGCCTGCCAGGTTAGACTCGGAATTCGGGCTCCAGCTTAAGGCCGCCTGGCCGTTGCCCGGTGAAGCCGTCAGTCCGGTTGGAGCGCTTGGCACCGCGGGCGAGCCCGGAACGGTGAATTTAACGGAAGAGCCGCCAAAGTTGGCTGTCCGGAACCACATCCAAACATCCTGCCCGGCAAGCGAATCCGGGAAAATATAGTCCGCGTCAAACATCAGCTCAACCGAATTGCCGGATTGCTTCGCAATGACCGGCCATCCGTTGTTGCCGACGGTAGTGGACGGGAACTTGAACACGTCGGCCTGCCCGCTAACATGCGGGGCGAGGTACACCTTGTTCATGTTCTCGAAATAGATGCGGGAATCCGGCGTAATGGGCCAAGCGACGCCTTGCCAGCCGGCTGCGCCTTTTTTGTCATAATCGAAGTAGAGCATTTCCCCTTGCATGTTTATCGCGGATAAGGCATCAATCTTCATCAGGAACTTGTCGCCGGCGAATTTGGCGTACACCTTCGTAATGCCTTTGGCATTGCTTCCCGCCGGATCGCTGTAGATTGGCGTTTCGCTGGCCCAGTCCGAGAACTGCCCGTCGATATTGAAGCCGCCCTGCAGATCGGTCGGATGCGTGCCGGCAAGCGAGGAAGAAGGATGGCCGCTCGCATCCAGCCAGTTTTTCGCATCCTGATACATATTGGTGAAATTGGTGGCGCCGCTCACGTCGTAACCCATGTAGTGGCTGTTATTCACGATTTCGTTCATCCATTTGTTCGTGCTTGCCGAAGGGATCGTAAAGTCGCAGATGATGATGTTGAAGCCGTCCGGCTGATTTGCTTGGGCGTTCATGTAGTCTTTCCAGAAGCCTCCGAAGTTGTCGCGGCTGCGGTAGGTGGGGGAGGCGGAGTTGGTGTTCCAGTTGTCCGCGAATGCCGCGTTCTCGTCATAGAACTTGGAGCCTGAAGTGATGTAGGGGTTGTAATACCAGGATTCGGTCAGGAAAATGTTAATCGCATGCCGGTAGCGCTCGGCAAATTGGGAGGTGCCTTCGTCCGGATTGAAATACCAGTACCCCCGGTTCGCCGCAACAATCTTGGTCGGGTCAACGGCTTTGACCGCTTCGACCAGCTCAACCATGCCTTTGGCCGTAAAACCGAAGTTGCCGCGCGGTCCCCAGGAGGTTGTTGGACCCGCGCCGCCAATAGGATCCGGCGTATCGACGGTATCCAGGAAGACGCCGTCGTACCCGGCATCATGCTCCAGCTTGTCGGTCATGAAGGTGATGAGCTTTTTCCACGTTGGATCACCGCCGTTTATATAACCGCCGCCGTAGGTTTTGTTCTTGTCGGCAACGCCGTCCCCGGATTTCCAATACCCTCCGTACATGTAGCGGGTGTCGCTTACCCATGTCCCTTGCTGATCCAGATACCAAGGCATCAGACCGTTATTGCTCCAGCTGAGCAGATTG
Organism: Paenibacillus sp. JDR-2; assembly: GCF_000023585.1. NCBI lineage: Bacteria > Bacillati > Bacillota > Bacilli > Caryophanales > Paenibacillaceae > Paenibacillus > Paenibacillus sp. JDR-2. The sequence goes on along the minus strand of NC_012914.1, from coordinate 6,383,905 downwards.
CCGGTAGAGGAGTAGTCGTTGGCAATCGAGATGCCCGTGTAGCCGTTGTAACCGGAATTATAAGTGCCGTCCGGCGTTGCGCCGCCTTCAACGTTTATGTAAGTGCCAGAGCTGTTGTAGTTCCAAGGGTTTGGACCGTGCAGCGGTCCGCTTGGCCCGCTGTAATCCGCCGGAAGCAGCCCGACGTCCTTGCCGTTCTGAATCGTCATATCGCCGGTAAAGCCGGTAAATACGCTGGAAGTAGCCAGCTCGCCAACCGACATATAGGCCAGCACGATAACATCGTCGGCCGTACCTAGAATGCCGTCAACGCCCCGTTTTACTTCGTTAACCTGATTGGGAGTAAACGTCTCGAAGTAGAATTGGTTCTTCGCGACGTTAATAATGCGGATGGTAGGCTCGAGGATAACAAGATCGTAGGTCTTTAAAGAATCGAGCTGAGTCTGGGTTGCGGTATTTGTGCCGTACCAGATCATAACCCGGCTGTATTCGCTGAGGCCGGGTACTTTGCCGTACAACGGATCTTTGCCGATGGCGGCGTGGGCTGACGGCGCGAGGCCGGGAGCGCGGAAGGTCGGAAACAGCAGCAGCAGGACAAGGGATGCGGTGAGCATTCGGCGAGCCAAACGATGGAAGGCTGTAAGCAAAATAGTCACTCCTCTTTTTTATTGGGTTGTTCTACGTCTGAAAATTCGGACAAATCACCTCCTGTATGAACAAATATATTTGGCGCAAAAAAATCAGGAAATTAACAGAGTAAATGAGATGCTCATGCACCAACGAGGCCATTATAATCGAGCATTTACAGGAATACAACAAATAAATTCACGGTTTCTCAAGAGACGACCCCTCTGTTTCAACGTTTAATGCCCTTAAAGGATGAAGGCATTAGTTATAAGTCAGGCGAAATATTTGCCGCAAAATAAATAAATTTTTTCCTAAAAATGATTGAAATTTGTGTAAATATTTACTAGAATGAGGGGCAACAAGCGTCAAACCGCTTACAGGAGAAAAGGAGGCTGCATGATCGGGGCATAGGTCTAGGGGGAGTTTGTCGAAATCGCTTCAACCACAAACCGAAGGGATGGGGAAACGATGAGCAAGGTAGGCAAAAGACTAGCTTTAACGGCATTGGCGGCAATGATGGGGGCTCTTCCGGCTGCAGGACTGCCAGCGGCAGCTGCGAAAGCGGCGGAAGCGGGTTCCGGGACCGCGCCGTTGTACGGCAATTTCGAGGATTGGAATGGCGGGCGCACGGATCAGGCAACGGCAAGCAACCGGATGGAATCGATTAAGGCGGTTAACCAGGATGGCAAGCTCTATGTCATGACGAAGGGAAGCGGGATGAACCGCGACAAGACGCTGTACATAAATGCCGACAATAATGCGGCGACGGGAGCGAATATAGCCGGGTGGAAGGATTCGGCCGGTATTGATTACAAGATTGAAGGCAATGCGGCGTATGCCTACGAGAATGGAGATTGGGTGCGGCAGGGGCAGGTTGTGCTAAAGGATAACGACACCATTGCGGAATACGAGATTGATTTGACGGCGCTTCCGGCTGCGGATCCTGCGGGCAAGATTAAGGTTGGTCTGTTGTCGGAAGGCTCGATGCTGCCGGAGCTCGGCGAGTTAATGGTCCCGGTGCAGCCTTCCTCCTCCGGCAGTGCAGCGCAAGCAGCTCCTCCGCCGCCAACCGATCTGGCCGTTGACGGCAATGGTGCCGAATGGGCTGATGTGCCTGAGCTGCTCCGCAGCGCTGACGGGAAAACAACGGTGAAATACGCGGTATCGGCGGATGCCCTGCATATGCTGATTGAGGGGCGCATCGACAATGGCGAATTCCCGGATTTGTGGGAGCACTTGTTGATCGACGTTGACCGCAAGCCTTCGACGGGTAATGCGATGTGGGCATGGGCGAGCACGCTGGGCTCGGAATACCTCGTACAATCCGGTCTTCTCTATGAGGCGACCGGAAGCGGCGGCTGGCAGGAGGCGGCGACCGGACTGAGCTATGCCCGTTCCGGAACGGGGGATGCAAAGACGATCGAATGGACGCTGCCTCTTGCCGACCTGCATGCCGGCGATGCAAAGTCGGTTCATGTGGCTTTTCTGAGCAATAACTATGCCATGCCGGACCCTGCCGGCGATCCCGCGGAGATTAGCCTTGTGGCGGAGCCGCAGTTAACGGTGGACGGCGATCCCTCGGATTGGGCGGGTATTCAGCCGCTGACGGTTACGGCAGACGGGCTGACAACGGTGAAGACTTACGTGACGGACGGAAAATTATTTGCACTCATTGATGGCCGAATCGATAATGCCGAGTTTCCTAATCTGTGGGAGCATCTGTTCCTGGATACGGACAAAAACCCTTCCACCGGCACCTCCAGCTGGGCATGGGCAGGCAAGCTCGGCGCTGAGTACTTGGTTCAGACAGCTATTCTGTATGCTTCGAACGGGAGCGGCGGCTGGGACCAGACGCCTGCGGTATTCCCTTATGTCAGCGCGGGCACCGGCGATCATAAAGTGATTGAATGGTCCATGCCGCTAAGCGAGCTGGGGATTACGAGCGAGCAGTCCATTCATGCCGGATTCCTGAGCAACAGCTATGCCGCGCCAGACGCAAGCGGCGATCCGGCCGTTATTCAGCTTCGCAGCAGCGGTTCTTCGATTACCGTAGACGGGGACGACAGCGATTGGAGCGGGGTGGAGCTTGGCGCTTCGGCAGGCGGTTCCCCTTACGTGCTGGACGCGGTGCAGGACGAGCGCAAGCTGTACGTTCGGGTGAAGGGGAAGAATCTCGATCTGCGTAACGTCTATTATTTGAATACGGACGGCGATTCGGCTACAGGGGCATCAACCGGCCTATGGACGGAGGAGGGCTTCGATTACAAAATCGACCGGGGAACGTTGTACGAATACCGACAGCAGGAGGGCGATTGGACAGAGAAGGGGCCGGTTTATCTGGCCGTAACGGACGATTCGCTAGAGATGAACGTCTATCTGGATGAGCTTGGCCTTCATGGACGGAAGCCAATCCAGCTTGGGTTTGTCAATCGAGGCATGCTGCAGCTGCCGATGGGCGGCAGCGCGCCGCTGACCGTGGATGATGCGGTGCAGACGCAGGAGGCGGCTGGCGTATTTTACCCGCGCCAAAGCTTTGAGCTGCTGAACAATCCTTTTATGGGTTGGGTGGCTTGGGCGAAGGATTCTTCCAAGGCGGACGGCACTCCGTATCCGCAGCAGCACAGTTTGGTGTATGCGGGGATTTCGTGGCGAGAGCTGGAGCCGGTTAAAGGGCAGTTCGACTGGGCGGGCATCGAGCAGAAATATCAGTTCGCTTATTGGGCTTCGCAGGGCAAACGAATCAATCTGCGGATTGTGATGGATACGCCTACGGCCGACCCGTCCCATAAGGATATTCCGGATTGGCTGTACGAGGAGCTTGCCGCGGAAGGGAATGCCGGCACCTGGTACGATACGCAGGAGGTTGGCTCAGGCTTTAGTCCGAATTACAACAGCGAGACGCTGCTGGCCGAGCATGAGCGGATGATCGCCAAGGTGGCCGAGCGCTACGACAACGATCCGCGGATTGCTTTTGTGCAATTGGGAAGTCTGGGTCACTGGGGAGAGTGGCATACGTGGCCAAGCGGCTCCGGCGTGTTTCCGAAGCTGAGTATTTCAGACCGGTATGTTCAGAATTACCTGGACGCGTTCAAGCATAAGCAGATCGGCATGAGAAAACCGTTCCCGATCGCAAGCGAGCAGCGGACCGGATTGTTTAACGACGTGTTCGGCATCAAATCCAGCACGGACGAGTGGGTAGGCTGGACGCAAAACGGCTGGTCGGGGATTGGAGAGTTCGTGGATAATCCTTCGGATGCTTCATCCGCGCAAGCGGCTTCCGCGATGCCGGACTTTTGGAAGTACGCGTACTCCGGCGGTGAGTTTGCCAACGGCAACCCGGAAAGCTGGCTGACCGATGACGCCATCATGGAATCCCTGCGCCAGTTGCGGGTCAGCCATACCTCATGGCTTGGACCTTCTTCCCCGGCGCGTACAGCATACGGAACCAATATTCAGTCCAACATCGAGACGATGCAGAAAATGATGGGCTACCGCTATGTTGTTGAGGCGGTTAAACATTCAGACTCCGCGGCGCGCGGAACATCCGCCTCCGTCGAGACAGTTCTGAATAATAAAGGAGTTGCTCCGTTCTATCAGGATTGGAAGCTGGAATACAGCCTCGCTGACGCCAACGGAACAATCGTGTACAAAGAGCGGCAGGATACCGATCTGCGTACGCTTCTGCCTGGCCGGCATGTGCTGGAGCACCGGCTGAATTTGCCAAATACGCTGGCGACAGGCAGCTACAAGCTGCTTATTGCCGTCATTGATCCGGCAACGGATTCTCCGGGCATGGAGTTGGCGATCGACGGGAAACATCCGGACGGAAGATACGAGGTTGGCAGTCTGACGGTGACCGGCTCGTCCGGCAATGCGGGCAGCGGAAACGGCTCGACCCCGGCGGCGGATGACGCTAAAGTTCAACGCCTCGGCAATCCGGTTCTGACGGATGGCAAGCTTGCTGTCACACTGCTTGCAGGCAAGGAAAAAATCGAGGTGCCTCTTCAGGCATCGGCTCTCGCGGGCAATCCGTCCATCGTTGTTTCGGACGGGGAAGTAAGCTGGGAGTTGCCGGGTTCCCTGCTGGCCAAGGCGAAGGAGCAGGCTGGAAGCGGCGCGGCTTGGCTGACGATTACCGTTAAGCCCGGGTTGGATCTGGCTTCCTACGCAATGAAGGATAACGCTGCGGCACAAGGCATCGGGCAGGCTGTTTCCTTTGGGCTTGCCGTAAGGACCGCAGCAGGTGAGAAGACCCTTGATTTTGCTGCATCGCCTGTAAAGGTAACCTTGAAGCCCGATTCGACGGATGTAAATACCATTAATCTTTACGGTATTCAGAATGAACGTTTAAAAGCAGTGTCCGCGAGCTTCCGTAACGGATTGTTAACGGCGCAAATAACAGCTCCGGGAACCTATCAATGGCTGAATTACGAGAAGGCCTTCCGTGATGTTGCTGCCGGACATTGGGCGGCGAACGCGATTGAAGCGCTGGCGGCCAAGCAAGTGATGCGGGGAGTAGACGGCGACAGGTTTGCGCCTAACCGCTCCATTACCCGCGTAGAGCTTGCCGCCATGCTTGCAAGAATACTGGGGCTTGAAACGGTGCCGGACGATGGAACGCAAACATCGTTCCGCGATGTTCCGGCGCAGGCTTGGTATACAGGGGAGTTGAAGGGAGTATTGGCAGCGGGATTAATGAATGGTTACGGCGATACGTTCCGGCCAAATGCGGAAATTACCCGGGAGGAGCTGGCGGTTCTGGCTATTCGCGCAGCAGCGAAGGTTTCCGGGGAAGCAGCTTCGGGAACGTCGTCTCCGGATCATGAAGAAGTGAGCTATCGGGATATGGAGCAGATTAGCGATTGGGCATCCGATAGCGTATTGAGGGCAAAGCAGCTTGGTCTTATGATTGGCGATGAAGACGGCTCTTTCCGTCCTCGGGAAGGCGTGTCGCGTGCGGAAGCGGCGGTTATTACGCTTCGTTTGATGGAAATGCTGTTGAAATAAGAGTGTGCGCAAGAGACTGTCCGAAAAGCCGGGCAGTCTTTTTTTGCCCCAAGAACACTTGAGGGAAAATTGTTGGCGAAATTTGCTTAACTAACAGTTAATTTGGCGCAAATATAAAAGTAATACCTGACTTATCGGTGTCATATTTCCAAATTTTATGGAGCAATAAGTTTAAACATTTAGCGAAAAACCCGCGTATTTACTGAGAAAATTAAATAAAATAATTTTGGCGCAAACATGTCAGGTATTTTACCCAAAAATTGTTGACTTGTCGTGAAGGCTGCGTTATGATCAGAACATGAAAGCGAATACTCGCCATGAATTGTAAGGATCCGGATCATATTTGGCGCAAAATTATCGATGGAGAGTGTAGACATGGAAAAACTGAGAATGGCATTTATCGGCGTAGGAGATATGGGCTCGCATCATTGCATCGGTTTTGATCTGCTGCCGGAGTGCAAGGTGAATTATATTTGCGATATGAACCAGGCAAACGTTGACCGTACGCTTGCGGAGTTGACGAACAGCAAGCCGGTTATCGTAACCGACTATAAAGAGCTCTTACATAAAGAAGACATCGATGCGGTTGTCATCAGCGTTCCGAACTATTTGCACCGTGAAGTAGCAGTCGCTTTTCTCGAAGCCGGCAAGCATGTCTTTCTGGAAAAACCCGTTGCTCATACCCTTGAGGACTGCAACGCGATTATTGAAGCAGCCGAGAGTCATAACCGGATTCTGCAGATTGGTCTCGTGTACCGTTACTCTAATGTATACCGGAGAATGGCCGAGGAGCTGGAGCGAGGCCGCCTTGGCGACGTAAAGCTGATGTGGTGCAAAGAGTTCCGCGATCCGTTCCCTCCGACGGAGTGGTTCTATGACAAGAACAAATCGGGCGGCGCGCTGGTCGAGAAGGACTGCCATCACTTTGATATTTTCAACTGGATGATCGGCTCGAAGCCGGTACGGGTATTCGCAACCGGCGGGCAACACGTGATGAAGCAAGGGCAGCCGAACCTGATTACGAACTCCTACAGCCACTACCCTGCTAAGCCAATCGAAGATGTCTCGATCATCGATCATGCCTGGGTAACGATTGAATACGAGAACGGAAGCAAGGCGAATCTTGGCCTTTGCATGTACCTGAAACCTCGCAATTTGATGGGTGACGGACTTGAGATCGGGCTGATCGGCGAGAACGGCGGCCAGATGGTGGCGAAGAACGACAAGACGATCGACATCGTAGGCGGACAAAACTTCACCCGCGATCATCTCGATATCGACGTTACCTCGGACTCGATTATGGGCGGACATACCGGCGGACAAACGCAGCGAATTGAATTCGTGAAGAGCGTGAAGGAAGGCAAGCAGCCTTTTGCCTCCGCTTATATCGGCAGAGACGCGCTTCTGATTGCGCTGGCGGCGGAGAAATCCATCGTGGAAGAACGCTATGTTTACGTGAACGAACTAATGAAGTAAGGGGGTGCCTAGATGAAAAGCAAGCTGAGAAGATACGACACACTTATTTTCTTCTTATTTATTTCCCCTTGGATAATCGGATTCTCGCTCTTTTTCCTTGTTCCTTTTGGTACTTCCGTGTTTTACGCGTTTACCGATGCCCGCCTGCCTGGTGCGGCGAACTATAATTTTGTCGGGTTATCGAATTTCGTAGACATGTTTAATAATCCGATCTTTAGCAAAAGCCTTGGGAACACCGCCTACTTCGTTATCATTGGCGTTCCCATCGTAACGGCGGGCATGCTGCTGCTGGCTATGCTGCTCAATATGAACGTCAAGGGCATCGCCCTTTACCGGACCTTTTATTACTTGCCGACGCTTGTGCCGATTGTGGCGACCGTCATCATCTGGCGATTGGTATTCAACTCGGAATTCGGCATTCTGAATGCGGGATTGTCCGTGTTTGGGATCGGCAAGATCGACTGGATGGGCAGCGAAGGCTTGATCAAGCCGGTCATTATCCTGCTGCAGGTATGGATTTCGGGGAGCGGGGTGCTTATCTTCCTGGCCGCTCTCAAGAACGTGCCGAAGCATCTGTATGAAGCGGTTCTCATTGACGGGGCGGGCAAGGTTCAATCGTTCTTCCGCGTGACGCTCCCGATGATCAGTCCTTCCATTCTGTTTGTTGTCATTATCCAGACAATGTACAACTTTCAGATGTTTACGGAAGCGCTGCTGCTGACGAAGGGCGGACCCAATTACGCGGCTTACACCTTTGTCTATAACATCTACAAGTCGGCGTTTACGGATTTGAAATTCAGTATGGCGATGACGCAGTCCATCTTCCTGTTCGCGCTGATCTCGCTTGTTACGTTTGTTCTTATGAAGCTGTCGAAGCGGTTTGTTTATTATGAAGGTGAGAAATAAAGGGGGGAAACAAGATGACGACGTCTAACAAACGAATTGTGAAGCAAACCGGCAAATACGTGATTTTAACCGCTGCGCTGGTGCTGTTCGCCGGGCCGCTCGTATGGATGCTGTCGACGATGATGAAAACGAAGGCGGAAACGTACAAGGTTCCTCCCAGTTTGCTGCCGGAATCACTGAACTTCGAAGCATTCAACAGGCTGTTTGATGTACAGCCGCTGATGTGGAGATGGATCCAGAACTCCTTCACCATCTCCGCGCTTGTTGTGCTGGGGGCCGTATTGTCCAGCTCGATTGTAGCTTACGGCTTCTCGCGTTTTTCAACCAAATACAAGGACCGGCTGTTCCCGATCGTCCTTATGACGCTGATGATCCCGCCGTCCATTCTGATGATTCCTTCCTATGTGCTCTTTACGAAGCTGCACTGGGTGGATACGTGGCTGCCGCTGATCGTTCCGGCGTGGCTGGGCGGCGCGTACTACATCTTCCTGTTCCGGCAATTTTTCATGACGATCCCTCAAGAGCTTGACGAAGCGACTTATCTCGACGGAGGGAATCGTTGGACCGTGTTTACGAAGGTTATCATGCCGCTGTCCAAACCGATTGTCGTCACGACCGTAATCTTTGCTTTTGTGAACTCATGGCTCGATTTCCTCGGACCATTCCTTTACATCAAAAGCAACAACATGTTTACCCTCAGCGTTGGTCTGCAGATGCTCATCGGCCAGACGAGTCAGGATTTCCCGGCGCTTGCCGCCGGCGCTTTTATCAGCATTGTGCCAATCGGTCTGCTGTTCCTGTTCGCGCAGCGCTATATTGTCGAGGGGGTGGTGCTCACGGGTTCGAAGGGGTAAGGACAATAGGGAGAACAACACGGGCAGGCATAAGATTTTCAATACTGCTGTTTTCAAAATAATCTAAAGGGGAACTGGATATGAAAACAAACAGAAAGTGGTTATTGGGTCTTTTTACGCTGGTATTATCCATGACGATTATCATCTCCGGCTGTGGCAGCAACAATAATGGCGGTTCGAATTCGGCTTCAAACGGCGGGCAAAGCGATAACGGCAGTGCGGAGCAGACAGAGAAACCAGCCGAGCCGGTTACGATTACGTATTCGCAATGGGGAACGGCGGAAGAGCTGCAGCGTACGCAAGAGCTTCTCAATAAGTTCATGGAAGCCAATCCGAATATTACCGTTAAGCTGGAAGGCAAGGACTGGGGCAGCTATTGGGACGGTCTGACGGCTAACGCTGCGGGCGGCACGCTTCCCGACGTATTCAAAACCAGCTATGCCTTTATTGAGAAATACGCTGAGCTTGGCATTTTCAAAGAGCTGGACGGTCCGCTTGCGGACAATGGCTTCGACTTGAACAATATTGACCAAAGCCTGCTCGGTCTACATAAATACAACGGCAAGCAGGTATCGCTTCCGATCGACGCGAACGTTATCGTCTGGTACTACGACAAAGCGATCTTCGCGGATCCGAAGAAGAATCCCAAGAACGCGCCGGTTCCTTCCCTTGAACCAACCTGGGATGAGATTATCGATATCGCAACCAAGCTGACGATCGACAAGAACGGCAAGAACCCTGGCGAAGCCGGCTTTGACGGCAACAACATCGTGCAATGGGGCATGTCCGTATCGCCTGGCTCCACAATGGATTGGTTCCTGGAGCCGGAGCTGTGGTCCAACGGCGCGAAGCTTGTGAACGATGACGGATCGCTTGCCCTGAATACCCCTGAAGCACGTGAAGTACTGAACTTCTTTATTGACGCAACGAAGAAAAAAATCAATACGACACCAGCGCAAATTGAAGGTCTCGGCGGCCAGGTGAACCTCGGCATTACAACCGGCAAGGTTGCAATGAACCCGGGCGGCAACTGGAATACAACCAACTTCAAGGAAGCTAACGTAGATTACGGCATTACGTATCTCCCGAAATTCAAAGAAAACAAAACGGTTGTACAACCGGCTGGTATAGCGATTTCGAGCAACACGAAGCATGAAGACGCGGCTTATAAGCTGCTTGCATGGCTGGCAGGTCCTGAAGGTCAAACGGAGCTGGCGAAGCAAGGCTACTCGATTCCGGCGAATAAAGCGGCATCCGACGCTTATATCGCAACCGCAGGCGAAGCGAATAAAATCTTCCTCGACGCGCAGCAGTTCGGCATTATCTCGCCGTTCACGGTGAAGAAGACGGATCTGGTATGGACATACGGCGAGCAATCGCTTAAGAATCCGCTTGCCGGCGACGGCGACGTGGATGCGGCCATTAAGGATCTGGAATCCAAGCTGAAATAAGAGGGTTAAGGAAAGAGCGGGGAAAAGAGGCGTTTGGTCGCTTCTTTTCCCTTTTTTGCTTAGGCCTGAAAGCCTGAAATGACGGTGTTTCTTGACTATTGATGAATAGGGCTATACAATAGAATTTGCCGCAACTTTTGCGTTGTTGCCGCAATTATAGAGAGCATATATTCGATATAGGAACAGAGAGGAACGTATGATGGCCAAGTTGAAGGATATTGCAGAGCAGGTCGGGGTATCGATCTCGACGGTATCGCGGGTCATGAAGAATGACTCCACCCGTTCCGTCAGCGAAGAGACCCGTAAGAAAATTTGGGAAGTTGCGGAGAAGCTCGGCTACAAGGCGAACCGTGCGGAGAAGCTGGGCAAATCCGATAACAAGCTGATGGTTCATATCGGCTGTGTCGTTGCCATTCCTCAGAACAAATATAATAATCCTTACTTCTCCGTTATTTTGGAGGGTATCGAGAAAGCATTGACAGAGTCCGGTCTACGGCTGGATTTTGTATACAGCATCGAGAATCAGCAGGATATCCAGCAGCTGCAGTCCCTCGTGAAGGAGCACCGGATTGACGGGATGATTATTGTCGAGCGGATTGACGCGGATGCGTACCAATGGATCAAGCAGAATGTGAAGGCTGTTGTTGGCGTGGATTTGGCGGACAGAACGATTCCGGTCGTCTGCTATGACCGCGAAGCCGCGGCGAAGGAAGCCGTGCAGCATCTCATCAAGCAGGGACATAAGCAGATTGGCTATATTGGCGGTCCGGAGCTGAACGATCCTTTCCGCCAGGAGAAACGGTTCCTCGGCTATCAAAGCGCGATGCGCGAAGCGGGGCTCGAGCTGAACGACAATTGGATTATCGACGTGAAATGGGATGTATCCCTAAGCTACGAACTGACCAAGCAGGCATTCGAGAAAAAAGGCTATTCGCCAACCGCCATATTCGCGGCCAGCGATATGATGGCGATTGCGGCGATGCGCGCCGCTTCGGAGCGCGGTCTTCGCATTCCGGAGGATATTGCGGTTGCTGGCGTCGATAATATCGAAATCTCCGAGTTTACTTCGCCGCCGCTTACGACCATTCATGTACCTAAAATCGAGATGGGAATGTACGCGGTGAAGCTGCTGCTCGATTATTTGAATCATCAATATTCGCTGCCGGTGCGCATGACGATTCCGTACCGGATGATATACCGCCGCTCTTCCGAGTCCCAGCAACCGGCCATTAGCAGCGTGCAATAAAAGAGAAGAGGCGCCCCACAAGTCATTCTTGATGACTTGTGGGGCGCCTTTTTTGTTCACGGCGTAGCACTCTACCGATAGACTCGCGCTCCGCCTTGCATTGGATTTCGTCGTTAACCGGAACACATTCTGGTTTCAATGAATTCCTAATTGCTGGAAGCTGACCAACGGTACAGCACCGCGGTGTTACGTTGCACGAAGTGCAGGGTATTTGCTCAAAATAGTGGCTGCAGGAGAGATATGTTGCATGAAATGCAGCATATTGCCCGTAATGAGCCCGGATTAACCGTTATTCTCCTGATATCCTGCATTCTGTGCAATATATAGTTATTGAGGGCCTTAAATGTACGATTACGCTGCATAATGTGCAGCCTGGAAGAAGGGATGGATCAACAGCAAGCTTCGAAAGCCGCCATTAAGGGCTATGGGCTTTCTCATCCCTGCGCCCTTGCCTTGGCAGTTCGGGCGTAATCGGACGGCGGCATGCCCGTCGCTTTCTTGAAATCGCGCGAGAAATAATGAATGCTGCTGTAGCCGAGCATGGCGGCAATCTCGGTCATATTGTATTGCTGCTCGCGGATCATCGTTTTTGCTTCTTCGATCTTGAGCTGCTTGAAGTAGTCCATCGGGCTAATGCCGGCCTGCGCGTGAAACACTTCCTTGAGCCGGCTTTTCCCCAAATGAAGCTCCTTGCATAGCCTGTCCAAAGTCAGCTGTTCGGCTAGATGTCCGCGCATGAAGGAGATAATCCGGTCGGCCGTCCGCTGCTCGGCTTTCTCCGTTTGGAAGGAGGCAGGCTTGCGCACGGATTGCCGGTCGGCATCTTCTTGCTGCCGGATCAGCTGAATAAGCAGAGTCTCCAAGTAATTGCGCATCGCCTGCTCGCTGGCGAAAGGGGCGTCCTCCCGGGTAACAAGCTCGTGGATATCCGACTTGTCGTAAGGCGGTTCAAAGGAATAGAAGCCCTCCTGCATGAGCAATGACAGCAGATTCCGGTCTTTCGTCCCGAGCTGCAGGATCCGGTTCTCGAAGCTTTCCATGCATGGGGATGCACACTCGAAAGAGAGTACAAACAGGTTAGGCGGCTTATGCTGGCTGCCAACCTTCACCGTATGAAACTCTCCGGGCTTATGGAAGATAATCATGCCTTGCCCGAGCTGATGCGTCTGCTCATCCGCCCTTACCTCTACGGTACCCTTGTCCACGTAAAGCAGCTCCCAGAAGTCGTGCTGCTCCCCTTCGAACACGTAACCTTTAGCGAATTCAAAGTAATGGAACGAAATCAGCTTGCGTACCGCAAGCATTTCTTTCAGCGTATGGCGAATGAATTCCACCTTTTGTTCTCTCCCTTTTTTGCACCTGTTTGCACTAATTATAAATCCTTTTTGCCCTGTGCAAAAGGTCCGGCTGATTTGCTAAAGAAGGGCTTCGCGGAGGTCTTTATAATGGGAATATAAAGAGCTAAAGGAGGCTGCCTCACTTGAAAAAAGGGATTAATATTTGGTCTTTTCCGGCAGGCATGAGTATAGAGGAAAGTATTGAACTGGCGAAGGCTGCAGGCTTTGACGGCATCGAGCTGTCGCTGAACGAGACAGGCCCGCTGAGCCTGGAAAGCACAACGGAAGAAGTACGCGCAGTCCGTCAATTTGCGGATAACACCGGTATCGAGCTGTCGAGCCTGGCAAGCGGCCTGTATTGGGACTACCCGCCAACCAGCGAGAATGAGCAAGTGAGCACCAAAGCATTTGACGTTGCTAGAAAGCAGCTTGAGCACGCGGCCGCACTAGGCGTGGATTCGGTGCTGATCGTACCTGGAGCGGTAGGCGTTGATTTTATCCCGAATGCGCCGGTGGTGCCTTATGACCGGGCGTACGACAATGCGCTGGCCTTCTTCACGAAGCTGGCGAAGGAAGCGGAAGCGGTGAAAGTATCCGTCGGCATCGAAAACGTATGGAACAAGTTCCTGCTGTCTCCGCTTGAAATGCGCGGATTTATTGACGCGGTTGGTTCCGAGTATGTCGGTTCTTACTTCGACGTAGGCAATGTTGTTTACTCCGGCTATCCTGAGCATTGGATCTCGATCCTGAACAAGCGGATCAAGAAGGTGCATTTCAAGGATTACCGCAGACAAGCGGGCGGACTTCACGGCTTTGTGGACTTGCTTGCGGGTGACGTGGATTATCCGGAAGTTATTCGCGCGCTGGAAGCAATCGGTTATAACGATTACGTAACGGCGGAGATGATCCCGCCATACACCCATCATACGAAACAAATCGTGTATAACACGTCGGCTGCAATGGATGCGATTTTAGGGAGGACGGAACGCTAATGCTGAAAATTGGACTGATTGGACTTGGATTCATGGGCAAGACCCATCTCGAGAACTACCTGCGTCTCGAAAGAGAAGGAGCGCCGATTCGCGTCGTAGCGCTTTGCGATGTAGACGAAGTGAAGCTGAACGGCGGGGGCAGCGGCGGTAATATCGATACTTCCTCGGAGAATGCGATCGATTACGGCCGGTTCAACAAATATACGTCGGTACAAGCGATGCTGGAGAGCGAGCAGCTTGATGCGGTAGATATTACGCTTCCTACCTTCCTTCACCGCGATGTCACTACTCAATGTCTGAGCAGCGGCGTTCATGTGCTCTGCGAAAAGCCGATGGCGATGAATGCGGAAGAGTGTGACGTTATGATCGCAGCCGCGGAAGCAAGCGGCAAGCAGCTGATGATCGGACAATGCCTGCGCTTCTGGCCGGCTTATGTCTACCTCCGGGAGCTCGTCAGCAGCGGCAAGTTCGGCAATGTAACTAGCGCATACTTCTACCGTGGCGGCGGCACGCCTTCCTGGGGACCTTGGGTGCTGGTGAACGAAAAGGGCGGCGGCGCTTTGCTCGATATGCACGTGCATGATACCGATGTCGTGAACTGGCTGTTCGGGAAACCGGAGGCGGTATCGTGCTATGGCAGAAACGTAATCGCGGGAAGCGGCTACGATATCGTGTCCACGCATTATCGTTATGCGGATAACAAGATTGTATCCGCTCAAGTGGATTGGACGTTAAATGGCGATTTTGGCTTTGAGATGGGCTACAAAGTTAACTTTGAGCATGGCAACGTGCAGTTCGACGGCGCTTCCGTCAAAATGAATCCGAATGATGAAGCAGGCTTCACTGTCGAGCTGCCGGCTGATCAGGGCTATTACTATCAGCAAAAATATTTCATCGAAGCGCTTATTCAAGGCTTGCCGCTGGATACGGCTACTCCGGAGAGTACAAAGGGCAGCATCGAGATCGTAACGGCGGAGCGGGAATCGGCGGATCAACGCGGCGCATGGATTGCCGTACCGTAAAGGATCGCCAAGTTATGAGCAAATTGTATGAGTTGTCATTTGCGGCGGGCGCTGCCGGCTATTCGGATAAAGAATGGCGGGAGCTGCCGCCCGCGGAGGTTGCTTATCAGCAGTGGCTTGAAGTAGAGCAACCGCCCGAGACGGAGGTTCGCGGCGTATACGATGAAGAGGCGCTGCACCTGCAGTTCCGGGTCTACGAGGAATCGCCGGTTATGCGCCACAGGCGGCATGGCGACCCGGTCTATCAGGACAGCTGCGTGGAATTTTTCGTTCAGCCGCTTCCCGCCCGGGATTCGCGTTATCTTAACTTCGAGCTGAACGCCGCCGGGGTGCTGCTCTTGGAGATTGGCGAAAGCGGCGGCTCGAAACGCAAGCGGATTCTGCCTGAAGCCGCAAGCCAGTTCGGCATACGCACGGCCCTTGGTTTATGGAATCCCGAATGCCGCAGGATGTACTGGGAGCTTAACCTGCGTATTCCGTTTACTTTCCTTAAATACTGGTTTCCTGATTTCCGGGCGGAACCCGGTGCCGTGATGAAGGGCAATTTCTATAAATGCGGCGATTTGACGCAGGCCCCTCATTACTTGAGCTGGTCGCCGGTTCAGTCGGATACCCCTAATTTTCATCGCAGCGACAGCTTTGGAACGCTGTTATTTAGATAAGTCCGGCATCGGTAAAACGAAGAAGCGTATTCATGAAAAAGCGTTGCAGAGGGTGAGCTGGCCCCGCAACGCTTTTTTTGATTTTGATTCATTCCAGCTTTCATTAGCAAATTGTATGCAAGAGAAAGCCATCCGCGCTTGGGCGGATAGAGAGCGAAATGCCTCACTAATTAGTGAGGCATCCTGCCGTAAAACCGCGCACGCAGCTACTATCGGGCGAATTAGTAAGTATCTCCGCCGTCCGCGTACGTTGTTCCTCACTAACAGTGAGTCTAGCCTCACAGTCGCACGAAATCGCCGTCCCCGAGCACATTTGAGCGCGAAATTATTATGCCATTCCAAGAAGGTATGCGTGTTTTCTTCCTGCAATAGAGTGGCAAGGCTTATTAAGATCTCGTAAAGTTATTCACATAGTTACCCACATATCAACGGGCTGATTACGCGGGGAAATTAGACTTCCAACAGCTTTCGTCCACATATCCACAGGATGTTTTATCCACACGTGATTAATTATTAAGGCTCCTAATTTTTTAGTTAACCATCTTAAAGACCAGGGAGAATACGCCTGATAAACCAATAAGGGGCAGCCGTTTTCTATATTTTCCAAGGTGTGGTAAGGTAGTCATAAGAACGGGGTCATTATGAACAGGAGGGAAATGATGAGAAAGAAGGGCATGTGGATTGGTGGGGCTATTGGCTTGCTGCTGCTGGCCGGATGCACGAATTCGGAATCAAAAGAACCCACGCCAACACCAACACCAGTGGTAAGTGAACTTGCTGAAACGCCGGTGCCCAGCATAGAAACGCCAGAAGAACAGCCTGCGGAATCGGATGATGGGGCGGTTAACGGACAACTGGAGCTGAGTCGTCTGGAGAACGAATTTGCATTCGCGGACGAAACCGGGCAGCAGTTGATCACCATTCCAAGCGAAACCGGAGACGAAGTCGAGGATCCCGAGCAGTTCGTCACGGCTATCGGAAATGGCGGAGACCGGATTGAGATCGAGTATGTCCGACGCCAAGAGGCCAATGATCAGGATAACAACAGACAGTCGATCAATAATTTCAATAATATGGCGGGGTACATTTACAAGATAAAAGGCGACGGGATTCTCCTGCCGAATAAATCCTATCTGCTAGCAAGGGAAGGCGTCGTTAGTCAAGGCTCCCTGGTCGATATAACCAGCGCCGAAGACGGGCAATACGAACAGGCGGATGCCGATACGATAGCCCGCGTGGAAGGATTAAAGGCCAGAAAAGCAACGTCGAGCAGCATACTCTCCGAATCGGATCAAGAGAAGATAGCCTTGTTTGTATTCGAGCGTGATGGAGACGACATGCTGGCTAGCATTGCTTACATCAATAACGATAAAGTGCTGTTCAAGGATTTCCCCGCAACCTATAACGAATCCGGTACTTGGCGGGTAGACGGCGGCGACGATCCTGGAAGGTTCGAGGTGCTGTTCCTGGCCCACTCGGATGAAGGGGTGCTGCTGGGGATCGCGTGGGCGGGTGCCGAAGGCGAGAACTTGTTTGTCTTGCAGGAAGCGGACGGTGCCCTTCAGGATACGGAGCTTAAGGGGGGCAGATATTGGTCTCCTTAAAGGGAAAAGGCAGACGGTCGGAATGACCGTCTGCCTTTTTATTTTACCAGCCGAAGTCGAGCGTTTTACCCGTTTCCGTATATGTCTTAATGTTGCTGAGCATCATCCACCAGTGCTCTTTGGAATTCGCGAAGGATGGGTGATCCAGCGTCCATTGATCATTAACCAGCGTCAGCTTTGTGCATGAGCCTACTGTCTCCAGAGTGAAGGTCACGCGGGATTCAAGCTCGGCATGGTTGTCCCTGTAAGAGGGACCCGGGTGCTCCAGATAGCTGAGCATTTTGCCAGGGTCAGCCTTCAGTATAGTGCCGTATACATGGACCGTATTCTCTCCTTCCGCTCCGGGGCCGACGTACTCGAAGGATGCGTCAGGCTCCAGGGTAGAGTTCAGGACGGTTCCGAAAAAGGTGCTCCGCGTTCCTTCCGGGCTGACAAGCGTCTGCCACACCTGCTCGGGCGAGGCACCAATATAGAATACATAATTGAGTTCCATCTTTAATTTATCCTCCTAGAAAAGAATTACCACTTAAATAGATTAGCTAAAGCTTGTGGTAAACTCATTATAGTTGGAGCCTTTTTCTAAGTATTGTAAAAACGCGACAGGAACAGGAGTGAAGGGATGAGCCAACCGCAAACCCGACCCAGCATGGGCGTTCTCGGACTAAACGGAGCAGGGGACCAATTCCGGCTGGAGCGGTATCCGGCTTCGGAGGTATTGTCGCCTTTTATTAAGCATTACTGGATTGTTCAGTGGAATCTGGAACAGGAAGACTCTTATTGGCAGCATGTTGTTCCCAATCCTTGTGCCAATCTGGTGGTGGAGCAGGGAAAAACCTTTTTCTACGGGCCTGGCAAGGAAAAATTCTCTTATTTGCTTAACGGTAGAGGAATTGTTTTTGGCGTTAAGTTCCGGCCGGGCGGACTATATCCATTTGTGAATAGAGAGCTGTCCGAGTTGACGGGAAGACCTATAGAGGTGGAGACCGTGCTTGGGATACAAGGTTCAGAGCTTGAAGAGCTTGTGCTTGCCCATCAGGATAATGACCAGCGGATGATTCAAGTAGTAGAGCAGCTGCTGGCAGAGAAGCTTCCGCCTTATGACGACCAAATTACGTTAGTCAATCAGATTATCGATTATGCGGCACGCAACCAGGGTATAACCAAGGTAGAGCAGGTCTGCGAGTATTTTGATATAAACATCCGGCGGCTTCAGCGCTTATTCGCCAAATACGTTGGAGTGAATCCGAAGTCGGTTATCCGGTTGTTCCGGCTGCAAAATGCCGCGGAAGCGATGGACCTTGGACAAGCTCAGGATTTGGCCGGGTTATCGGTTGAACTGGGTTATCACGATCAGGCGCATTTCAGCAAAGACTTCAAGGCCGTGATAGGCCGTTCACCCGAGCAATATTTATCGAATGTTAACCTGTAAGGTTTAGAGCAAAGGGGTGCTGGCAATGAAGAGACAAAATCTGCTGATCGGCGGACAAGAGGCCGAGACAGCAAGCTATACGACGCTTTATGCGCCGTATTCAAAGGAACCGATCGCCGAGATTGCGGATGCCGGTTTGGCGGAAGCGAATCTGGCTATTGAAGCTGCGGTAGAGGCCAAGGCAACTATGCGTAAAATGCCGGCCCACAAGCGTGCCGCTATTCTGGAGAAGCTCGTGCAGCTGCTGGCCGAGCGCCGGGAAGAGGCTGCACGGCTTGTCGCGCTGGAGGCGGCTAAGCCGCTCAAGGCTGCTTATGCCGAAGTAGACCGTACGATTCAGACTTATCAAATAGCCGCCGAAGAAGCGAAACGTATACATGGAGAGACGATTCCTATGGATGCGGTGCCGGGCGGCGAAGGCCGCTTTGGATATACCGTTCGCGAGCCCATTGGTGTCGTTGGCGCCATAACGCCATTCAACTTTCCTCTCAATCTGGTTGCCCACAAGCTTGGGCCGGCGATTGCGTCGGGGAATACTATCGTGCTGAAGCCCGCGCCGCAAACGCCGCTGTCCGCGTATTTTATCGCGGAGCTGCTTCAAGAAGCGGGTCTGCCGGAGGGGGCGCTCAACGTGATTAGCGGCGATGGCCGTCTGCTGGGAGAGGCTATCGTGAAGGATCCAAAGGTGAACATGGTTACCTTTACGGGTAGTGCGGCGGTTGGTGCAAGCATTCGCGCTATGGCGGGCATCAAGCGGGTAACGCTTGAGCTAGGTTCGAACTCTGCGGTAATTATCGATAAGGGCGTTAATATCGAAGCCGTCGCTGCCCGCGCCGCAGTGGGCGCATTCTCCTACCAGGGACAGGTATGTATTTCGCTGCAGCGAGTTTATGTGCTGGCAGAAGTATTCGAAGAATTTGTGGAACGTTTTACGGCAGAGGTTCAAAAGCTTCAAGTCGGCGATCCGCTTGATCCGGCAACAGACGTATCGGCACTGATCTCGGAGCGGGATGTCACGCGGGCGCTGGAATGGATGGAGGAGGCTCGTGAGCTTGGCGCAGCCATCGCCTGCGGCGGTACGGCGGAAGGCGGCATCGTGATGCCAACCGTATTGCTGAATGTCCCTCCCCATGCGCAAGTATCCTGCAAGGAAGTGTTCGCCCCGGTTGTTATTGTGAACAAAGTGGATACCCTGGAGGAAGCGGTCGAGAAGGTGAATGATTCCGAATTCGGGCTGCAGGCCGGCCTCTATACGAATGATTTGAAAACGGCGCTTGATCTGTCCGAGCAGCTGCAGGTTGGCGGAGTGATGATTAACGATATTCCAACGTTCCGTGTTGATCAAATGCCGTATGGCGGCATTAAGCAAAGCGGCCTTGGCCGCGAAGGCATTAAGTATGCCATTGAGGATATGACCGAGCTGAAGCTGGTCGTCTTTAATCGCAGTTAGATGTTGATAGGCGCTGTCCTCTATGACGAGGGCAGTGCTTTTTTTGTATGCTCGTTATTCTAATGAAACTAGGTATTCTTATTTAGCTCAAAATAACCTATTTAAGAATCTAACGAAACGTCGTATCGTTATTTGGTTGTTTCGAGGCGAAAAGATGGGGAAATAAGAGAAATAGTGATATGACGTTTCCTTAGAAATTGAAAACCGCTATTTTGGAGCAAATAGCGATATGTAGTTTCGTTATAGTCTAACGGTGAAACCCTTCCAGTTTCTCGTAGTGTACTGCGCAAGCTGCGGATACTCCGAATTTTACAATAAAGAGTCCTCAGCCGGCTCCAACATTTTGGATTTGTTTTTTTGGGTAAGGGGTATGATTGTCGTCGATAAGGATGTGTTTTAGTGAGACGGCACATAATTGGTTTGTTAGTGTCGATTTGGTTCATCATATATGGTCTTTGGAAGCTGCATCATTTTTTTGAGCCCAAAATCGGTCCTGTCGGCAATGGTCCAAGTGATACGCTCGTAACTATCATTTGGGTGTTATTCAGTATTAATATGGTGTTGGGTGCAATCGGTGTCTTTTACTTTTGTTATCGAATCATTAGTTATAAAAGGTAAACGCGGCCATCAATCCGATGGCTGCTTTTTTGTGCGGAAATATCGCTTAGCAATCATCATGATTTCATTCAAAACGAGTAAAATATATTGTAAAACGATAAATCATGTGGTACATTCAAAACGACAATAATGAAGTGAGGTGCATGTTTGTGGAACGGGGAACAACGCTCTTTTTGAAGGTGACCGTGTTTCTGATGGGGCTTCCGGTTCTTGCATTGTGTATTTTAGGGTTGCCTGCAATAATGAAAGAGGCTAGGGAAGCTTGGCCGGACAATTGGGTATATCCGATTATCATTGCGATGTATCTTTCGGCGATACCTTTTTATATGGCTTTGTATCAGGCATTTAAGCTGCTTGGCTATATCGACAAGAACCAGGCATTCTCCGAATTATCCGTGAAGGCGTTGAAAAATATTAAGTACTGCGCGATTGCGATTAGCATTTTGTATGCGGCAGCGGAACCTTTCGTTTATCTCATTGCGGAAAAGGATGACGCTCCCGGTCTGATCGTTATCGGTTTGGTCGTTATCTTCGCGTCTCTCGTAATTGCAGTCTTTGCGGCTGTTCTTCAGAAGCTTCTCAAAAATGCCATCGATATAAAATCAGAAAATGATTTAACGATCTGAGGTGAAATAACATGGCGATCATAATTAACGTTGACGTAATGCTGGCCAAGAGGAAGATGAGCGTGACAGAGCTCTCGGAGCGGGTTGGAATAACGATGGCGAACCTGTCGATTCTGAAGAACGGCAAAGCTAAAGCCATTCGGATTTCAACTTTAAATGCCATTTGCAAGGCGCTGGATTGCCAGCCGGGAGATGTTTTGGAATACAGAATGAGTGAAGACAACGAGGAAGATAAAGAGGAATAGAATACAGCAAGAAGCTCGGCTGCCGGGATTGAGGTGGCTTTTTTGTTTTTTCTCCCGAAAAGTAATGCAACCAACAGGAGGATTAAACGTTATAGGAATGGAAGAAATAGATAAGTAAATTTCCGTTTTAAGGAGGAGAATCTATTGATTCATGACAATGTCATTTTATCGTATACGGTGGATCTGCAGAATGAACAAATAGTGATTCATACAAGAGACGAGTCGTCCTTAAAGGAAGTCGATATTGTATTAAAAGAAGTGAGTTGTCATCATTTTGAGCATCAGCTTAAGGGCAGCATTATTCTAGCTATGACCGTATCGAACATTTCCAGTTTTATAGCAGGGAACAGTGAAATACTGCGAAATGGGAAAGATCACAGCTGGCCTACTGTTTATGAATCGTTAGATGAGCTAGAACAAAAACTGACTGAGGGCGGATATAAATATTTTAATCTTTATTCCTCTTACGGGATGAATGGCTGGATTGTGGCCAAGGATTTGGAAGTCGTTAAAAAGGGCGAGGAGGAATAGAAGCATGAAGTTTCGCGCTACGATCGAACTCAGCAAAAAGACAGCCACGGGCATCGAAGTTCCTGTGGAGGTTATAGAGAATCTTGGATCAGGTAAGCGTCCGGCTGTTTGCGTAACGCTAGGTGATTTTACCTACCGGACAACCGTGGGATCCATGGGCGGAAAATACATGATTCCGGTAAGCGCGGAAGTAAGAGCAGCAGCTGGAGTTGCGGCAGGCGACGAGGTTGATGTGAATATTGAGTTGGATAATGAACCTAGAGAGCTTGTTATTCCGGAGGATTTCTCCGGGGCGCTTGATCAGAAGCAAGAGGCAAGGCAATTTTTTGAGGGATTGTCGTACAGCAACAAGCGGCGCTTCATACTTAACATTGAGGACGCAAAGACCGCCGAGACGCGGCAGCGGCGTATGGATAAAGCCATTAGCTTGCTAAGCGAAGGACGAATCCAATAGAAAACAGATTTAAGCCCCGTTATCACCGAGATGATAGCGGGGCTTTTTGTTCATTAAGCGTTGGTCTCAGAAGTTGTCGAACTGTCCGTACTTGCTTGATCCTTCGGTTTAGCTGCACCGCCACGGTGGCCGCCATCGCCTTTAGGCTGGAACTCGCCGTTTACGATGCTTTGAGCCTGTGCGGCAGTATCTTCTTTCTTCGTTGCGGCTTCATCGGCTGTCAGCTTGCCGTCAGTGACGGCTTGATCGATTTGAGCGTTAATCGCAGTTTCAAGCGCGTTAACTACGGAATCCGTGCTAACTCCTTTCGCTTCAGCGATATCGGCGATTGTTTTACCTGCCTGCAGCTCTGTTTTCAGTTCATCCTCCGTCATATTTAAAGCCGTAGCAACGGTATCCAGGTTTTGTCCAAAACCGCGTCCTCCTCTGCGTCCTTCACGTCCTTGAGCAAGTTGATCGGAGTTGATCAGGTTGTCCAGGTTTGCGGTGAACTGGGACTTTTCGTCCGACTGGCGCTGTTCAAAGGCGGTGGTCAGCGATGCTTTCAAATCATCATTTGAAACGCCCTGCTCCTTGGCGATATCCGCAAGCGTGCTGCCTGCAGCAAGCTTTTCATTAAACGTGTCACGGTCAAGATTGAGAAGCGTAAGTACGGAGTCGGAGACGTAGTTGCCGCCGAAACCGCCGCGGCCATGTTTGCCGTCCATTTGCTTCGTGGTATCCGTTTGAACCTGCGCGGTATTTGAAGGACTTGTGGTCGAAGTTGTACCCGATGCTGCAAATGCGCTTAGCGGAACCATGACCGCCAAAGTAGCTGTAATCCCGATTGTCTTTAAGTATTTGTTCATTTCCATTGCCTCCTTAGGGCTTGTAGGTTGTCTTACAGGACCCATTATGGACACGGTACCTTAAATGGAACTGAAATGAAGGTTAGTTGATTTTAAAAAGCGAATTAGTATGCAGACTGAACTTGTTTGGAGTGAATAAATTGAGTGAACGCTTGCCTTGCAATACCCCTGGATGCTCGGGAAGAATTCTGCCTGCTACAGCTTTGAAAACAGGCGGGATTTGCATGCCGTGTGTTCAGAAAAATTTTCGACTAGAAGAAGAGGCTTATATTAAACAACACCGTAAAGATGTGGATTTATATACAGGTATAACTAAACCGGTTGAAATTTTGAAGATTATGCATGCACCGAAGGAATACAACCCGCTTGAGAACTTAATTCCGTATCCCATTAGTTCGCAAAAGCTTTATCATCAACTTTCCGTAGATGAGCAGGAGCAAATGGAGCTATACGCTATTACTTTGATGGATGATGGAGATTTCAATCAAGCCGAACAAATTCTTACGTCACTGATTTGTTTTGCAAATGCCCGAGTAGAACGGGGCATGGAGGAACTTTTTCTTAGAGAGGTATATTATCCTGGCATTTTGTATAAAAATGCCGGATCGGTTATTCGTGACAAATTAATTCGTCGGGTAAAGCGTGATTCGGAGAACCGTAACCATATCTTATCCGCACTCGCTTGGATCGGGGATAAGGAGGTTGTTCGTTTATTCGCGAAGTGGAAGAAAAAGCCGCCTCGATGGGCTTCGGAACTCTATGTATCTCCTGAAAATTATTCTTATGCGGCAGGCTGGGAGTTAGATCAGAATGGTGGAAAAAGAGGTTTGTTCTATCCTGATAGTTATTATCTTGAGGTATCCCAGGAGATAGAGGCTGATTTAGTTGGAGCGCCTGTGGTCTCCTTGCAGTCTGATGAGCAAGAGTGCTTATGGTGTAAATTTAAATTAACGGTTTTGTTTGATTGCCAATTACAAGATCCTTTGCTGGAATTCCTTACCTTAGAAGGGGACAGGTTAAAAATTGCGGCTTGCTTGCATTGCAATTGTTACGGAACGGTATTTATGAAGGTAAATGCTGATGGTTCTTTTTCTTGGAGTGAATATAATCAAGTGTTTGATTTTTTACCGGAACCCGTACAGGACGATGAGTTTACTTGGAAAACAATGATACTATCTAATGAACAAAGGGGGCCTTATGAAGCGGCCGAGTGGACACTAGAAGCACCCGCCTCTCAAATAGGCGGCCATCCTAGCTGGATTCAGGATGCGGAGTATCCATCATGTCCTTGCTGTTCGGAAACAATGATGTTTATCGGGCAAGTAGATATGGAACAGGCTGCCGACAGCGAAGGAATTTACTATGCATTCTTGTGCGGTACATGCATGATTTCTGCCGTTAATTATCAGCAGACATAAGGTGATGAAAGTTGCTTTAACATCAAAGTTTCGTTTTGGGTAAGAACAATAGGTCAGAACAATCTATTCTTAGGAGGCGCTATGAAAAAAACAAAAATCAAGATTCTAGCCGGATTGGCGGGAATCACTCTGTTACTTAACCCTATTGCTACTTACGCTGAAGATACGGGAATTCAATTAACGGTACTGGATGGCAAGCTGGTTAGCGGGAGAGTGTTTATGCCGCTTAGGGCAGCCGGCGACGCCATCGGCGCGAAGATCGGCTGGAATCAGAAGACGCAAACCGCAACGGTTGAGAAGGACGGGGAAGTATTCGAGGCAAAAGTCGGCCCGTTGGTGAAGCTGTTTAATAATCGGGTGTATGTTCAGTTCAGAGAATTTAACGAGACTTTTTTTGAGCAAGATACCATCTTGTGGGAGAAGCAGTATTTGCAGGCATCATCGGCGCATTTTCTTGTTCAGACCGCCCCTTTAAAGAATGCTGAGGCTTTGAAAATAGCTGCCGATGCGGTTGCCGGGAAGAAGGAAAGAAAGCAGTTTCTGAAGGAGACGGCAGGATTTTTTGTCAATGAGTACGTAACCTGGAACGGGTCAAATCAATTTACAGCCCGCTATAATTCGGAATGGAATGATAGTCGCGACTACTACGCTTCGACAATAGAAGCGGTGATGACAAAGTCGGGCGACCGCTGGACTGCTGGCTCTTTCCGGTATGATAAGGAGCAGATATTGCCTCCCCATTGAGCAAACAAAGAAAGGAGCTGTCGCTGACAGCTCCTTTTCCTATTCATTTAATGCGTCTCGGTCTTATGCTGTCCAGGCAGCGGCGCCTGACAAAGCCGGTCGGTAAAGGCGGAGCCCCATAAAGCGACGCCAACAAGCGTAAGCGTTGCAAGGACAGATAAGAACAACGGAGGAACGATGCTGTAGAGCAGGAACAAAGCAGCAAGAACGATGATTCCAACCGTATACGGTGCCGATACAACGCCGGCTACGATCCGCATAAACAGCATATTGCCAAGCAAATAAAGAGCAGGGCCCGCCATAATAACAAGCGCGGTCTTGAGCTCGATATGCCCCGTCGGGTGAGCGAGCACCAATTCATCCGCTACGGCCGACAGGATGATGCCGGCAACCAGAAGCAGATGCGTATACGTATAAGCCGAACGGGCAACTCTGCCCGGATCTTCGGAATGAGCGATAAAATGATGGCCGGTTTTGGACGTCATATTGAAATAAATCCACCACATCGTGACCGAGCTGACAAAAGCGGCGACAAAAGACCCGAAGGTGAGCAAATCCCATTCAAGCTCCGCGAAGGTCGCCCCCGTAACCAGAATGGATTCGCCAAGCGCGATAATAATAAACAATCCGCACCGCTCCGCCATATGGGAGCCTTCGACATCCCAGACGGTAGTTGGGGTTTTTCCAAGCTTAGGCGTCCAGAAGCCCATCGACGGAGAGAGGTATTCAATGAGTAGCGCGATGCACCATAAAGCGAGACGATTCTCTTCATGCGCAATTCCTCCGGCAATCCAGAAGATTCCCGAAAAGGCCAGCCAGCTGAATATCCGGATAAAATTAATCCGCAGCTCGGTTGAGCCATGCTGGAGAACCCAGACGGTATAGGCGGTCCTTCCCACCTGGAACAAGGTATAGGCACATGCAAAATAAATTCCCGTTTTCTCAAAGGCTTCCGGCAGCGACGACGACATAATAAGTCCCACCAGCATTAGCGCGATAAGCATAAATCTTACGCGTTTCGTTTCCGGATTGAGCCAGTTCATGACCCAAGCGGTAAAGATCCAGACCCACCAGATCGCCATCGTCAGAATACCGAGATGAATGGCTCCTTCCAGAGTGAAATTTTTCAGAAAGGAATGGGATAACTGGGTCACGGCGAAAACAAAAATCAAGTCAAAAAACAATTCGATAAAAGATACTTTCCCGGAATCAATACTGCCCCTGCTTCGGAACAGCATCGAATCTGCTACCAACCTCTTCATTCGTTCTCTCCTTCGCCCTGTATTTCCATAGTTTTCGTCGATTGTATCACGGGAGGCTTGAAATGTCTTGCGTTAAACGTTGCTTAGTGCTTGCGTCATATCTAATATGAGGTTAGGGGCGAATGACTAAAGGATAAGGATGATTCTAATGGACTTTTGGAGGAATAACACGATTTGGTTTGATGAAGTTCCACGGCATCTTTTTCGTCACATCGATTTAAAAGAAGAGAAGGTTAAAGAAATATCGGAACAAGATTTGAAATACTTGGTGCTCTGGTATCACAGGCAAAGCAAAGCAGGCCGCTTTGCGGGGATACCGGAAAATCTGGATTATTTAGAATTCAACTGGTCTAACATAAATAACTTTCTTGGAATCGAGAAGCTTAACCGTTTAAAGCGATTGGAGCTGCATTATTGTACCAAGCTGCAAAGCGACAGCGGTCTATCCTCTTTGGCGGATACCTTAGAGTATTTACATATCAATCATTCAAAAAAATTCGTTCCGACGAAGGAGCTGCTCTCGCTAAAAAAACTGCGAGGGCTTCGCCTTAATGCCTGCGGCGAGCTTGAGAGCTTGAGCTTTCTGTATGAGTTCCCTCATTTAATATCATTTACCTTTGTTAATACAAACGTAGTGGACGGCGATTTGACGCCTATTCTTATTCATCCCTCAATTAGAGAAGTCGGTTTCTTGAATAAACGGCATTATAATATCAGCGATACGAAAATGAACGCTCTTTTAGAAGAAAAAAACGCCAGTGTGAAATATAAGACTACGGTTTATAAAAAGGAAAACAAAAACTATTCTACCTTTAGATACAACAATGAAGAAAATGGGTAATTTTATCCTGAATAGGCAACACTACCGCATGGACAGGAGGGAATGCCAATGATATCAAAAGAGTTGTACAAAACAAGCGTAAAAGCGGTTGGAGGCCGTAACGGCCGGCTTGAATCGGATGATGGCCTGCTGGCCGTCAACGTGCTTCATCCGAAGGAGCTTGGAGGACCGGGAGGCGCGACCAATCCGGAGCAGCTGTTTGCGGGCGGTTATGCCGCATGCTTCGAGAGCGCGCTGAATCTGGTGTGCCGGGAAAGAAAAATCAAACCGGAAAGCACATCCGTGACGGCGCAAGTGACGCTTGGCAAGGATGCGGAGGACAATTTCGAGCTTGCGGTTGTACTTCAGATTACTTTGGCTGGCGTGGAAAACGCAGTGGCTCAGGAGCTTGCCGAAGCGGCGCATAATGTGTGCCCGTATTCAAGAGCAACCCGGGGCAACATCAACGTTCAATTAAACGTAGTTTGATCTTGCTTTGTTAACGAAAAGCCCATCCGATCAATCGGATGGGCTTTTTAATGTACCGCTGAGGCGAGCATGCCATCAGGGAAAAGCTGGATGAAAAATGCGAATTTTTTTATGAGAATAATCATTTAATCATTTTCCGAATCTGAATCAATTCATTGATATAGAAATCAACCTGCTGCTGGATGTTTTCGGTTTGCCTGAATTGATCTACTTCGGCCCGTGTTGCGGCTAAGCTCTGCTCTTCAAGCTGCCGAAGGGCAATACCCGCTGCGATTGCGGCTATTCCATCTCCTATGGTTGCGATAATGGCGCCGATATAGCCAAGCCGGGCGGCGATAAGATCCACGGAGTCACTAACCTGAGTGCCGTTAGCATTGCTGTTACTGTTATTTTTATTACTGTTATTTTTATTGTTGTTATTGTTATTACTGTTGCCTTTGCTGTTTCCGTTACTTCCGGTTTGACCGTTGTTATTCCCCATGAATTGTCTCACCCCGCCCAAGCGTTTCATATCTTCCCTGATATTAGCCTATGCAGGAGGGGAGGGCGGGGTATGGGCGGCATCGAGACAAAAGAAAAAGCGTTGAACCAACGGTTCAACGCTTTTTCCTCTATACAGCTTATTTCGCTGCTTGCAATGCTTCTTCCAGACGGTCCCAAGTTTCCGAAATGCCTTGCAGCATCCCCATGTCCATAACCGTCTTCAGAGCGTCGCCCGAAGCATACACGGCACGGTTGATCAGCTTTGTCGTGCCGTCTCCCAGATCAACAAATTCCAAAACGATATCGGTAGAAGGCAATTCCTCATTAATATTGCCTTCCGCATCGGAGAAGTAATCCGTGTAGCTGAAGCTGTTCGGCTCATCGATTTCTTTGTAAACGCCTTTGCCCCACGATTCCATACCGTAGAAATCGCCTTGGCTTTGATCCATGCACTTCATGCAATAATGCCAAATGCCGCCCGGACGGAAATCGATTGTACATACGGGCACTTCCCAGCCGCGTGGTCCCCACCAGTTCTTCAGATGCTCAGGCTCCTTAAACATCTTGAACACCAGCTCGCGCGGCGCTGTGAATACGCGCTCCAACACCAGTACATTTTCGTTCTCTACTCTTGATACGATTGCGTTTGTCATTTTAATTCCTCCTCATTATGGTTGTTGGGACTTGGTAACTGTTCTTTGCTTTGCAGCTCCCGCAGGTAGTTCTCCAGATTATCGTAACGCTCTTCCCAGATCCGGCGGAAGGAGTTAATCCACGATTCCAGCGAGTGGAAGGGCTCTGGCCGGAGCTTGTAGAACCTGCGGTTAGCTTCGGCCTTCACTTCCACAATGCCATTGTCGCTAAGCACTTTCAAATGCTTCGAAGCCTGGGGCTGCCTGATCCCCAGCTTGTCGGCGATTTCTCCTACTGTCAGGGGACCGTCACGCAGCAGCTCAACAATATGCTTCCGATTAGGTTCAGAGAGTGCGCTTAACGTCGTCATATCCAAGCCCGGATTATGTCCTGACATGTCTTTCACCTCTTTATGCGTCAGTCTCTCCGGTTGTTGATTCAAATATACATTATAGGGAATATTCCTGTAAAGGAATATTTAAAAGTTTTTTTCGAAATCGTTCCTGCAACATAATGCCGGCAGAGCCTGACCTGATTCTTCATCTCAGCAGTTCTGAAGGCAAAGAATATACGCTTTATAAAAAAATCGAAGATGAAAAAACGGTAACGATGGTGATGGATCTTTTATCTCAAGCCGATTGGGAAAACGCGGAAGTATCCATGTCCCGGCAGCCGGATTACAAAATTCGTACCATTAATCGGGATCCAGCCGTTCGTTATGAACAAGCCACATACGCGATATGGCTTTCGCCGCAAAAAGATCGTTTAGAAGCAGTGATTGAAGGGCAGTCCAAATACGGAAAAATGACAAAAGAGAATACGAAAAAACGGCTTCCTATTCTGGAATCCTCCTGACACTTAATGGACCGCCATATTCATAAATACCCTGTACCGAATGGAATAAACAAACCGCTTTTCCCATACAAAGCAGCTGATTCTCCAGAATCGGCTGCTTTTTTCTTTTCAACCTCTGATTTTTGATGAAAAACATCGGATTTTTAAATAGGAATCCGGATCTTGTTAGCAGTATGATCTTTGTGCACTCAAGTTTTGGTAATGACTGCCATGCTTGTCAGAACCCGAAGGGAGGAATGGAGTAGCGTCAGATATGGAGCAAGAGTCAGCAATCCGATTGCTGGCATCGGCTTGAACGGTAGTTTTGAAAGCGGTTGCAATACTGAATGCGTAATGCGTATTGTAAGGCATCTCAAGAACCTACTGACGAATGAAAATAGGGAAGCGGGGATATCCATTATATGCGAATAAGAAGAAGACCGTTGTACATGTCATTGCTAGCTTTTGTCCTGCTCTGCACAACCTTGCTGCCTGGCCTTCAGTTTGGCGCAAAGCCCGCTCATGCAAGCGCGGCAGAACCCGTGGTGCGGAAATTTGATTTCGGTACAGCCTCAAGCCCGGTAATGGCCGGGTATACGAGGGTTCATGAATCGCTGTTGTATACAGCGGAGACCGGATACGGCTTAAGCGTGGCGGTGGCGTCCCGCAACCGTTCGGGCGGCGATGAGCTGACGAATGATTTTGTACTCGGCTTGTCGTATTCTTTCCTTGTTGATCTGCCTAACGGCGACTATAATGTCACGGCCTATTCGGGCGATATCACGGGGAGCGGAACGACCAAGACCAACTTTGTTCTTGAAGGCGTGACGACGGGATCGATCAGCGGCAAAGCGGTCGTGAACTCGGCTACATACCAAACGACGGTAAGCGACGGGCAATTGACGGTAGACATTACGGGCTCCGGCGCGGGCGGTTATTTGAACGGTCTTGTTATTGAGGAAGCGGTGGAAGCAGCTCCGATCGCTCCGGCTTCCCTTGCTGTGACCGGACTGACCTCCTCCGGCGTAACGCTGGCCTGGAATAGTGTTGATGGAGCGGCGAAATATTCGTTATACCGTGCAAACAGCGCTGACGCAGCGCCAACGTTAATCGGGCAGACTCAAGCTGCAGAAACGACGTACTCGGATACTTCGGTTACGGTTGGCAGCAGCTACACATATTACGTATCCGTTACTAGCGCGAGCGGTTTGGAATCCCGGCGGAGCGCACCGGTGACCGTAAGCGAAATCCCGGCTCCGCAGCCTCCGGCCGCGCCGACGGGTGTTTCGGTAGATGAAGTTAACCCCAATTCGGTGAGGCTGAGCTGGAACGTAACGGAAGGGGCGGCCAGCTACAAGATCATGCGCTCCGAAGCGGCGGAGGGGCCTTTTTCCCAGATTGGCCAATCCACGAATCCTTCTTATACAGACAACACGGCAGATACATCGAAGCGTTATTATTATCGGATCATTGCGGTGAATGAGGCGGGCGAATCTCCTGTATCCGGCACTGTATCGAGCCCGGAATACGTACCGCCGGCCGAGCTGCCTGAGGGTGGGGTTCAGCGGTTTGATTTTGGCCCGGGTGCCGTTGCTGCTGGCTATATCGGAGTTGCGGCAACAACCAAATACTCGACATCGCTGAAATACGGCTTTGCGGATCCCGCAAAGGTAACGTCCGTTGACCGGGGCACAAGCGATGCGGTTAAATCCGATTTTGCCGTGCCGCAGGACACCTCCTTTATCGTAGATCTTCCGAACGGGGATTACACGGTTTCGCTAGTAGCTGGAGACGATCAAGGAGCAACGGATATTGCGATTAAGGTGGAAAATATGCAGAAGGTGCAGCAGACGGCGAAGACGGCCGGTCAATACCTGGAGATGGAATTCCCGATTGCGCTGGTTGACGGGCAATTGAATTTCGAGTTTACGGGTACTGAGCCAAACATCAATTCCATCGTTATTACCAAGCAGGTTGACCGTCAGCCGGGCGAGATTCCAACCGTCTATATTGCGGGTGACTCTACCGTACAGACCTATGATCCGTATTGGGAGCCGCAAGCCGGCTGGGGTCAAATGCTGCCTCGCTTCTTCAATAACGGCGTAGCGATTGTGAACAACGCGATTGGCGGACGCAGCACCAAAAACTTCATAACGGAAGGCCGTCTCGACGAGATTTTGCGCGCGATTAAGCCAGGCGATTACTTCCTCGTTCAATTCGGTCACAACGACGCGACGATCAGCATTCCTGAACGTTACGCCTCTCCGGCCGACTATAAGAATTATCTAGAGAACTACTATATTGAAGGCGCTATTCAGCGCGGCGCAACGCCAATTCTCGTAACGCCGATGGGCCGCCGCGACTTTAATGCCGAGTCAGGCAAATTTAACGTCAGCTTCCCGGAATACGTGCAGGCGATGAAGGAAGCCGCAGCGGAAAAACACGTAGGTTTGGTTGATCTCAGCGCGTTAAGTATCGCTTATTACGATTCGATTGGATTTGAAGCGACAACTTCGGTGTTCCTCTATACCGATCCGGGTATCTATCAGGCCTTCCCGAACGGTTCGGCGGATAATACGCACTTCCAGGAATACGGCGCCATTCAGCTTGCCCGCCTGCTGGCAGGAGGCATTAAGGAACTGGATCTTCCGCTTGCAAACTCGGTGAAAGAAATTGAGCTTCCGGCAGATGCTCCGGCCAAGATAAGCGGCCTGATTGCGGGCAGCGTGAGCAACGCGGGGGCTGTACTCAAATGGAATGCTGACGAGACAGCGGATATTTACAAGGTATACCGCAAGCTGGCTTCCGATCCGGAATCGGCTTACAAAATGGTAGGAACGGCTACCGTTCCAAGCTTTACGATGGGCGGCATGGCGGAAGGGCTGACCTATACGGTCCGCGTAACGGCCGTCAACGGCCGTGGCGAATCCACGCCTTCCGATGAAGCGACGATTACAACGAAGTCGGCGAAATACCGGTACGATTTTGGCCCGGTTGGCGCTCCGGTTGCGGAAGGTTATACCGAAGTGACGCGCAGCGTCTTGTACACGCCGGAGCGAGGATACGGCCTGACGGACAGCACGGGAATGATCGACCGCGACCGCGGCTCGGCAACGGATGCTTTACGCCGAGACTTTGTAGCTTACTTCGGCAATTCGTATGAGTTCAAGGTGGATCTTCCGAATGGTTTTTACTCCGTGAAGACCTATACGGGCGACTGGATTGGTTCAACCAAAACAAACGTTGCTATTGAAGGCAAAGACTACGGAACCGTCTCGTCCGGCAAGGAAAATATCGCGGAGAAAGTATACAACAACATCGCGGTAAAAGACGGCCAGATGAATCTCGTGTTCAGCGGCCAGACGGCGCATTTGAACGGCCTTGAAATTACGCCGATTCTGCTTGCGCCAACGGGACTTAAGCTGGATGAACTGCAGCTTTCAACCGATCCGGTTGAGGCCCAGCTATCCTGGACGCCAGCGGAAAGCGCGGCAACCTACCGCGTATACCGCAAATCGGCGGATGCGGCTAATGCGGAGCTTCTTGGCGAGGTGACGGGTGCATCCTTCCGCGATACGACAGCGGACGTGGGTCAGCAATATGCGTATACGGTTACGGCGGTAGACGGCGCAGGATTTGAATCCGTTTCTTCGAATGAGCTGACGATCTCCACCATTGATCCAAGCGTACCGCTTGCTCCCGTACCGCAGCATCTGGCTGTCGCCACCATCAGCAAGAATAGCGTAAGCCTTACTTGGACCGGTTCATCGGAGGCTCGTGCCTACAACGTTTACCGCGCGTCCAAAGCAAACGGTACCTTCAAGCTGCTTGGAAAAACAAAAGAACCTTCCTACACCGATTCCACCGTATTAACAACGGTTCCTTATTACTACAAGGTAGCGGCGGTGAACGCGGGCGGTATTTCCGCTTTGTCGGAGGTGCTGGCAACGGAAGCGGTAACCACGCTGTACCGCAACATGGAATACTTGGACCGCGCACCGGTAGCGGTTAAGCAAGCAGGCGGTATTTATATCGGCTGGCGGATGCTGGGCCTTGATCCGGATACGATTGCTTTTAACGTTTACCGCGACGGAGTGAAGCTGAATAAGACTGCTATTACGGGCAGCACGAATTACTTCGACGCAGCAGGCACGGATCAGTCGCAATACCGTATCACGTTAATCATTAACGGCGTTGAAAGACCCGCAACAAAAACGTTTAACGTATGGAAGCAGCAGTATCTGTCCATCCCGCTGCAAAAACCGGCAGACGCTTATACGAAGGACGGCCAGCCGTATACGTATAGCGCGGGGGACGCAAGCGTTGGCGATTTGGACGGCGACGGACAGTATGAGATCGTAATGCTGTGGTCCCCTTCGAATGCGAAGGACAATTCGCAGGCAGGCTATACGGGTATCGTGTATATGGATGCTTACGAAATGGATGGAACGCGTCTATGGCGCATTAATCTAGGACCAAACATCCGGGCGGGGGCGCATTACTCGCCATTTATGGTCTATGATCTGGACGGGGACGGCAAAGCGGAGGTCGTGCTCAAAACCGCGGACGGCACCATTGACGGTCAAGGCAAAGTGATCGGCGACGCGTCCAAGGATAACCGCAACAGCTCGGGTTACGTGCTGCTGGGCGATGAATTCCTGACGGTATTTAACGGGCAGACCGGCGGAGCCGTATCCACCGTCAGCTATGATCCGCCTCGCGGCGATGTTGGCGCATGGGGAGACACGTACGGCAACCGCGTTGACCGCTTCCTGGCTTCCGTCGCTTACCTGGACGGCGAGCACCCAAGCGTGATCTTCAGCCGCGGCTACTATACCCGCACCGTCATTGTTGCGTATGACTTCAAAGACGGCAAGCTGGCAAAACGCTGGCGTTTCGATACGAACGATGAAGGCAACGGCGGTTATACGGGCCAAGGCAACCATAACATGTCGGTCGGCGATGTGGATCAGGATGGCAAGGACGAAATTCTGTTCGGCGCGCTCGCTATCGACGATAACGGCGAAGCATTGTACAGCACGGGCCTTGGTCATGGAGACGCGATGCATTTCGGCGATCTTGATCCAACCCGTCCGGGGCTTGAAGTATTTGGGGTGCACGAGCATACGGATGCGGAATACGGCATCGAAATGCATGACGCGGCAACCGGCGAGATCGTGTGGGGCGTCCGTACCGGCATCGATACAGGCCGCGGATTAACCGCGGATCTGGATCCGAACTATCCGGGTGAAGAAATGTGGTCCTCGACGATCACGAACGAACAGCAGATTCAAATTACCGGATTGTTTAGCGCAAAAGGCGAGCTGATCGGCACAAGCATTCCTTCGTCAACAAACAACGCCATTTGGTGGGATGCCGATCCGCTTAGAGAGCTGCTTGATCATAAGTGGGATACAACGCTTAAATCGGGCACCGGCAAAATCGACAAGTGGAATTACGAGACGAAGACCACGGAAAATCTGCTGACTGCGGAAGGCACCTTGTCCAACAACTCAACAAAAGGCAACCCTTCGCTCCAGGCCGATTTGTTTGGCGACTGGCGGGAGGAAGTGATGTGGCGTTCCGCGGACAGCTCGGAGCTGCGCATCTATACGACAACGGATGTAACGGATTACCGTATCCGGACGCTGATGCAGGATCCGGTCTACCGACTTGGCGTTGCGTGGCAGAACAGCGGCTACAACCAGCCACCGCACACAAGCTTTTTCCTTGGAGCGGGCATGGAAATGCCTTCGGCTCCGCGCATCCAATATGCAGCGCCGCAGCCGGAAGAGAAAGCGATGGGTGTGCCCGGCAAGCCGGTGCTCGCCAGCGATAACGGCTACGATACCGGATTGCTGGATGGCAGCTACAAAATTACGATGAACATGTGGTACGGCTACAACGGTACAACTTACAAGCTGTACGAGAACGGCGTGCTTGTCGATACGAAGCAGCTGACGGACAATTCTCCAACGGCTCAAACCGCTTCAACCGCGATCAGCGGCAAAGCGAACGGCACGTACACGTATACATGCGAGCTGATCAACTCGTTTGGCACAACGTCCTGCTCGCCTCTTACCGTAACGGTCAAGGACGCATCGCCCGGCAAGCCGGTGCTGTCGAATGATAACTGGGATAACAACGGAGATTATAAAGTGACGATGAATATGTGGTGGGGCACCAACGCGACCGTCTACAAGCTGTACGAGAACGGCGTATTAATCGATACCCAATCGCTCCCGGCTCATACACCAAACGCGCAGACTGCGGTTACGACGATCACGGGCCGCGCCAAGGGCACTTATGAATACCGCGTGGAATGGATTAATGATGCTGGCGTAACGGAAAGCTCCGTGATGAAGGTAACGGTAAAATAACAAATGATTAGACAGGGCAGGCAGCTGACTTAAGGCTGTCTGTCTTTTTTTTGTGCAACGAAGCCGGTTCACCGCGCTACCCGGCTCTTGATCCTGACGTATAAGGGTATACTAGGAATAAAAGGGAAGGGAGCAGAGCGATTGGGATGAGTTCAAGTTCAATCAAGGAGCAGAACAAGGTACTATTGCGGTCATTTGTATTCACGGTTCTGATTCTGTTCGTGTTCGGGTGGATCGCGCAGCTCGTGAGCGGTAAGAGGATTGCGGCTTTTGATAATAAAATTACGGATGCCATTCGAAGTGTGCGTTCCGACGCCATGACGGTTATCATGAGAGTATTTACCGAGCTGGGGTCGGAATTTCTGGTCGTCCTTATCGTTATTGCCTTTTCATCGCTATTTGCGTTTATCGGCTACCGGAGAGAGCTTATCTTCTATTTAGGCGTGATCGGGAGCTCGGCGCTGCTGAATCTGGTGCTCAAGACGTTCTTTCATCGGGCAAGACCGGACATTAACCGGATTATTGAGGCGTCGGGGTTCAGCTTTCCAAGCGGGCATTCCATGTCGGCCTTTACGCTATACGGCATTTCGATTTATTTCCTGTGGAAGCATTTGAAGTATAGATGGATGCGGGCGGCTGTGATCCTTATTGGCATCGTGATTATTGCCATGATCGGGATCAGCAGAATTTATCTTGGCGTACATTATCCAAGCGATGTGATAGGCGGTTATTTGGTCAGCGCGGCGTGGCTGATGATGAGTATCGGGTTATATGAACGATTTCTGGAGCAGCGTTGGCTGTCCCGGAAGCTTCGGCTTCGCGGCGGCAAAAGTGAAGGACCTTCCTCGGTATAGGATGGTCCTTTTTCATTTGCGGCAGCGAATCATCTCTTCCTCCAGGCGAGCGGCTTCATCACATGCAGCAACGGAGTAAGGAAGCCTTTGCGGCGGTTTTTTTTCAAATCGGTGTCGTGTTTGACGTAACGTCCCGAACGGATGGCCCGGTCAAGCTCGGCCTGGCGCAATTTATGCAGCTGGTCGACGGTGTGATAATCATTGTAATTGTACGGCATGGTAACATCCCCTTTTATCGGTTGGAGTATTTGTTTTCTTGTTTTCATTATGCAGGTGAAACAAAGAGGTAAAAAGTGTAGAATAGTTGCAATAGATTTCCCCTTTTAGCGAGGTGAGGAAAATTGCTGGCATTGGAACGTTATTTGACCTTATATAACCGGTTTGCCGGTGCGCCCGGAGCAGGAGCTACGGCAGAGGCGTCCTTGGAACAGGTGGCGGAGGCTTTATTTTGCACGGAGCGCAATGCCAAGCTGGTACTCCGGAAGCTGACGGAAGAAGGACTGATCGATTGGCAGGCGGGACGGGGCCGAGGCAACCGTTCGCAAATTACGTTCCGGGAAGACCGGGAGAAGTTGCTGCTTGATTTGTCGAGGCGGTATGCGGAGGACGGCGAATACAATAAGGCGTTCCATCTCCTCCAATCCTATGGGGAAGGGACAGGCGCGAACGAGAAGTTTATGGAATGGATGAGCGGCAGCTTTGGCTTCCGAAGGCAGCCGGGAAAGGAAGCGGATGTGCTCCGTCTCCCGATTTTCAAAACGATTATGACGCTTGATCCGGCCGATTTTGTCTATTCCTTATGCTCGCATATGATTCAGCAGATTTTCGACCGGCTTGTCCTGCTGGATGAGTCGACCGGACAGATTAAGCCCGGTATCGCGCATTATTGGGAGCATAATGAAGACGCAACCGTATGGACCTTCCATCTGCGGAAGGGTATCCTTTTTCATGGCGGACATGAGCTGGCGGCAGCGGATGTTGTATTTACGGCGGAACGCCTGAGGAACGGAGGCAAACGAAACAGCTGGATTATGCGTTCCCTGGAGCAGGTGGAAGCCGTATCGGAGCGGATTGTAAGGTTTCATCTGAGCCGGCCCAACTGGCTGTTTTTAAAATATGCGGCTTCTAACGTGATGGCGATTCTGCCGGCCAATATGCTGGGATTAAGCGAAGAGCAGTTCTGGAAGCTGCCTTCCGGTACCGGACCATTCCAGATTGAGGAGTGGAAGGACGGCAAGCTGCTGCTTGGAGCAAACCCGCATTATTATCTATCCCGTGCCCACTTGGATCAGGTGGAGATCGTTCATGTGCCGCAGGAAGAAGCGATAAAAGCCGGAATGACCAGCTGGCAGCAGCTGATTTGCGATCCGACGCTTAGAGATGTAACGGTGGAGAACGGCTGGATTCAAATCGAATCGAGGAGCTTATGCACCAGTCTGCTTAGCTGGAATATGAAGAAGGCTGGTCCGCAGCGGTCGGAGACATTCCGCCGTATCGTGAACCGGCTTATTGACCGCCATGCCATGATCCGGGAATTATCAGGGTACAGGGATTTTCCGGCAAGAGGATTTTTCCCCGAGCTAATGACCGTTCATGAACCGGATAAGGATAGTCTGGAGCCGGAGGAAGCAAGCAGGCTGCTGGTTGAAGCTGGGTATGCCGGAGAGCCGATGTCCTTATGCGCTCATCCGGGTCATGCCGAGGACGTGGACTGGATTGCGAATCGCTGCCGCCGTGCGGGTATTCTAGTCGAGGTCCGTATTGAAGCGCCTTATAGGATTCATCATGTCTTGGATGAGATTGATCTGCTGTTCCATGCGCTTGTATTTCCGGAGGAGGATGTAAGTCTCATTGAGGGCTGCGAGCAGGATGGAAGCTTTCTGAAGGAGCTGATGAGCGCGGAACTGTCGCGCTGGACGATGGAAAGCTTCGATCAGGCGTTGGCAAGCGAAGATCCGGCTAGCCGGAAAGCGATTTACACGGCTATTGAGGAGAGACTTAAAGGCGAAGCACAGGTGCATTTTGTCCTTCATATGAAATTTCATACCGATTATCATCCATCGTTAAAAGGTGTCCGGATCAATTCGCTTGGCTGGATAGATTTCAAGGATATTTTCCGTACCTAGCCGGCTATTCGGCGGAAGCATAAGCTTGCCCGACGGCTAAAGCGCCGTTCTCCCACATGAGCTGTTGCACGTCTTCTGCATGATTGCCCTGACATTGCACGATTACGGTAACGTCTTCAATATGCTTTGTATGCCTCTTGTGCCTCTTAACGGCTAGAGCATGAATGCCGAATCCAAGGCCGAAGCCGGCAAAGGCCGCGACCATCCCCCATATAATCGGTCCCCAGGTCCATATAAACCCTAGGCTTGTGCCAATAACGGATAATGCCGTTGCGCTTGCCAGACCAATCTCGACTCCCTTGGAATGGGAGTTTTCTTTTTTTTGCTGATCCGATTGAAGCTCCTTGGCTGTATGATCCATGCATACAATCAGCAGCCGCTCCTTGGCGATTCCGATACTCTCCAGCTTGGTGAGCGCGTATTCAAGCTCAATGGAATGCTTGAAGGTGCCAATGATGATCATGGGTGTTCACCCGGCCTTCCAAAGATTTGCACGGTAGAAGAGCTATAGCGGCTAATCAAATACTGGCGTTGCTCCAGTCTGAACAGCATATTATGCTCCTTGGCTTTGCTATAGGCATGATAAATGGATCCGCCTATTACAGATGGCATGAATAACAGCCAATGCGAACGCAAGACGGAGACAGACTCGGTTAATCTTCCGGTCAGAAGATCAACAAGCGATTCATGGGCATGCGACATCACGACGTAGACCCACCACCAGAACATTCCGTAGAAAGCCAGACCTATCCGATGATTATACAGCTGGCCCATGCCGGGGAAGAAAAAGGAGAATAATGCGGCAACAATAGGGCTTTTTGGCTGAACATAATGTACCTCGGATGCAAAAAGCTTCAGGCTGGGCAGCGGTTCGTTCTCCAGTTGGGCAATGCGGTACAGCTTATTCTGATAGATTGCGGACCGGTAGCTGTCCCATATGGTGACGAAATAGATAATGATATAGCCCAGAACAAATTGCGGGGCCAGAATTGCTTTGGCTGCGGCAAAATTTCCGCAAAGACTATAAACGATAGCTTCGTTAACATGGCCAAGCGTGTTAAATATCACTTCCGACAACGTAAGGAAGGTCCCTCTTAAAAACTGGTTCAGCAAAAAATGCCCGAAGCCGGGGAACGCGGCCGACCACCACATCACCATGTAGGGATTGCGTATATTCAAAGAAGTTATGCCAAACAGGCTTATCTTGGCCATAGGCCGCCGTGAGGGGTTCATGGAATTAGCGCTCCCTTCGCAATAGCACAGCAGATTTTTCGGCAATAATCCGGTGAAGCCCGCCAAGCAGTTGAAGAACTACGATTTGCAGCAAGAGCAGGAGGAGTACCAGCCCAATGCCGGACGTGTATAAAATATTCCTCAGGCTGAGCCACGAGTAGGCACAGCCAAGTGCAACGATCAACAGAGTCTTCCAGACCCAATTGCCCCGCAAGGAAATTAATAAGGCAAACAAGACGGAATCGATATGGACGATTAAGGTAGCGAATGCCAGGTTATCTCTTGCAGGGTTCTCAAACCATCCGGGTCTGAAGCCAAGCTGGTGAAAAAGGAGCAGAAAACCGGACATGATCGTTCCCTGCAGCGATACGTTAACGATATAAAGTATAACTAAGCGGAACAGGTAGGGCTGGTCCGCTTGGCATAGCTTTTTCCAGAGCCATTTCCCTATAGCAGGCAGCAAAGTTAACCCTATTCCCGTATAGATGATTTTCCACCAATGATGCTCGAAAATCCCTAAATAAATAAAGGATTGTTCAACCCCCATAAACCCCGCTGCAATAAGCAGAATCCACCGGAAGCGAATGCCGGAAACGGCAATTAAAGTACAGGTAGACGGGACGATAAATCCATTCGATACAATAGCGCCTATCGCGCTGTCATAAAACGAATTATGGAGTATTCCGGGCTTATAAGTGTAGCTGTTAAGAAGTACAAAGATGACTAACTCCAGAATGTAGACCGCCCCGGCAATGCAAATATAGAAGGGGATGATTTTTAAGCTTTTTGTTCTGAACCAGGAGAGTGCGATAAACACTAAGCTAGCAATAACAAGGAGCAGATACGGGATAAACGATGGAATAAAATCATCTCCGGTCGGCAGGATAAGAAGCTGGAATTATTTTTCCATTTTTGTTCTAATTTATTCCATCGATATTTTCTTAGCAGGCAAAGATGGAATGAAAGCATTCACATCAAACCTTCAACTGTACGGAACACTCCCTTAATGTTCATCAATAAAAATAGGCTTGTACCACATTTTACCTAATTGGGAGAGTGAATTAATGTACACGTCACCAATGAAGCGTATGGTGAAAACAGCTCTAGCCGGAACGATGGCAGCGGCAATGCTTGCGGCCCCGTTCCTGTATTCGCAGTCGGCTTTTGCCGCGGTTGGCACGCCTAACTATGAGGTGAAGCTGACGCTCGATCCGGCTCTTGTCTTGGATTCGAGCCACAATCTGGTCAGCTCCGTGCGTAGCGAGTTCGACACGGGCAGCTCGTACAAATCTTACAAAGTACAGTACATGGATACGGCAACGCAAAGCATGCAAGGGCAAGGCTGGAGCGAGCGGATCCGCAAGCGGGACGATCAAAGCAAGCATGAGATTCAATACAAAAAGCGCTACGACGTAGCAAATGGGGATATTAACGCCGCATTGACGCAAGCAGCAAGCGAGGGGCTTGATTCGTCCTCCGGCTTTGACTTCCAGGTGGATTGGGGTTATTCGAAGCAGACGCTCAGCATTGATTACGAGAAAGAGGTATCGGTTTCGGGTTCAAGCGGCAGCGGGCTCAAGATGCCGAACGAAGCAACCTCCCGCACGATATCGGCTGCCAATGAGCCAAGCAAATTTGCGAACTGGACAAGCACGGGCTGGGGAACAACGCAGCTGAATAATGCGGTTGTGTATGGCCCGGTGGATTTCAAGCGATACGAGGGTACATTTAACAGCCTGGATTTGGACATTGAAGTATGGACGGTTATTAATGAAGCAAAGACGGGCAACGAATATTGGGTAGAAGCCTCCTTCAAGACGGACAGCTACAGCGAAGCAAACTCGACCCGCACGGCGTTGATTAACGAGCTGAGCAGCAAAGGCTGGCTGATCCCTCAGGATCTGCTCCGGACTAGCCAAATCATTTCGCGTTATGCGCCGGCTCCGGTTACACCGGACACCACGGCACCTACAGCTCCGTCAAATGCGGCAGCAACAGCCGTATCCGGCAGTCAGATCAATCTGAGCTGGACGGCTTCGACGGACAATGCAGGCGTAACCGGCTACAACGTTTACCGCAATGGAGTGCTGGCCGGTACGGCATCCGGCACTTCGTACAGCGACACTGGGCTGTCTGCATCAACAAGCTATTCCTACACGGTGAAGGCGAAGGATGCGGCGGGCAACGAGTCCGCGGCAAGCAGCACGGTCAGCGCAACAACGCTGGCAGCCGGCAGCGGCGGTACAACAGGCGGTACTTATAATGTGAACGGCAGCACGGGCACTTATATCGAAGCGGAGAATTACACGTCGAAAAACGGTACTTTCGTCAGCGCGGCTTGCTCGGCCTGTTCGAACGGCTTAAACATGGAGACGCCTAACGGCTCCGGCGACAGCAATGCGAACTATATCGCGTATACGATTAACGTGACGAACGGCGGCTCCTTCTACGTTCATTTGCTGAGCAGCGGCGTCGACAGCAGCTCGGACAGCTTTACCGTTGCGCTTGACAGCGCCTCCGGCTCGCAGCTGACAACAACGTCAAACGGCACTTGGGCGTGGAAAAAGCCAAGCAGTTCCATCTCGATCGCAAACGGCACGCACACGCTTTATATTAAAGTAAGGGAAGACGGCGCAAAGGTAGATAAAATCTACCTGTCGAAGTCGAGCACATCCCCAACCGGGCTTGGCGGAACAGCCGCCGTGCCGGCGAGCTAAACGATAGGCACCTCGTTATCAGTTACACCTAGTCCGTTATGCCGTTCCCGGCATTACGTTGGATTTTGTCCAGCAAAATAGCAGTAATAAGAGGCTCGCAGAGAAATACGTTGGAATTTAGCCAACGTATTTCTCTCTGCTCGCCTTTTTTTCATGCTCTTGGACTTAAACTTCTCTAATTATGTTGGAGCAAATCCAACGTAGCTGCTGTGAACTCTTAATTATGGTGGAGTTTACTGTATAGAATCCAATCTGGCTTATTCATGTATCCGCATATGCAAGATTGATAGATCGTGAAAGGCCTTTGTTCATTATCCGCTGCTCTCGAGGCACAAAATGCTGAAATAGTGAAAGAATTGTGTTCATTCCCCTCCTATCATCCTTATAAGGGCGCTCTATAATAGGAGTTGCCTGAAAATTGAAAGCGTATTCGCTACGGTTAGGGAGCCGCTTGAAGGAGGAAGGAAATTGAGTACAGCCATGTTGAAGCAGCACAGCATCAGAAATATCTCTTTTACAATGGTACTGGTTATTGTCCTGAGCATATTCAGTGCGATAGTACCGCCATCTGTATTTGCCTCTGCCGGAGCGGCAGGGACAACGTATTACGTCGATTCCGCGGGAGGGGATGACGGTAATGACGGATTAAGCGAGGAAGCGGCGTGGAAGTCGCTGACGAAGGTTAGCGTTGCAACGTTCCAGCCGGGTGAC
The DNA here is from genome assembly GCF_000023585.1 of Paenibacillus sp. JDR-2. Lineage (NCBI taxonomy): Bacteria > Bacillati > Bacillota > Bacilli > Caryophanales > Paenibacillaceae > Paenibacillus > Paenibacillus sp. JDR-2. The sequence goes on along the minus strand of NC_012914.1, from coordinate 6,339,816 downwards.
CGCATTTTGCTCAAAGCGGGCAGCGAGTGGACGGGAGAGCAGCTGCATCCGCTGGGCTCCGGGGTGGAAGGAAGCCCGATCACCATTGATAGTTACGGTGGAGCAGGTTCAAAACCAAAGCTGAACGGCGCGGGCGTTATCGATTCCGTCGTCGAATTTTATAATCAGCAATATTGGGATATTCATAATCTTGAAATTACGAACACCGCGGCGGGCGCTCCGCAGGATCCTTCCAAGCTGGCGGATCTGCGGGGGATGCATGTAACCGGCCAGGATGCCGGGGTGCTGAAGCATTTCTATATCAGCGGCGTGAACATTCATGACGTGACCGGCTGGAATATGTGGATCAGCGGCAGCACGGCCGATGATGAACCGGGAAGCGGGATCATTCACGGTGCGGGCTGGGACGGCTCGAAGCGGACAGGCGGAATTTTGTTCGAAATTTTGAAGCCGGGCGCGAACCCTGTACCAACGAAGTTTGATGACGTTGTGATCGAAAACAGCGTGTTCCAGGATAACTCGTTTGGCGGCATTATTTTCAAGCAATACGAAGGGGATGTGCATTGGGCCTCCCGCGATGACGGCAAGAATCACTCTTCGCCTACCGACCCGCTTGGCCAATGGTACGATCCGGAATGGTATCCGCACACGAACATTACGATCCGCGGCAATTATTTCAGCCAATACGATTCGAATTTCGCCTGCGACACCATTTACTTAACAAGCGTAAAAGATGCTTTGGTCGAGCATAACGTATCTGCCGGCGCAGGCACGAGCGCGATCGAGATGTACTACACCGACAATATTACGGTTCAGTACAATGAAGTGTACGACACGCTGGCCAAAGCCGGCGGCGCTGATTCGAATGCCATCGACCCCGATAAGGAATCGACGAACATTCTGATTCAATACAACTACATTCACAATACCGGTGACGGCATTCTGCTCTGCGGTTTTGTATTTGGTACCGCAACGGTCCGTTACAATATCATTCAGGACGCGGCCCCGGCCAAGCGATTCCTGAATCCGCACGGTGACAAGGGGATGCAGCTTGTTTACAACAACATTTTCTATAATACGCAGGCGGGCTCCAATGTTACGTTCGTCAATTCATCGGGGGGCAGCGCGTACCTGAATGATTCGGACTACGCCGTGAAGATGTTCAACAACATTTTCTATAATGCGGCGGGAGGACCGATCAAACCGGTTACCATCGCTTCGGGTACGGGCGTAACTTACGATCGCAATCTGTATTTCGGGCAAAATGTAACGCCTGCAGCCAATGAAGCCCATGCGATCGCAGGCGATCCGAAGTTTGCCGGTCCGGTTCCAACCACACGCGGCGATGCTTCGACAGGTCCCATTCTTGATTTTACGGGCTTTAAGCTGCTGCCAGGATCTCTTGCGATCGGCAATGCTCTGGATGAGATCGGCATGAACCTAAGCAACTCGACCATGAACATTACGGATAACGGCGGCAAGGATTTTGCCGGACAGCCTTTGTACAACGGCAAGCCGGATATCGGCGCGTTTGAGTATTACGGCGATGCGAACAGCGGGACGGAGTCCGTTACCGGACAGGTCAAAGACGCTGCGGGCACGCTGATTGACGGGGCGGAAGTCAACCTGACGGTTAACGGCACGAAATATTCGGCGCTGACCAATGCGTATGGCTTCTACAGCATAGCTGACGTACCCATTGGAAAAGACTACACGGTTACAGCGACAAAGGAATTCTATACAACGGGCACGATTGAGCATGTTAATGTGACAGCCGGAGATACCACTTCGGGCGTAAATCTGTCGGTTGTTTCAACGAATCCGACGGGGACCATTGAAGGTACAGTCAAAGACACCTCGGATGTAACCAATCCGCCAGCCGTGGAAGGAGCCGAGGTACGCGTCAGCAACGGATCTACGGTATACGAGACGGTTACAACGGATGCAGCGGGCCATTTCTCGCTGGACGATCTGCCCGCGAAATCCGGTTATACCGTGACGGTATCGAAGCCCGGTTATCAATCCTGGACGGTAACGGCAAAAGCCGGTGCGGCGCTCGAAGTGAAACCCGGTATTACCTTAACGCTTGCGGATGTTTACTTGTCGCCGGGTAAACCAACGGTTGTTTTTGACGACAGCTTTGATTCCAGCGCAACAGGATCCGTGCCGGCAGGCTGGACGGTTACGGCAACGGTTGCGGGCGGCAGCGTCGCGGTAGCCGAGACACCTAGCGCGACCAATAAGAGCGTACTGATCTCCCAGCCGATTGCCGGGAAGAACGGCAATAAGACTTCGCTTTATAAAGCACTGGATAACCTGAGCGGTATCGTTACGGTCGAGTATTCGCTCAGCAAGAGCAATACGAATCAATATTTTACGGTGCCAATGGTTTATGGCGATAATTCCTCGCATATGGCGGCAGCCGTCGGGATGGATGGCACGGGCATCCTGTACAAGGATAACGGCTCGTCCGGTACGGCCCATGTCGTGCAGCCTTACACGGCTAACACCTGGTATGACTTCAAGCTGGTTATGAACACGATTACGAAGAAATTCGATATGTACATTGACGGAGTTAAAAAGGTGGATCAAGGCAATTTCCGATTCGCGGACTCCACGACGGATTATTTAACGGGTATAGATTTTAACTCTAATTACAATGTAACGGGTACCGTAAACGTGGATAACGTAAGGGTCAGCATGGGGATTTCCTACCCGAAAAACGATGCGAACCTATCCGGTCTGACGGCAAGCGCCGGAGCATTAACGAAGGTTGACCAGACGAGTTATACGATGGACGTGCCGAACAGCGTAAGCCAACTGACGTTGACGCCTACGGCCGAAAGCGAATTTGCGAGAGAAATTACGGTAAACGGCAATAAGGTGGCAAGCGGCGAGGCTTCGCCAAGTCTGTCTCTGGTTGACGGAGAAAATGCCATTACGGTTGTTGTTACCGCGGAAGACGGCGTAACGACGGCGACCTACCAAGTGACGGTGAATCGTACGCCAGCCGCTGTTGATAACACTTTGCAAAGCTTGACGGTAAGCGAAGGAACGCTTGCTCCGGCGTTCTCGCCGGAAGTAACCGAATATACGGTAAGCGTGCCGTTTAGCGTAAGCGAGCTTTCCGTTACGCCAACGTCAAGCGCGGCTAGCGCCACGCTGAAGCTGAATAACTTTAGCACGCCTAATGGCCAGCCTTCGGCAAACGTACCGCTTCAAGTCGGCGAGAATACAATCACGGTTAACGTTGCTTCCGCTGACGGAACCAACTTCCTGGATTATACGCTTGTCGTAACGAGGGAACCGGGGCCAGCGCCTCAATTAACCGCTGTTTCGGTAACGGGAACGATTCCTACGTTAACCGCCGGCGGCGCGGGTTACGATCTCAGCCAGCTGACGTTGACGGGAACCGATCAATACGATAATCCTTACAGCCTGAAAGATCTGACGGTTACTTGGGCGGTAGCATCCGGCGAAGCTTATGCCACCGTATCCGGCAGCGCGCTGACACCGGTAAGTTCCGGGACAGGCACCGTAACCGCAACAGTGAACGGGATAACCGGCAGTCCGGTTGCCTTCACGGTTGAAGCAGCCAATAACGGCGGCGGGGACAATGGAAACGGCAACGGCAACGGAAATGGAAACAACGGCAATGGCAGTACGGGCAATAACAACGGCAACGGAAGCGGTAATACGAATCAAGGGACAGTTGAGTTGTCTGCCAACAGCCAAGGAACGGCAACGCTGTCGGAATCCGATTTCGCGGCGGCCTTGAATGCAGCGGCAGCGGATGCTTCCGGACACAAGACCGTTACGGTAAAAGTGACTAACGGAACCAATCTTGTTATCCCGGTTTCCCTGCTGCAAGCGAAGGATCGTACCTTCGATATCCAGCTTCAAACCGGTAATGGCACGGTACTAATTCCATCATCTATGCTTAATACCTCCAATCTTCAGGCAGGTACAGTTGAGCTTCGCCTGACTAAGGAGAGCAGCCCGGATGGTCATCCGGTTGTAGATTTGTCTCTTGTTCGCGACGGGAACGTTATTCCGTGGAGCAACCCGGATGCGCCGGTAACGGTAAGCATTCCGTATACGCCAACCGCGGATGAACTGAAAGCACCGGAGCATATCGTTGTCTTCTACATCGATGCGGAAGGCAATCGCATTCCGGTACCAAACGGCCATTACGATGCGAAGACAGGTCAGGTTATCTTTACAACCAAGCATTTCAGCAAGTATGCGGTACAGTTTAACCAGGTCTCGTTTAACGATTTGTCCGGCGTAGCCTGGGCCAGCGAAGCAATTGACGCTCTTGCAGCCAAAGGGGTTATCCAAGGCAAAGCGGAGGGTGTATTCGATCCGCGGAGTAGCATTACCCGCGCGGAATTTATCACGCTTCTGATGCGCGCCTTGGAGCTTCCTCAAGCAGCGGCAGCGGCGGGGTTCGGCGATGTTAGCGAGTCTGCATACTACTACAATGCACTTGCGAGCGCCAAAGCCTACGGGATCGTAACCGGAACGGGAGACAACCGTTTCGAGCCTAACAAGCAGATCACCCGCGAGGATACGTTTGTGATGACGGCAAGAGCCCTCGATGCTCTTCATCAGCTTGATGCTTCCTCAAACGGCGATCTGTCTTCATTCAAAGACGCGGACGCTATTTCAAGCTACGCGCAGGCCAGCATCTCCGCTCTATCGGCGGCAGGTATTGTCCAAGGCGACGCAACGGGCATCCACCCGAAATCCAATCTGACCCGCGCAGAAGCGGCGGTAATGATCTACAGGGTTTTGAACAACTAATTACGAATCTTTCACCTGCGGCTGAACCTCAAGTTTAGCCTCGACCAATAAGACCCCCTGAGGGTCTTATTGGCGTTTGTATCCCTTGCTTCGATGCCAATAAAGCCCTGTCAGGTCCTTATGGACCGCGTAACTGGCTATTTGGAGGGTTGTAATCTTTAATTGCTGTAAGAATAAGACCCTGGGAGGGCTTTATTCTTTGTTTTACTTTCAGTTGGGCTCTCGATAAGACCCTAAGAGGGTCCTATCATATAAAGATAAAAGGTTGAGCAGATGAATGCTCAACCTTTTTGTCCCCAAAAAAGTCCGGGCAAAACGGAGCAAGTGAATGAAGCTGAGAAACGTAGTATTCGCCTTTGTATTTGGATTCCAACTACTAAACCTTGTTCAAGGAATCCAAATACAACAGCGATCGAAGCTCATTCACTTGCGCAGTGGTGCCATAGCGACTGCAACATATCATTCATTTGCGCAATGCCATCACTGCGACAGAGTGCAAAGTTTTGTTAGATACTGAAAGAATCCGATTCATTACTCTCCTTCAAGCATCCCAAGCCCGATTCTATAATGAAACTATAGGTTCACAAGAATGAAAGATAGGAGTAACCAACATGAATAATGCTGCTGTAAACTCCGGCGCCGCGCAGCTGGAGCAGGTTAAGAAAATACGCTCGAAGCGTTGGGAAACCCCTATTACCGGGTATCTGTTCCTGTCGCCTTGGTTAATCGGCTTCCTGCTGCTCACGTTAGGCCCTATGATCATGTCCTTGTATTATTCCTTCACCGACTATTCGCTGCTTGAAGCTCCGAACTGGGTCGGCTTCGACAACTACAAACAGATTTTCACGAATGACGATGTCTTCCCCAAATCGCTCAAAATTACGATCACCTTCGTTTTGTTTACGGTTCCGCTTCGCCTGCTGTTCGCGTTATGCATTGCGATGCTGCTGAACCGCAAGATGAAGGGGATGTCGTTCTACCGCACGATGGTATACTTCCCGTCGCTCATTGGTACAAGCATCGCGGTATCGATCCTGTGGAAAAACATTTTCAGCCGCAACGGCTTTATTAATGATTTCCTTGCGATCTTCGGAATCAAAGGTCCGGCATGGATCGCCGATCCGAAATACGCGCTAGGCACGCTGATCATCCTGATGGTATGGCAGTTTGGTTCATCGATGATTATTTTCCTCGCGGGCCTGAAGCAGATTCCGACCGATCTGTACGAAGCATCGTCCGTGGACGGTGCGGGCAAGTTCCGCCAGTTCATCTCGGTTACGCTTCCGATGCTGTCGCCGATTATCCTGTTTAACGCGGTGCAAACGATGATTAATACGTTCCAGATGTTTACGCAAGCCTTTGTCATTACAAACGGCGGTCCGGTCAAATCGACATATGTCTACGTCATGTACCTGTATGAAGAAGCGTTTACGAAGTTCCATATGGGCTATGCTTCGGCGCTTGCCTGGATCCTGCTTATCCTGATCGGATTGTTTGCGGGCGTACTGTTCGGCACTTCGAAATATTGGGTGTTCTATGAAAACCAAGGAGGGAAGAAATAATGAAAGCAGCCAGATTATACAACCGTTTCTTTAACCATGCTTCTCTCCTGATTATCAGCTTGATTATGATGTATCCGATCTTCTGGTGGGTTGGAGCATCCTTGAAAACAAACGAAGAGATGAGATCGGCTAATCTTTTCCCGAAGGTGCCGCATTGGGCCAACTTCTCGGATGGCTGGGTCTCGACGCCAAACTTTACGTTTACCCATTTTTACGTCAACACCTTCGAATTGATTATCGGGATCCTGTTCACGAGCGTGGTAGCCTGCAGCCTTGTTGCGTTTGCCTTTGCCCGTCTGGATTTTCCGCTTCGGAAAATGTGGTTTGCCATTATGCTCGTAACGCTGATGCTGCCAACGCAGGTTACGGTTGTACCGCAGTATGTCATGTTCAGCAAATGGGGCTGGATCAACACGTACCTGCCATTCTACATTCCCCATCTGCTTGCCGGCGGGATTGGCGGTCCTTTCTTTATTTACCTGCTCGTCCAATTTATGCGGTCCGTTCCGAAGGAGCTGGATGAAGCGGCCAAAATCGACGGATGCTCGTGGTTTGGCATCTACTGGCGCATTATGATCCCGCTCGTTAAGCCGGCGCTGGTCACGGTTATGATCTATTGCTTCCTCTGGAACTGGGATGATTTCTTTGGACAGATGTTATATATTAATAGCATTAATCATTACACCATCAACCTTGCTTTGAAGCTGTTTATTGATTCGCAGGGCTCCGTGCCTTGGGGACAATTGCTGGCCATGTCTTTGTGCTCGATTGTGCCGTCCGTCGTGATCTTCTTCCTCGCGCAGCGCCACTTCGTCGAAGGGATGTCCGCAGGGGCTCTCAAAGGATAATATTGTTGCCCATATAAGCATTGAGCTGCGTTTTTCGCAGCTCTCTTTGCATTCCAAGGCCGGGAGGAATAGGCTTGCGACTTAATCCGTTCAAGACCATGCGAATCGAATACGTATTCTTTTTTGGTTTTGCCCTTATCGTTACGATTCTCGTAGCCATTGTCGTATCGTTCAGCTACTATAACGGCTCCAAAGAGATCGCCGATAACACGTCCTACTATCAGCAGAAGGTGCTGGTGGAGATTCATAAGAAGCTGACGACCAATCTGAAGGATATTGAGCAGAGCTCCAATACGGCTTCGCTCAACTTTACCAATATGTACGAGGAAATGTCCGGCGGCAATAAATATGACCAGGTTCGCGGACAGGCGGGCATCCGGGCACAGCTCAACAACTTTGTTTTTGGCATGCCGATTGTGCATTCCATCCATGTCTATTCCGATCTGACTCCATCCTATAACGTGCAGGAATTTGTACAGTTTCTGCCGCTGGACGGAATCGAAAAGGAAGCTTGGTATAAGGATCTGGAGCATTCGGATGAAGCGTGGGTAAGCGAGCGTATTATTAAGACCAATAACGGCGATACGCCTGTCATCAGCTATGCTCGCAAGGTCTATAACCGGTTCAACCGGGCGTTTGCCGTTATGGTCTTTAACGTCAAGGTTCCGGACTTCCAATCCCTTATAACAACCGAGGACAGCAGGTCGAATCTGGCGCTGCTTGACGCAACCGGCAAGCTGATTACCTATATCGGCAAAGCGGATTTCTTCACGAGTCACCAAGCGGAAATCAAGGAGCAGCTGGAGCAAAAGAACTCCGGCGCGAAGCGGACCGGAGACGAGTTCCTTGTCTGGACCTCCTCGCTTGATTCCAAATGGTCGCTGCTGGAGGTGACCTCCTGGAGGCAGATTACGGCCGGCAGTCTGAAGCAGACAAGGACGATTCTTGCTTTTGGCATCGTGACGATTATTCTGATCTTGCTGCTTGCCGTGTTCCTGTCGCGTCAATTCATCAAGCCAATCGGGCTTTTGCTGAAGGCGATGAGCAATTTCTCCCTGAACAAAAGGGTTCCGCTGCCGGCGGATTACAAGAACGAATTCGGCACGCTTTTCCAAGGGTATGACAAGCTTCTTTCCCGGATCGAGCAGCTGTACGGTACGCTGGAGGAGAAGCATGAGCAGCAGCGAGCGGCGGAGATTAAAGCCTTGCAGATGATGATTAATCCTCATTTTTTATATAACTCGCTTGATCAGGTGAACTGGATGGCCATTGAGGCCGATCAACCGCAGATTAGCAGCATGCTGTCGCATTTGGGGCAGTTTTTCCGGTTGTCGTTGACGAATACGAATAGTCTGGTTCCCTTAACGGAGGAGCTGACTCATATCGAGAGCTACCTGCAATTCCAGAAAATCCGCTGGGAGGACCGGCTTACGTACACGCTGAACGTGCCGGAGGAAGCGGGCAAGCTGTATGTGCCCAAGGTTATTTTGCAGCCGTTTGTCGAGAATGCGTTTGTGCACGGCTTTCACGGGAAGCAGCAGGCTTCGCTCGATATTGTCGTAAGCGTCGGCTTTGATCAGCTGCTTATTGTCATCCGGGACGACGGGCGTAAGCTGCGCGAGGACTGGCAGGAGAAGCGGAGCGCAAAAGGCGGCTACGGGCTCCGCAATGTGCGGGAGAGGATCGAAGCTCTGTTTGGCAACAAGTACGGCTTTACGTTAAGCAATTCGCCGGAGGGCGGAACCGAAGCGAGCATTCGTCTTCCGAGGCTGGAGACGCTTAAGCAGAAAGGGGAACGGCTGCATGTGGAAAATAGTGATCATCGATGACGATTTTCAGGTTGTAAGAGGACTCCGCAAAGCGATTCCGTGGGAGGAGCTTGATGCGGAATTTGCCGGCGACGCAATAGACGGGGAAGCGGGTCTTAAGCTGATCGAAGAGGTTAATCCGGATATCGTGCTGACCGATATTTACATGCCCGAGATGAACGGGATTCAAATGATCGAAGCGTTGAAGCATCAATCGTTCACGGGACGGTTCGTCATCTTGAGCGGCTACAATGATTTTGAATATGCCCGCACGGCTCTGCGCCTTGGGGTAGACGATTATTTGACGAAGCCGGTTACGGTGGATCAGATCCGGCAGGTGCTTGCGGAGACGATTCACAAGCTGGAGGAGACGTATTTGCAGCGGCTTGAGCAGACCGAAGAGCCAAGCTATCCGGCGAAGAACTGGAGGCAGGAGGAATGGACGGCGTCGATTCTGAACGGCTTGACCCAGCCGGAGGAGCTGCCGGCAGCGTTATCGGAATGGCGGGATAAGCAGTTTACCGTTATGGTTCTTGAAGTGGCGTGGACGGAACGGACCCGCAACATATCGATTGCGGACTGGAACCTGTTCCGGTTTGCCGTCGCCAATATAAGCGAGGAAGTGCTTTTAGGGGAGTGGCGCACCGCAAGCTTTGTATGGCTGTTCGGCAATTATGCGGCCGTGCTGCTTCGCTCGGAGCCGGGTACGGATGCTCTGCATACAGCGTCGGCTGCTGAACGGCTAGGCGGGTTAATTATTAACTACCTCAAGAGCTATATTGGCCTCGACGCAAGATTTGGCCTCGGCCGGACCAAGGACTCCTGGCAGGAGATCAAGGCTTCCTGCGATGAAGCCCTGCAAGGGCTGCTGGAGGATCCGGATCGGGAGCAGCAGGCGGAAGAGCCGCAGGCAACCGAGCTGTCTTTTAACACCATTCACGAGAAGCACCGTAAAGCCGTTCAGTACATGATCGAATATGTGCATACCCATTATGCGGAGGATATTACGCTCGAGCAGCTTGCCTCCCAGCTGTATATCTCGAAGAACTACTTGAATCAATTGTTCAAAAAAGTGACAGGCGAGACGTTCACCAACTATGTCATCCGGGTCCGAATCGAGAAAGCCAAGGTGCTTCTGCTCGAAGGCAAACACCTGATTTACGAGGTTTCGGAGATGGTGGGCTACCAGAATGTTCCTTATTTCACCACGTTATTTAAAAAGTACTGCGGCGTTACGCCAAGCGAATTAATGAAGCAATAAATTGTAATGAATACTGAAAGTTTTGTGTTCATTACTCTTCTATACGGTCAATTTGACGGGTGGTAAGATTCAGTTATCACCGCTAGATCAGTCTAGCGCAAGGGGGTATATATAGTGAAGAAGGCTACTAAAAAAGGGATTCTTGCAACCGCTTTAACTCTTATGATGGTTACATCCGCAGCTTGCGGCAGCAATGGAGGCAACTCCAACAATACGCCAACGGACAGCGCGGCGCCAAGCGACGCCGCAGCGAGCAATAACGGCGGAGCGGCAAGCAATGACGAGCCGGTAACGCTGACGATTGCATGGTGGGGCTCGCAGCCGCGTCATGACGCAACGCTTAAAGCGCTTGATCAATATAAGGCTCTTCATCCAAACGTTACGTTCCAGACTCAATTCTCCGGCTGGGACGGCTACTACGATAAGCTGGCTGTTCAATATTCGGCGAAAAACGCGCCGGACATTATTCAGATGGATGCCGCTTACGTAAATGATTATGCCGGCCGCAGCCTGCTCGCGGACCTGAAGGATCTGAACGTAGCGGATATTGATCCGGCTACCGTAGACGGCGGTAAAGTAAACGGTACGCTGTATGCCATTCCGCTGGGTGTTGCCGCTCTGGGCATGGTATACGATAAGACGGTTGTCGAGAAGCTTGGATTGACCGCGCCAACCTTCGGCTGGAGCTGGGACGAATTCTTTGCCTTTGGCGAAGCGGCTAAAGCAAAGCTTGGCAAAGACAAATACGTATTCGTAGACCAAAGCGCCGATCTGGTTGATTATACTTCCTACCAATACAGCCAAGGCAAAGGCTATATCTTTGACGCGCAAGGCAACTTGGCTATCGATAAAGCCACTTGGATCGATTACATGACCAAGATGGGCGAGCTTCGCAAGAAGGGCATTCTGACGCCGGCCGATATTACGACTACGGATAAAGAGCTTGATCCGCAGCTGGACAGCGTCATTAACGGCAGCGCGGTTGCGCGTCACTTGTTCTCCAACCAGGTCAGCGCGATTGAAGCTTTGAAGCCGGGTGCATTTGGTTACGCTTCGATGCCTAAAGGCACGGAGTCCGGCGGCTGGCTGAAGCCTAGCATGTTCTGGAGCGTTAACGCGCAGTCCAAGCATCAGGCCGCAGCGACTGAGTTCGTGGATTGGTTCATCAACAATGAAGAAGCAGGCAAAACGCTTGGTTTGACGCGCGGCACGCCGGTAAACTCCAAGGTCGTTACGGCAATTGAGCCAACCTTTAGCGACGCGGATAAAGTATCCCTCGATTTCTTGAGCAAAGTAACGCCTGACGCTCAAACGTTTATTAACGACCCTAAAGGCTGGGGCAGCTTCAAGAATGATTACAAAACGGTTGTCGAGAAGCTGCAATACGACCAGTCGACACCGGACGAAGCGTATGACGAGTTGATGAAGGTTGCCGCTAAATATGCGGAAGAAGCTAAGAAATAAGAAATAAGAAATAAGCAATAAGAATATAGAGGATTGGCCGATACTTTGGCCGGTCCTCTTGGTTTTAAGGGGAGTTTTTTAAGACGGGGATTGGAGATGGAGAGATGAGAGATCGGTTAGGCGGGTTAACGGTTCATGCGGCAACGGAATATGACGTTCGTACCGGCTGGAGTACGCCAATTCAGCATGTCTGGAACATGATTGCGCGAGACCATGAGGCGGTGTTTGGAGCGGCGCCTAAGCTTGGCGGAGGAGACCGGGCAGCCATTGTTGTCCGTTACGCGGAAGAGGGAGATAGCTGTCCGGCGTGGGCGGAGGGCTTTAGCTTTCAGTTCGCAGACGGAGAAAAGGGAGGCCAATTGCACATTGTCGGCCGGGATGAACTAGGTATCGTTTACGGGCTTTTGCATTACAGTAAGCAGGTGCTGGGCGTCGATCCGTTCTGGTTCTGGGCGGAACTGCCTCCGGTGAGGCGCGATGCCATCGAGATACAGGCTGCTCCTTATGCGAGCCTTAAGCCAAAGGTTCGCTACCGCGGCTGGTTTGTGAATGACGAGGTATGCCTGATCGGCTGGAAGGAAGAATATCCTCCCGGGGCGGAAGTATGGGCGCCGGTGTTTGAAGCTTTGCTCCGTTGCGGCGGCAATATGGTTATTCCGGGCACCGACCTGCCGAAGTCCGGCATTCATGCCAAGCTTGCGGCGGAGATGGGGCTATGGCTGACGCATCATCATGCGGAGCCGCTTGGCGCGGAGATGTTCCTGCGGGCTTTTCCGGGCAAGCAGGCAAGCTATAAGGAGCATCCGGAGCTATTCGAGCAGCTGTGGCGGGAAGCAATTGAGCATCAGAAAAACGACAAGATCGTGTGGGTGCTCTCATTCCGGGGCCAAGGCGACAAGCCGTTCTGGGAAAACGATCCGGCCTTCGATACGCCGGAGAAGCGCGGGAAGCTGATCTCCTCCGTTGTTCAGCGGCAATACGATATGATTGCCGGGCAGGTCGAGCAGCCGGTCTGTTCCATGGCGATGTACGGAGAGATCGCCGAGCTGTACAAGCAGGGCCATATTGAGGTGCCGGAAGGGGTTATCAAGATTTGGGCGGATAACGGCTACGGCAAGATGGTATCGCGGCGTCACGGCAATCTGAATCTGCGGGTACGGGCGCTGCCGGATAGCGGGGATGAAGGGAAGAACGGCGTCTATTACCATGTGACGTTCCATGATCTTCAGGCCTCGAACCATCTGACGATGTTTCCCGCGCCAGCCGAACTTATTGCGGATGAACTTGGGCAAGCCTTTGACGCGGGCGCGGACGAGTATCTGCTCGTCAATTCCGGCAACATTCTGCCGCATCTCTATACGCTTGATCTTTGCGCGAAGTTATGGCGGGACGGTGTGGGGGACGCGGATGCGGAGCTGCGCTTGTTTGTGGAACGGTATTATGCGGATGAACGGGAGGTTATTGGTCAGCTGTACAAGAATTATGCCGCCAATACGATCCCTTACGGACCAAATACGGATGATAAGGCTGGAGATGAATTCTATCATCATCCGGCACGTTTGATTGTGGGACATTGGCTTCAAGGACGAACGGATACCAACACCCGCCTCATCTGGGCGGCAGGGGATATTCCGTTCCTCGAGCAGGTACGCTGGTTCAGGGGGAAAGCGAAGCAGGCAATACCGGGCTGGACGCAGCTTTACGAGGAGGGCTGCTTAATTGCGGCGCGATTGCCGGAAGAGCAACGCCATCGGCTGGAGGTACAGCTGCTTGTCCAGATCGAGCTGCATCTTAGCGGATGCAAAGGGCTTGCCGCGATTTGTGCCGCTTACGAGAGCTATCACGCGGGACGATTTCCACAGGCATTTATCCATGCCTCCCATGCGGTATGGGATTTCTCGGCGGGAAGAGCAGCGCTTGACCGCGCGGCGGCAGGCCGGTGGGAGAACTTCTATCGCGCGGACTGGTTAACCAACATTGCCAATACGGTTGACCACTGCGAGACGGCCCGCAAGTTCCTGCGGCTGCACGGTGACAGCCCGGACATGTTCCTCTGGTACAAGGAGTATCTGATGCCGGAAACCGAGAAGCATATCTACCTGGAAAATACCCATCGCAATCCGCTCCCGGACGACGAGCTCGCCCGGCGGCTGGAGGAGAAGTTCAGCCAAGAAGGCTAAGAGCAGACAGGTCCATTGCGAGTTTAAGGCCCCTAAGAGACCTTAACGGCAGAAAAATTCGAGGCAGCAAGAAGCTTAAGGCCCTCTAGGGGCCTTAAGCTTAGAAAAAAGCCTCGACAAGGCTTGAATCCGGCACTCGTCGCAAGTTTAAGGTCCCTAAGGGACCTTAACGGCAGATAAATTCGAGGCAGCAAGAAGCTTAAGGACCTCTAGGGACCTTAAGCTTCTTTTGTTGGAGGGTAGCTGGTTGGTTAGTGATAAGACCCTTGGAGGGTCTTATTTGCAAGGAAAGTAGCTAGTTGGTTAGTGATAAGGCCCTGGCAAGGTCTTATCGGTTATGGATGGTGCGCGGACGTGCGGAGTTGGTGGGTTATACTCGTATTGGTCTCAACTTCAATTCCTTGGTATAGTCAATCTATGACTATACCAAGGAATTGAGGTTTTTTATTATGTCTAACAAAACAAATGCCTGCCGTAAGCTGGACGCTTTACATATCAAATACACGCTTCACGAATACGAGTGGGACGAGGAACATTTGGACGTCGATACCGTTGCGGACAAGGTTGGTCTTCCTTCTAACCAGCTTTACAAGACTCTTGTGCTGAAGGGAGATAAGACCGGCGTTATTGCTGCCTGCATCCCGGGAGATAAGGAACTGAATCTGAAAAGCTTGGCGCAGGCAAGCGGCAACAAGAAAGTAGAGATGGTCGCGGTAAAGGAGATTCAAGCTTTAACGGGGTACATCCGCGGCGGTGTATCTCCGCTTGGAATGAAGAAGAGCTATCCGTTTTATTTGCACGAAACCGTGACGGGTATGGAACTCATCAGTATTAGCGCGGGAAAACGCGGATTGCAGATCTTCCTCAGCGGCGCAGATCTGGCCATCGCGTCTGAAGGCAAGTTGGTTGATATCGCGCATTAAGACGGGTTGAAGCTTCTTTCATCCGGCAAGTATCCAGCGATTGCTAGACACATAAGCGGCTTCGTTCCCATACATTACCCCAATCTCAAGCTGGTCCGTGTCGAGTAGAGCGGCCAGCTCCCCATCATCACTATATTCCCCTTTGAAAACCATCCGTGAACTACCCCAATTTCCCTGCCGAAAAACTTTTTTCGAATTTTTTATAACCGATGTCGATTATCCCGTCTAGCGTTCGTTGTTATAGTAAGAAGCACAAAAAACAACGGTTAGGAGAGAACGACATGAACACAGTGATCTCGAAGGACGGCACCAAAATTGCTTACGATAAAACAGGGCGCGGCCCGGCGCTCGTATTGGTAGCGGGAGCGTTCAGCTACCGGAAGTTCCCGGGGCAGGTGGAGCTTGCGAAAGCGTTGTCCAGCCGGTACACCGTCTATAACTATGACCGGCGCGGACGCGGCGACAGCGGAGATGCTTCCTCTTATGCGATTGAACGGGAGATCGAGGATCTGAACGCGATTATTGAAGCAGCAGGCGGCTCCGCATATGTCTGGGGATTATCCTCCGGCGCTGTGCTTGCTCTCGAAGCGGCAGCAAGCGGCTCTAACATTACAAGGCTGGCGCTGCATGAGCCGCCGTTTATCGTGAAGGCGGAGGATCGGAAGCCGCCAAGCGATTTTACCGAGCATGTTGGCAAGCTGATTGCAGCAGACCAACGGGCGGAAGCGATCAAATATTTTATGACTAAAGGCATGGGAGCCCCTTTCTTCGTTATTCCGATGATGAGAATGATGCCGGGCGTATGGTCGAGGCTGATGGCGGTAGCGCACACGCTTCCTTATGATGCGGCTTTGCTCAAAGGCTACATGAACGGCCATTCGCTGCCGAGGGACAAATGGAGAGGCGTTGCTGTTCCCACCGTCGTGCTGGAAGGCACGGAAAGCCCGGTATCCCTGCGGCACGCCGCGCAGCAGACGGCAGAGGTATTGCCTAATGCGAAGCTGATCAGCAAGAAAGGCCTTGGGCATACGAAAAAACTGCAAACGGACAAAATCGCCCACGAGCTTACTTCTTTCTTTGCGGTTTAAATGATTAGCAGGTAATGGCAATGAGGCAAGAGAACAGTTAAGAACAATACCAATACCAGGAGGGAATTACAATGAGATTCATGATGATCGTAAAAGCTACTTCGGATTCGGAGGCAGGCGTTCTGCCAAGCCAGGAGCTGATTGACGCTATGCAAAAGTACAACGAGGAGCTTGTGAAAGCAGGCGTCTTGCTCGCCGCCGACGGTCTGCATTCCAGTTCCAACGCGGTCCGGATTTCGTATCCGGAGCCAGGGGGCAAGCCAAAGGTAGTCGACGGTCCATTTACGGAAGCAAAAGAAATGATCGCCGGTTATACGCTGATCGAAGTGAAATCAAGAGAAGAAGCGATCGAGTGGGCGCTCCGCATGCCGGATCCGCATGGTTACGGCCAAGGCGAGATTGAGCTCCGCCAGGTGTTCGAGGTGGAAGAGCTGATGGAGGATCCGGAATCGCGTGCCAGAGAGGAAGAGCTGCGCAAGCAGATCGAGGAGACCAAAAACGCGTGAGCGTCTCCCAAACGCATCGCACCATCGAAACGATATGGCGAATGGAGTCGCCCAAGCTGATTGCAGGCGTAACGCGGATCGTTCGGGATGTCGGACTGGCGGAGGATATTGCCCAGGATGCGCTTGTCATCGCGCTTGATCGCTGGCCCGAAACGGGCATTCCGGAGAAACCCGGTGCCTGGCTAATGACTACGGCGAAGCGCCGGGCACTGGATCTGCTGCGGCGCAACAAGCTGCAGGATCAGAAATACGTCGAAATAGCCCGGGAAATAGATACGTATACCGAGGATGATGTAGAACGTGCTCTAGACGGGGAGATTGAAGACGATCTGCTGCGGTTGATCTTTATGACCTGCCATCCGGTATTGTCGCAGGACGCAAGAGTCGCGCTGACGCTGCGTTTGTTATGCGGCCTGACAACCGACGAGATTGCCCGTTCCTTTCTTATCGCAGAGTCAACGGTTGCCCAGCGGATTGTCCGGGCGAAGCGTACGCTGAATGCGGAGAAGGTCCCTTTTGAGGTGCCGGTCGGCAAAGAGCTTGAAGAGCGGTTGTCCGCTGTTCTCGAAGTGATCTATCTGATGTTTAACGAGGGGTACTCGGCTACCTCCGGGCAGAACTGGACGCGCCCGCTTTTATGTCAGGAGGCGCTTAGGCTGGGACGTGTCCTTGCCGCTATTGTACCGGGAGAACCGGAGGTTCATGGGCTGGTCGCCTTGATGGAAATTCAATCCTCAAGGCTAAAAACCCGCGTGAATGCGCAAGGCGAGCCGATCCTTCTGATGGATCAAAACCGGGCGTTATGGGATCAGCTGCTGATCCGCCGCGGGCTTGCTGCCCTGGAGCGCGGGCAAAAGCTGGGGCGGACGTTAGGTCCGTATGCGCTTCAGGCATCTATCTCCGCTTGCCATGCGGTGGCGCGTACCCCGGAGGATACGAATTGGATTCGGATTGCCGCGCTTTACGAAGCGCTATCGAGGCAGACGCCTTCTCCTATTGTGGAGCTGAACCGCGCTGTTGCTATCGGAATGGCTTTTGGCCCGACCTATGGGCTGCAGCTTGTGGATGCCCTTTACACCGAACCTGCACTCTCGGAATACCATCTGCTGCCTAGCGTTCGGGGTGATTTGCTGGAGAAGCTTGGCCGTTATGAAGAAGCCGCTGCAGAGTTTGAACGGGCAGCCACGATGACCCGCAATGAAAAGGAGCAGGCGTTATTGCTGAAGCGGGCGGCAGCATGCAGGCAGGAAGGAGGGCAGGCATAATGCGATACTTAATGATGGTGAAGGCGTCCGGCTTTACCGAAGCGGGAATTGGTACAGGCAGGGATTACGCGGCAAAACTGCTATCATACCGGAATGACCTGAAACAGGCTGGTGTGCTTCTTGCTTATGAAGAGCTGCAGCCAAGCTCGGCCGGGTTAAGAGTCGATTATCCGACAGGCGGCGGCGAGGCGGAGGTTTGGCCGGGACCTTTTTCAATAGACCAGGGGCTTATCGCAGGGTTTACCTTAATTGATGTCGACACGGAAGAAGAGGCGCTGCAATGGGCGCTGCGCATGCCGGTTCCGGCTGGACAAGGAGCATATGGCATTGAGCTTCGCAGGCTTGAGGACCGGTTAGTGCAATCGCATAATCCAAGACAGGCCGCCATGGAGCTGGATCTGAAAAATTACCTGCAGCTGTAGGACCTGGACGGCATGTTAGCAGACCGTCGTTTGTGGTAATATAAGGCTTGGCAATTACTCTAATCTAAGGAGTGTAGAATCAATGATTAATCAGCTTGGACAAGTGATGCTGTACGTGAACGATCAGGAGAAAGCACGGGTGTTTTGGACGGAAAAAGCAGGGTTTAAAGTTGTGGCAGAGGAAGAAGCCATGGGCCAAAAGTGGATCGAGCTTGCTCCGGAAGGCGCGCAGACCTCCATCATTTTGCATGATAAAGAAGTAGTTGCCAAAATGTCGCTCGGAGTAAACCTTGGCACGCCGTCGTTAATGTTCTTCTCCGACAAGCTGGATGAGCTGTACAGCGAATTCAAGAACAAGAATGTAACGGTAGGCGAGCTTGTTGAGCTGCCTTTCGGCCGGGTATTTAACTTCGCGGATGAAGAAGACAATTATTTCGCCGTAATGGAAAGAAAATAAACGATATGCCAGCCTTGGTGGTCTCCGATCATCAAGGCTTTTATTTTGCCGGAACAAGCAACATCTCGCTCCCCGTTGACGTTGTAGCTATATGTGGATAAGGGAGGAATTTCTAATGAAATTAGGTATAATTCTTATGCTGGTATTTGTTTTATTGCTAGGGGGCTGCGGAACCGAAAACGGGAGCGGGAATGGGAAGTTGACTCAAGCCCGGCAGGAGAATACAGCGAAGAGCGCTCCTCCCGAAGAGACAACGGTAAGCTCGGCCAGCTGGGTGACGGACCGGATGATTAGCTTCCGGAATCATGTTTATACCGGCACGGAAGAGAAGGTAGATTCGGTTGACGGGAAGTTGGGAGAAATCAAACATCATCTGACTGAAGAAATGGTTAATGAGCCCGACGAGTCCTCCAACTATTACAAGGAAGGGACCGCACTCTATCAGATTACAGGGGTTCCCGTAGAGTCCGGTATTGCCGTTGAGACCGGCCCCGGTCATTACGTCAAAGCCGTACCCGTGGAAGAGATATTGGGAGGAAGCAGTCAGGAATGAGTTATATAGCAAAATACGCGGTACTGTTTGTGGTCACCGTTGCGGCGGGAATGGGGTATGGAATGTATGAATCGGGATTAAATGTTCCGCCAGCAGTGTTTTACGTTGTATGTATTATTGTCTTTTTTGCATTCATCTTGTTCCCTATCCTCTACGTTACTTACTTCACCAAAAATATGTACCGGGTAGAAAAGTTTTTGATGCGCTACTCTAATAAGCCTTATTATGGCATCTAGGGGGATGCGTTTGATTACCAAACGGAATATGGTTTTGCTAGCTTTATTGCTTGCTGCTCTTTATCTGGCCTTTAAGCCATCCGGCTTGTGGTTCCTAACAACGGAAGGCATGGCTGCAATCGCAAACAATACGGAGGATTACACTGATCAGACCGGGTATGTATTGCCCGAAGCCTATAAAGTATCTATCGATTTGTCGGATTTGGACAGCAATATCGGGAAAGAGCTGTATAACGACGGAACTTATAAAATCTATGTATCATCGCTAGATAACACGGGCAGCATGAGATCCGGAGGATATCGGATCGGCTTCAGATCGAAAGGGACTTATTCTCATCATGGAGCCTCTTTAATATCGGGTGTCCAGCACAAAACGATAGATGAACATTCCTTTACAACGATAATGTCGTCTAAGATGGCAGCTTCATATAACAACAAGAGTTATACCAGTTCCCAGTTTGCCTTAAGCGGCCTTAATTACAAAGACGGAGACGACTTTGGCTTCTATATCTTCCCGTCCGAAGCTTACGATAAGGATATCTCTTTCCAGGAAACCGGGACGGTAGAGCTGACCGTTACGGATCTGTACAAAAATATTTGGAGCAAGAAAAGCTGATTGCTTTTCCTGCTCTTTTTTTCTGCCCGCGTCCAAGTTTAGCCACCCTTCGCGGATGGTCATAATGGGAAGGATAGACTTTCATCCTGGAGGTAGCTCGCTTATGCACCGGCAACCATTCACGAATCGTTCGAGCTCCAATGACAACCAAATGCTGCCCGAGTACGCCAATATTCCGATCGATCCTTCGGTTGAAAATAATTTATTGAGGATCAAGCGCGATATGGGCGGCAGCGATGATCTCATTATGCGGCAAATTCACAATGAGGGAATAAATACGGCAGCGGCGGCGGTCGTCTATATCGACGGACTGTCCAACGCAATGGCCATTAATCAATACATATTTGACGTGCTGGATTATTCCTTGCCCCGATATGACGGGGAGGACATGATGACGCTTGATGCGGGAACGCTTGCGAGAAAGCTGCTGAACGGCATGGGGCCGGTCCGCACCGTATCCGACCTGGGCTCCCTTTACAAAAATCTGTTGTCCGGCGAAGCGATTATATTGCTGCGGGGACATCAGTACGCTTATTGTGCGGACATTCGGGAATGGAAAGGCCGGGACGTTACGGAATCCACAAACCAGACGTCCATTCGGGGACCCCGGGAAAGCTTTACGGAGACTCTCCGAACCAATACTTCGCTCATTCGGCGGAAGATCAAGGATCCACGGTTATGGCTTGAAACGGTCACCATCGGTCATATAACCAAAACCGACGTGACACTCATGTACATTAACGGGTTAGTGAAGCCGGATGTTCTTCAGTTGGTCCGAGATCGGTTAAGCGAAATCAAGATCGACGGTATTCTGGACAGCGGTTATATCGAGGAATTAATCGAGGACAATAAATGGTCACTGTTTCCTACCGTGTATAATACGGAGCTGCCGGATAATGCGGCCAGTCAGCTGCTAGAAGGCAAAGTAGCCATTCTCGTGGAAGGTACGCCCAATGTCTTGATAGCGCCTACCCAGATGGTTACTTTTTTTCAATCCACGGAGGACTATTACCAGCGTTCTTTCTATGCAAGTTTGTTGCGTATTTTGAGGTTCGGGAGCGTTTTTATCTCGCTTCTTTTCCCGTCTCTGTATATCGCGATTACGACGTTTCACCGCGATATGCTGCCTGCCTCGCTGCTGATTTCCCTTGCCGCACAACGGGAAGGCGTACCGTTTCCGGCCTTTTTCGAAGCGCTGATTATGGAAATTACGTTCGAGATCCTGCGGGAAGCGGGTCTTCGAATGCCGCGCGCGATTGGTCAAGCCGTATCTGTCGTGGGTACGCTTGTAATCGGCCAGGCGGCTGTGGAGGCGGGAATCGTGTCCGCGGCAATGGTTATCGTGGTGTCTATTACGGCGATCTCCACGTTTACGCTTCCGGCCTACAGCATGTCGATACCGGTGCGCATTCTCCGGTTTGCCTTTATGGGCGTGGCGGCGAGCTTTGGACTCTTTGGCATCATAATGGGCTTCTTTGTCCTTATGCTCCATCTGTGCGCGCTGCGTTCCTTCGGAGAGCCGTTTATGGCCCCGTTGTCGCCATTTATCAAAACGGATATGCAGGATGCCTTATTCCGTTTGCCCAGATGGCTAATGTTCAAAAGACCGGATACATCAATGGGGACGAATTCCAGCAGAATTCGCAAAAATTAGGGAGGCATCATCATGCTCTACAAATTTGCCATTTCGATGTTATGCCTTCTGATGTTGACAGGCTGCTGGAGCAGACGGGAGTTGAATGAGCTCCTGATTGTTCTTGGAATTGGAGTGGACTGGGAAGACGGGCATTATCTCGTGTCGTTTCAAGTCGTTAACCCAAGCGAAATTTCCAATCAGCAAAAAAGAGGCGACCGTCCCCCAAGCACATTGTTTCAGGGGAGAGGGAAAACGCTGTTCGAAGCGGCAAGAGCGGTTACGGCGGAAGCGCCGCGCAAAGTATACGCCGGGCATTTGCAGATTTACGTGATTGGAGAAGAAGCGGCAAGAAGAGGCATAAACGAAATCATTGACAATGTTGCCCGCGATAACGAAGCAAGAATGGATTTTAATATTATCGTGGCCAAAGGAAATAAAGCGGAGGATGTTCTTAAGCTATATACGCCCGTAGAGAAGCTGCCTAGCTACAGCATGCAGCAGTCGCTGCAGACCTCGGAGAAAAACTGGGCGCCTACGATTGCCGTAACGCTGGACGAAGCGATAAACAAGCTTTCTTCGCAAGGAAGCGAGATTGCGTTAACCGGCATACGGGTCATCGGCAGCCCCGCAATTGGGGAAACGAAACAAAACGTAGAAAAGTTTTTGCCGCCAAGCCGCTTCCGATATTCGGGCATTGCGGCTTTTAAGGAAGACAGGCTGATTGGCTGGCTGAACGAGAAGGAGAGCAGGGGCTATACCGATATTACGAATAATCTGGATAGTACTTCGATCGCTGTACCATGCGGGGAACAGCGATATTTAGGGGTTGAAGTGACATCCTCGGATTCCAAAATCAAAACCAAGGTTGTAAACGGAAATCCGGAGGTTGAGGTATCTATCCGAACGGAAGGAAATATCGTTGAAAGAACGTGTACGGACGTTGATTTATCCGATCCCGCCACCATCAAGAAGCTGGAAGGACAGACTAAGCAAGCCATCCAAGGAAATGTTGAAGCGGCCGTGCTGCGGGCTAAGGAATTGAAGTCGGACATTTTCGGCTTCGGCACCCAGATGGAGAAGGAGCATCCCGCCTACTGGAATAAGGTTAAGGATCAGTGGCGCGAGGAGTATTTTCCTCAGCTTAAGGTAACGTACAAGATCAAGATGTTTATTCGGGATACCGGCACGATAGAGAACAGTACGATCAGATAAGAGAGGGAGGGGGATCGAATGACATCCGTATTGGCTGTTCTGGCTTTGGCGGCAGGCGCTTTTTGGTTGGAAGCTCCAGGGCTTATTCGCCGTCAGCAATTCCGGGAGCTTTCTGCATTCCTTGTCCTTCTGCTGATCGGAACGGTTTTGTACAGTCTTTTGATGCTTCAACTTTCGCTCCCTAACCCGTTTATGCTTGTCAAATGGATGTTCCGCTGGATGGGGACTGCAAAATCATTCTAGAGGAAAAGTAGGGAGGAGGGGGTTCGAAATGTCTATTTACTTGAATGCGAAAATATCGGTTAGACAGTTCGCGATTTTGATTATGATCGGTACCGTTGGCGACTCGATTCTGATCATGCCGACGATTACGGCCGCCTCCTCCAAACAGGATGCCTGGTTGTCGATGCTGCTTGCTTTTATTGCCGGAATTCTCACGGGAGGAATATTTGCGGCTATTGCCAACCGGCTGCAGCGGGTAAGCTTGTATGAAGCCATCCGGCAACGATTAGGCTTATGGTTCGGAGGCTTCTTTTTTCTTCTCTTTATATTCTCGTCATTTATGTGCATCCTGACGCTGCTTAGCGAAATGAGCCAATTCATGACGACGCAATTAATGCCGGAAACGCCGGTTAACGCGATTATTTTGTTTTTCGGGGCTGTCATTATAATTGCTTACCGCTATGGTATTGAGGCTTATGCGAGAATGGGAGAAATACTGTTTCCGGTCATGATGGGACTGTTTGTGCTTCTTGTCGTTTTGCTGATGCCACAGATTAAATGGCCCAATATGCTTCCTATTATGGCGAGGGGGTTCTTGCCTATTATCAACGGGGCGCTTCCCGCGTATTGTACGGGTTTTGTCGAAATGGCTGTACTGCTCATGCTGGTTCCTTACGTTGAAGGCAACGGCAAGCTCACGAAACATGTACTGAAAGGATTTATAGTCGGTGGCATCATCCTGTTTCTTATTGTTCTCCTTAGCGTACTCGTATTAGGTCCGGCTCTTATGGAGACCAAATATTATCCGACCTTTGTGCTTGCCCAGAAAATTATGATTGGCCATTTCTTCGAGCGGATCGAAGCGGTTATGGCCTTTTTGTGGATTATTACGGTATTCTACAAAACGCTGCTTCATTTCTTTACGCTTACAACAGGTCTGGCGCAAGTGTTTCAGTTGAAGGAAAGCAAGATGCTGACCATTCCGCTTGGCATGATTCTGCTTGTCTGCACGGTGGTGGGGACGCCGAATATTACAACCTACAATCAGATACTGATTAATTACTATCCCTGGTTTGATTTGACCTTTTTCCTTGCGCTGCCGGTCATCATGCTATTTCTTATCATAGCTATCAAAAAGAAGCCGCCGAAGGTGCAGGGACAGCAGCCGCAAGGGCAGCAGCAAGGCCAACAAAATCCACAACAGCCGCAGCAGCAACAGAAAAATTAGGCGAATTATTTTCCGAAAAACACTTGTTCCTTTCGTGGGATCATGTTAATATGACATTATAAATAATAAAACATGAAATATGAAATATTATTGAGGTGATGAAATGGCCCGTTACAACTCCGAAGAAGAAGTTCTCGCCAATTACGATCCGAAGAAATACCGGACACCGGATGGCTATACAAGCGATATTGCGGTATTTACGATCATTAGCGAGCCAATCGCACCAAATAAACCGCCGAAACGGACGATGAAGCTGATGCTGATCCGCCGGGCACGGCATGACCGTGAAGGAAGTCCAAATATTGAAGGCGGGAAGTGGGCACTGCCGGGAGGTTTTATCGACCCCGAGGAGGTTGCCTACGAAGCGGCGAAGCGCGAATTGTCCGAAGAGACCGGCGTACAGGGCATTCATATCCGGCATTACGGGGTCTATGACAAGCTGGGCCGGGATAAGCGGGGATGGATCATCTCAAATGCCCATTACGCGATTGTGCCGGAGGATTATCTCGAGAAACGCAAGGCGGCCGACGATGCGGAGGAGGTGGCGCTCTTTACGATCGAGGAGATTAAAGAGCTGGAGCTTGCCTTTGACCATCGCGAAGTGATTGCGGACGCTTACGAAATGATCCGGAAGGATATGCTGCTCTCGACGGTTGCGCGCAGCTTCCTGCCGCAGGAATTCACGTTAAGCGAGCTGCAAAGCGTGCTCTTAACCGTTACGGACAGCCCGAAGGTAGCGAAGTATTCGACATTCCGGAACCGTGCCGAACGCCTCCCGTTTATCGAGGTCGTTCGAATCGACGGCGAAGCCAAAACCACATCAAGAAACTCCAAGCGACCATCGATTTTGTACCGTTTCAAAGAGGGAGAACCTCTGGAGTCGATCTACTTCTAAAGGTATTGTCACAATACCTGTTCTTTTTACGATTAATATTTCATAAAACATGAAATAAGGAATAAGAGGAGATGGCTAGCGATGACTTCGAATAATCAGCTTGTTACCCCGTTTGACCGTTTGTTCCGGGAGGCCGAGATTGGCGGCAAAAGCAGCGCCACAATGAATGTTGTGCTAGCAGAAGCAGCAAAAGAGCAGCTGCCGCCAGCTGAAGAAGATCAAGAGAAAATCCTGCTCCTCGTCATCGATGAGCAGAACAGCTTCATTGAAGGCGGGGACCTGGGGGTTCCAGGCTCGGTACAGGATACCATTCGGCTTGGAAAATTTATGTATAGAAATTTGCATAAAATCACACAATTCGCATTGACCAAAGACGTCCATACGCCGCTGCAGATTTTTCATCCTTGCTGGTGGATAGACCGCAATGGCAAGCATCCCGCACCTGTTGAAACGGTCATTACGGTTGATTCGGTCATGAATGGGGAGTGGACGCCGGTCTTTTCGCCGGCGAGAAGCCTTGCTTATCTTCATGAGCTTAAGGCGGGCGGGAAGCGGGAGCTTCGTATCTGGCCCTACCATTGCCTGGAAGGAACAAACGGCGTGGAATTCGAAGGACAATTTATGAATCTGGTCTACTTCCATACGGTAGCGAGAAGAAGCACGCCGATTATTTTGGAGAAAGGACAGGATCCTTTAAGCGAAATGTACGGCGCGTTCTACCGGGAGGATGGCGTGGCGAGCGACGCGAACCGGGCTTTTCTGGACAGTCTCACGGAATACAACAAAATTTATGTCGCCGGTCAGGCACTCTCGCATTGCGTACTCGATACGCTGAAGCATATTTTGGAGCATCATGCGGAGAATCGGGCATTGACCGAAAGCATTCATTTGCTGACGGATTGCTCGAGCCCGATACCGGGTACGGAAGCTTTGACGGATACGGCGATTGAGGGGTTAGTTAAGCGATACGGCATTCGGCTTGCGACAGCGGAAGGCCTGACGATATAAGGATAAGGATACGGAGGTAACGGGAGATGGACAACGTACAGCAAACCAAGAAATATGCGGACGACAGCCTTGCGCTGCACACTGACTTATACCAGGTTAATATGGTGGAGACTTATTGGGCGGAAGGAATGAGCGAGCGGCGAGCGGTATTCGAACTCTTTTTCCGAAAGCTGCCTTTCGGGAACGGCTATGCGATCTTTGCGGGATTGGAGCGGATTATCGAATATGTGCAAAGCTTTGGATTCACGGATTCGGACCTGGCCTACCTGAATGAAGAGCTTGGTTACGAAGAGGACTTCCTCGCTTACCTGAAGCAGCTTCGCTTCACCGGCAAAATTACCGCCATGCGCGAAGGAGAGCTGGTCTTCGGCAATGAAGCGATACTCCGGGTAGAAGGTACGCTGGCTGAAGCCCAGTTTATCGAGACGGCGCTGCTTAATATCGTAAATTACCAGACGCTGATCGCGACAAAAGCTTCGAGAATCCGCAATGCCGTTGGAGATGCACCGCTTCTCGAATTCGGCACGCGCCGTGCCCATGAAATGGATGCCGCGCTATGGGGTTCGCGGGCTGCTATAATCGGCGGCTGCGATGCGACCTCGAACGTGCGCTGCGGCAAACGGTTTGGCGCAAAGGTGTCGGGCACGCATGCCCATGCGATGGTGCAGGCGATGCTGGACGAATACGAAGCGTTCCTCCGCTATGCGGAGCGGCAGAAGAAGATGAACCGCAAATGCGTCTTCCTTATCGATACGTACGATACGCTCAAATCGGGCATTCATAACGCCATCCGAGTCGTGAAGGAGCTTGGCATCAAGGATTTGTTCGAAGGCGTCCGGCTTGATTCGGGCGATCTTGCTTATCTCTCGAAGGAAGTCCGCAAGCTGCTGAACAAAGCGGGTTTTCAAGACACTAAGATCTATGCCTCGAATGATCTAGATGAATATACGGTCCTGAATTTGAAGTCGCAAGGCGCGGTTATCGATGCATGGGGTATTGGAACAAAGCTTATTACGGCGTATGATCAGCCGGCTTTAGGTGCAGTCTATAAAATTGTGGCGATTGAAGATGATAATGGAAAAATGGTCGATACGATCAAAATTTCGGGCAATCCCGAGAAAGTGACAACTCCGGGAAGGAAGAAGCTGTACCGGATCATTAATCTGGTGAATCACCGCTCGGAGGGCGATTATATCGCGCTGGAAGAGGAGAAGCCGCAGGAGGAAGGTCGTCTCAAGATGTTCCATCCGGTGTACACCTACATCAGCAAATTCGTAACGAATTATGAAGCGAGAGAGCTTCATGCGGATATTTTTTTGGGCGGCAAGCTGGTATACGAGATGCCACAGCTCTATGAGGTGCAAGCTTTTGCCAAAGGAAATCTGGAGCTGCTGTGGGACGAATACAAACGGAATCAGAATCCGGAGGATTATCCGGTTGACCTAAGCCAGCGCTGCTGGGACAACAAGATGAATCTCATCCATGCGATGAAGGAGAAAGCGGAAGGAGTGGCCAAAGAGACATGACGACAACCCCCCGGAAAATCGGCATATACGGATCTTCTTTTGACCCGGTAACGAATGTGCATTTATGGACGGCTTCGACGGTTGCGCACCGCAAAAACCTGGATTTAGTGATCTTTCTTCCTTCATCCAGCATGAGACATGACAAGAAAACCAATACGGGCGACGAGCACCGGGTTAATATGATTAAGCTTGCGATTCAGGATAATCCGAAGTTTGTGTTGGATCCCTACGAGCTTACGGTCCTTGCGGGCATGCAATATACGTTCCATACGATGAGGCATTTCCGCGAGCAATATCCGGAGGATGAGCTGTATTTTATTATGGGCGCCGATCTTCTGGTCGATATCGCGGACGGCAAATGGTCGCATGAGAAGGAATTGATTGAGGAAAATAAGTTTATCATAATGGCACGTAATGGAATCGACATGACGGAAGCGATCTCCCGTTCGCCGCTGCTCCGCAATCATGACGACGGCCGGTTCCAGCTAATGAGCAAAGGGCTGGCCATGGAGATCAGCTCGACCTACATTCGGGATGAATTCAGCCGGGGCGGGGAACCGAAATATTTGCTGCCGGATTCGTGTTATGACTATATCAAGCAAAACGGCTTGTACCGTATTTAACGTTTAAAGGAGGCGCATGGTAATGACCTTGCAACAGCAGATTATTGAGAAATTGGGAGTAAAACCGCAGATTGACGCGCAGGAGGAAATCCGAAGAACGATTGATTTTATAAAGGATTACATGACTTTTGCGCGAAAAACCGCCTTGGTTCTTGGTATTTCGGGCGGACAGGATTCGACGCTTGCCGGCAAGCTTTGCCAAATGGCGGTGAATGAATTAAACGACGAAGAGGGAGTAAAGACCTACCGTTTCATCCCCGTCCGGCTGCCTTACGGCAACCAAAAGGATGAGCAGGATGCGCAGGATGCGATTGCTTTTATCGGGGCGGAAGGCTTTATCACGATTAACATTAAAGCGGCCGTTGACGCCGGAGCAGCGGAATACGAAGCCCGGACAGGGAAGAAGCTGAGCGATTTCACGAAGGGCAACCGGAAGGCAAGAGAGCGGATGATCGCGCAGTTCGAGATTGCGGCGGAAGAGAACGGGCTGGTTGTCGGAACGGACCATGCGGCCGAGGCGATCACGGGCTTTTACACGAAATTTGGCGACGGCGCTGCGGATCTGACTCCGTTATACCGGCTGAACAAACGGCAGGGGAGACAGATTCTGAAGGAGCTTAACTGCCCGGAGCATCTGTATCTGAAGGCCCCTACCGCAGACCTTGAGGAGGATAAGCCGCAGCTTGCCGACGAAGTTGCTCTAGGCGTAACTTACGACGATATCGACAACTATCTGGAAGGCAAGGAAATTGGCGAGGACGAGCGGCAAAAAATCGAAAATTGGTATATCCGGACCATTCATAAACGGGAGCAGCCGGTGACCGTATTCGACCGTTGGTGGAAAAAGGTTGACGGAAAATAGGAGCTTCCAGGCATGAAGCCTACCCGGCATTCGCTAAAATGACGGGTAGGTTTTTTGTCATGTTGGGCGGCGTTAAAGGTATAGGTCGTTAATACTAAATCCAAATAATTGCAAGAGATTGTTTTTATTTTCGAAAAAATCTGCTATTCTACTGGTGATCAGCTAATGGATTGGGGAGTGATAACTTTTGAAACCGGTTACAGTGTATGATATTGCGAAGGAAGCGAATGTATCGGTTGCAACGGTATCGCGGGTTTTGAACAACACAGCCCCCGTAAAAAAGTCAACGAGAGATCGCGTCGTAGAATTGATGAACAAGTACCAGTTTCAGCCTAATGCATTAGCTCGAAGCCTGTCCAAGAAGGAGACGGGGATGATCGGCATTATTTTGCCGGACATCACCAACCCGTTCTTTCCGACAGTTCTGGCCGGGTTTGAGCAAGAGGCGAGAATCAAAGGCTACACGTTCTTTCTATGCGATACCGTTTCGACAAACGGGGATTCGAAGGAGCAATACGAGCGTGAATCGCAGTATCTCAGCCTGCTGATGGAGAAGCAGGTAGACGGCATCGTTATGATCGGCGGCCGGATTAACCTGGCTAAACCTAGCGAAGCGATGGTCAGCGAAGTTGTTGATATTAGCAAACGCGTACCGACTTTGCTTATTAACGGCAATTTGCCCGGGCAAAATATTCATTCCGTTTGCGTTGACGAGCGGGAAGGGGCCGAGCTTGCAACGCAGCATCTGATCGATCTCGGTCATCGGGATATCGCATTTGCCGGGGGCTATCAGAGCATGGCCAATACGCTTCAGCGTGTTCAAGGCTTTGTGAAGACCATGCAGAAAAACGGGCTTAAAGTCCGGAAGGAATGGATGCTGGATGGCGGCTTTACGGTAGAGAAGGGCAAGCTGTTCATGAATTATTTGCTTAGCCTGCCGGAGAGGCCAACGGCGGTATTTTGCGCGAATGATCTAGTGGCGATTGGCGCTCTTAAAGCTGCCTATAATGCCGGTCTTCGGGTTCCGGAGGATCTGTCGCTGGTTGGTTTTGACGATGTTCCGTACGCGTCCAACAGTATACCGGAGCTGACGACGGTGTCTCTCAAATGCTATGACATCGGGAAATATGCGGCCGAGCAGCTGCATAAGATGATTACCAAAAGCAAAGTAAGCAAGAAGGCAAAGCTGAGACCAGAGTTGGTCATTCGGGAATCAACGGCTCCGCCAATAGGCTCAAGGCCAAATGGGCCAAATGGAATATTTAGATAAATATTTCAAAAAACTTTCTTGACAACGCTTTCATGTCTGATTTATTATCAAGGTGTCAAAGCAATACACGGTTCGAACAAAAATGAAACCCGTTTCAATGCAATCGGCTATCATCATATTTTCCACATGAAATGCACGTAAGAATACCGTAAATATGACAGTTAATGTTGTTTCGGATCGAATGTGTATTTTATTTTTACCAAAAAATGAAACGGGTTTCATGAAACGGGATACATGTTATCGATCGGGGGTCGTCTAGAATGGGTTTGGATACACAGGCGATATCGGCAGTTCAGTTCGAGGCCGATGCAGTACGTATACACGGAGAACCCAAGCTGCTCTTAAGTGCCTCGCTCTTTTACTTCCGGATTCCGAGGCTGCTATGGAAGGAACGGATGGAGCAGCTGAAAGCTTATGGCTATAACAGTATCGATGTCTACTTCCCTTGGAACTATCATGAACTGCGGGAAGGGGAATGGGATTTCAGCGGAGAGCGTGATGTCGAAGCCTTCCTCGAAGCGGCAAGAGATGCAGGATTATGGGTGATCGCAAGACCGGGACCTTACATTTGTTCCGAATGGGACGGAGGCGCGCTTCCCGCTTATCTGCTGGCGCAAGGCATCGAGATTCGGCAGAATGATCCGGTATTTCTATCCCGGGTCGCCAGCTGGTTCGACCGGATAATCCCTCTTCTGAAAGCTTACCAGGCTGACGAAGGCGGAACGGTTATCGCGGTACAGCTGGAAAACGAGCTCGACTTCTATGATTGCAAGGATCCGAAAGGGTATATCGGCGCATTAAGAGATTTGGTGCTGGCGCATGGGATTTCGGTTCCGCTGTTCGCTTGTGCGGGTCAAGGCGGCTTGCTTCAAGCAGCAGGAATTGCAGAGGGAGTAGCCCCAACCTGCAACTTCTATCCGAATGACCGGGATCCCGAATTCGAGCAGAAGGTGCTCCATTACGGCGGGCTTATGGAGGAGCTTGGTTATCCTCTCCTCGTAACCGAGACAAACCGCGCGCATTACCTGCTTCGAAGATTACTCGGCTGCGGCGCCAAGCTTCTCGGACCTTACCTTCAGGTATCGGGTACGGATTTTGGCTTTACGAACGCCACGAACAACTGGGGTAAACCGCTTGCGTTTATGACATCGGATTATGATTTTGGCGGAATGATCTCGCCGGAAGGGCATATCCGGGAGGAAGCTTACGAAGGCAGGTTGCTCGGCAGACTGATTGAAGCTTACGGAAGCAAGCTGGCAGAAGCGAAAGCAACCGGAGCAGCGGATGAAGATCTCATTCTGAGCGGTCAATGGAATAACATTGCCGGCCCGTATGTGCTAGATCTGAAGGACGGCGGCCAATTGTTGTTCCTGACGAATCTGGATGATGAGGATAAGGAAATTGCAATAGCCGGTTCTGATTCGTTTGTCTTACGGGGAGGCCGATCGCTGGCTCTGCCGTATCAGATTCCGTTATCGGGCTGGGGATTGGAAGGGATTCTGGAGCAATCAACAGCGGAGCTTTATTATGCGAAGCAGACGGCAAGCTGCCAAGTACTTGCTTTCCATACCGAAAGCGCCGGTCAAATTCAGTTAAGCAGTGGGGAGATTGCTGCCGTTGAAGCCGAGAACTGTGTGACAGACATTCAAGATGGACGGTTAAGCATCAAGTTCGATGGAACATCGGATGCCGTATGCCGGATAAATACCCGCAGCGGAGCCGTTTTGACGATTGCGATCCACGATAAAGTAAAAGCGCTTTATATGGATGATCTGGATGAAGAAGGGTTATTGCACAGCTGTTCATCAGAGATTCAACCTACTGATAAAGAGCAAACGGAGGTCACCAATTGGCAGCTTAGCTCCTTGAATGGAGCGGAGCCGATGACCTTGCCAGGGTCAAGGCAATCGAGATCTCAAGCCGCATACCTGGAACAAAACGAGATTTATCGAGGGTATGGCTGGTATGAAGCAGATGTTCCGGTTGATCGGGCGGTTACGGCAGAGGGTGTACTGATCCAAAACGGCAGTGATGTGATTTCGCTTTATGCGGATGGTCATTACGTTGGAACTACGGTTCCGGGCGGCAGCAGCAGCTATCTCGCGTTAAAAGAAGGGCTGGCGCAGGGTAAGCTGGTTGCCCGAACGGAAATTTGGGGACATTCCAACTTCGATGATTCCAGGCTGCCGGGCTTAAAGCTTAACGCATTAAAAGGACTTACAGGCATGACGCTTGTAACAGGGCAGCATGAACTAAGTCGTAATTGGAGCGTGTACCGCGCTGCGGACCGAACTATTCGACCGGAGCTTACGGCAGAAGCCGACCGGAAGCTGTGGCCGGTTGTGAACTTGGGCGGCTGGCTGTCGCCGGATCATCCTGCCTTTGAATACTACCGGAAAAGCTTTATTCCCGGAGAACGGGCAGACAGCTGGATTCTTCACTTTGAAGGGATGCAATCGACGGCGAAGGTGTTTGTTGATGGCCAGTGGGCTGGGGATGTTGGACCATTTGATCCTTATCTTGACCTCTCCAATCTTCTCACAGCCGGGCAATCAGCAGAACTCGCGATCTTCCTGGAGAGAGTAATTGGCCTTCCTGCTGGAAGAAGAGCTGTCATGTATGAAGGAATCAAGGCAGTGAACTGGGTGATTAGCGGGGCGGAAGAGCCTGAGCTATCGGCCCATGCGAATGCAGCACGTTCACAGTCTCAGGTTACGGAGCTTCCCGTGCAGCTCGAGGCGGGTCAGACGGCATGGCTGTACAACACCATTCAGAATTCAGATAACGGCAAGGGTTGGCGCGCAATAGTTTCCGGATCGGGGCTTAAGCTGACGGTGTTTCTCGAAGGACAAATCGTTGGACGGATCTGGACACCTGGCGAAGAAGGACGGCCGGTTATTACCGGAGGCAGTCAGCAGTCGGTTTACTTGCCGGGCGTTTGGTTTAACAAGAAGGAAGGCGAGATTGCTATCCTCTTGGAAGCCGTTGATCAAGCAACACCTTGCAGGCTGGAAGCCATCAGGCTTCAACCGGTCTAGCCGGAAGAAAAAAGGCTAGAAATTAATTAGTAATTGGTAAGGAGGTCTTCACATGGAAAAGGTTATACAACCAGCCATCCAGAGCAAGCCGCGTACGGAAAGCTCAGGCAGGCTGAGACGATTCTGGAACAATAAAACTTTGCTTCTGATGTGTTTGCCGGCAATTGCGTTCTTCATTGTATTTGCTTATCTGCCGATGCCAGGCGTGTATCTGGCGTTCATTCAGTACAATTACGCGGACGGCATATTCAAAAGTCCGTTTGTTGCCTTCGACAACTTCCGCTTCCTCGTTATGAACGGCGACCTGTGGCGGCTGACTTTTAATACCGTAGCTTATAACGTTGCTTTTATCTTGCTGGGGAATTTGCTGCAAATATTCGTAGCTATCCTGCTTAACGAGCTGCGCCGCAAATGGTTTAAGAAAGTAGCTCAAACCTTATTGTTCCTTCCGCACTTTATCTCGGCCGTACTGATCGGTCTGATCGCTTACAACATTCTGAGCTATGATTACGGCCTGCTGAACCATTTGCTTGCATCTATCGGCATGGATCCGGTAAAAGTCTACTCCAATTCTCATGTATGGCCATTCATTATCGTAATAACCTACTTATGGCAGTCAACAGGTTATGGCTCTATCGTATACTTCGCAGCTATCATGGGTCTTGATAATGAGATCATTGAAGCTTCTGAAATCGATGGTGCAAACGCTTTCCAACGGATTATCTATATCGTTATCCCATGGCTTAAGCCAACGTTCATTATTTTGTTGCTGTTCTCGCTTGGCGGCATTATGAAAGGCAACTTCGGTTTGTTCTACAACTTGGTTGGAGCAAACAATACGGCATTGTACTCGTCGACGGATATTATCGAAACTTACGTATTCCGTTCGCTTATGACGAATTTCAACTTCTCTATCGGTAGTGCAGTTAGCTTATATCAATCGGTGTTCGGCTTCGTGATCGTTATAACGGCCAACTGGCTCGTTAAAAAGGCGTCGCCAGAAAACTCGTTATTCTAGGGGGTGCTGACATGGAAGAGAATATCGTAGAATCCAGAAGCATTCGGACAGATGCGAGCGAAGTCATTGTCAGAACGTTTGGTTACGTTGTGATTTCCATCTTTGCGCTTTGCTGTTTGCTGCCATTCCTTCTCATCTTGGGTACATCGTTTACTTCGGAGTCGGCTATCAAGAAATTTGGCTTTAACTTCTGGCCGAAGGAATTTAGTACCTTTGCTTACAAAATCGTATTCGAGAATCCTGATATCATCGTTGGTTCTTATATTGTAACGATTCTGCTTACCGTGGCGGGTACGGCAATTGGCTTGTTCCTTGTCGCGATGACCGGTTACGCGCTGCAACGCCCGGACTTTGGTTACCGGAACGGCA
This sequence comes from Paenibacillus sp. JDR-2, assembly GCF_000023585.1. Lineage (NCBI taxonomy): Bacteria > Bacillati > Bacillota > Bacilli > Caryophanales > Paenibacillaceae > Paenibacillus > Paenibacillus sp. JDR-2. The sequence continues at coordinate 6,304,914 of NC_012914.1, read as the reverse complement.
TCTCGTTCTTTATCTACTTTACGACTTTGTTCTCCGGCGGTCTTGTTCCTTTCTACCTGCTCGTGACGCAGTATTTGAGCCTGAAGGACAATTATTTGGCCGTCTTGCTGCCAGGGCTTCTCAGCCCGTTCCTGATCATCATGATGAAAAGCTTTGTTCGCTCCATCCCGCATGCCATCACGGAATCGGCTAAAATCGACGGAGCAGGGGATTTTACGATTTTCCTGCGGCTCATTCTTCCGATGACGACTCCGGCTCTTGCAACAATCGGTTTGTTTATCGCGCTTGGTTACTGGAATGAATGGTATAACTCGATGCTGTTCCTGTCGCCGAATATGGAATACCGTCCACTCCAGCTTTTCCTATATAACGTCGTTACTAGCGCCGACTTTGTCCGCAACTCTGCAGCAGCCTCCAATGTCTCGCTTCGGGATGTTCCGCTCGAGTCCATGAAGATGGCAACGGCTGTTGTTGCAACTGGACCTGTTATTATGTTCTATCCATTCGTACAACGCTACTTCATTAAAGGTATTACCGTAGGCGCAGTTAAAGGTTGATGTGCCGAAGGCCAAAAGGCCTCATCACATAACGGGCAAAGCCCAAATTATTAAAAACAAAGGGGAGACGTGCATGTTTAAGAAAAGTTCCGCAATCTTGCTCTCTATTTTGATGGCTTCCAGCTTGGCAGCCTGCTCCGGTAACAACAACAAAGAGAATAAACCAGCAGACACAGCTAAACCAAGCAACAATGCAAGCACAAACACAGAAGGATCAACAAACACTGGCGGCGATGCGGCTGTTGACACCTCTAAGTTCGTCAAAATCACCTATATGGTGCTTGGTAACAAGCCAACTAACGGACAATTCGAGAAGGTGCTTGCAGAAGTTAACAAAATCATGAAGGAAAAAATCAATGCCGAGCTGGAATGGAAATGGATTGAATGGACGGACTGGCAAACGAAATACAACCTTGCGCTTGCTTCCGGCGAACCGGTTGACCTGATCACAATCGGTACGGACTGGCTCGATACTTGGGGCAATGCTCAACGCGGCGCCTTTATGAACCTGGATGATCTGCTTCCTAAATATGCGCCTCAAACCTATAATTCGATTCCGCAAGAGGATTGGGCGGAGTCTAAATACAACGGTAAAATCGTCCTTATCCCTGAAGATCAATATACGCAATGGGTTAACCATGGCTTCTTCTACCGCGGTGACTGGGCGAAAGAAGCAGGCATTACAGAGCCAATTAAAGACTGGGAAGGCATTGGCAAATATCTTCAATACATTAAGGACAACAAGCCTGACGTAATCCCTTGGGATGCGGTTTCAGGAACAAGTACATTCGGCGGATTCGATACTTCCTACACGGATAACCTTGAGCTGCCAATCTCTACAGGTTACCTGCCGGTATTCACGACCAAATCGTATGACGAGAAATACACCGTTAACAGCCCTGTCTTCGAAGATACAATGGTGAAATACGCAACCATGATGAAAGAATGGGCAGACAAAGGCTTCTGGCGTGAAGACGTACTGAACAACAAAAACGATACACGCGCTTCGCTGCGTGCGGGCCTGACAGGTATGGACCAGCACCATACGCAAACCTTTGGCGGTCTCCGCGTTCAAATGGATAAAGACCAGCCAGGATCCGATCTGCAAATGTTCCCGTTTGCCCGCCAAGGCGGCAACAACCTGCTTGAGCTGTCCATCACTCACGGCGGTACTTCCGTAGGCGCACACAGCAAAAACCCTGAGCGCGCTCTGATGGCTTACGACCTGATCCGCAACGATGAGCAAATTTACCACCTGCTCAACTACGGTATCGAAGGCGTACAGTACGAAGTAAAAGACGGCAAACGTCAACAACCAGCTGGCTATGACGAGACAAAAGACGGCTTCTACTCCGACTTCTGGGGCGGCCGTGTCGACAAATTCGAGATTCCAAGCGTAACGGTATGGGATCAACTCGAAGAAACTTATTACGCTGAGTATGACAAAATCAAAAAAGCGTATCCTTACGGTCAATTCGTATTCGACAAAACTCCTGTTGAAGCAGAGCTGACAGCGATTACGCAAGTAACCGGCGAGATGGGTCCAGCTATCGCTTACGGTAAAGCAGGCGACCCTGTCAAAGCGGTTGAACAATTCCGCAGCAAGCTGAAAACAGCCGGCTACGATAAAGTTCTTGCAGAGCTGCAAAAACAAATGGATGCATACAAAGCAAAAATGGAATCCGGTCAATAAGCAAGGAAGGAAGCCGGGATTTGACGCCAAGCGTCAGATCCCGGCTTTTCACTTTGTTTAGCCGGGGATCAGAATATCAATCCGGGAATCTTGCCGGTCTAAGGAGTAGACGTCATTCCAATATTCGATATCGATAGGTCTAACGCCAAACGCGTTGTTTATATAATCATACGTATTGCCAATCTCTGGCTCCGGGCCTTCATGAACGATCTTGATATAAGTTCCTGAAGGTAAAGTATAGGTGGTCATGTCGGCAGGTATATTCTCAAAAGCACTTACTTCGAAAGCGATCACATGCTGGTAGGGGGTATCATGCGTCCATTGGCCATCCTGGTTATAAATTTGAATCAAATAAATGCCTTCATTGTTCCGGTTCGGCAGCTCATTCCTGCGGTCAGCCAGCTGCTCGCGCAATACGCCAACAATTCGCGATTGCAGAACGTTGTTAAGGCTTTCCCTAATCGAATAGCCAACCAGCTTGAGCTCTTCCCGATCAATCCTGTCGACCTGATAAGTACGCATTATTTATAACCCTCCAGACATGGTAAATATAACCATAAATAGGATAACGAATATACGTTCGCTTGTAAAGGGGTAATTTTGAATTATAACGTTTACGTTGACGTTAACATTATTGAGGAGTATGCTAATTATAGAAAGAATGTTTGAACAAGCTTGGAAGTGGGTATTAAAAGGTTAGGGATTACATTTTGAAGGAGGCATCTCTTATGTACAATCATATCCTTGTTCCCGTCGACGGTTCGCAGCAGTCCAGCAAAGCTCTTGATCACGCGATCAATTTGGTGAAGGCGATCAATGCGCCTATACGGCTGTCTGTTATCCACGTTACGGGACGCGTCGCGATGAATCAGGCTTTTGTTTATGTGGATGTGGGGGAGATGCTGGAGAAGGAAGAGAATGAAGTGCTCTCCGCAGCAGCTGCACAGCTGAGAGACTCCGGAGTAGATTACACGCTGCTTAGAGCAGACGGCGATCCGTCCATTCTCATCTGCAATACCGCGAAGGAGCGCAGCTGTGACCTGATCGTCATGGGCAGCCGCGGCGTGGGACTTGTCTCGGAAATTCTGCTTGGCAGCGTCAGCCATGGGGTATCCCAGCATGCTCACTGTCCGGTCCTGCTTGTAAAATAAATAGATGTTAAGTTAAAAAGGCTGCCCGCGGGCAGCCTTTTTTCGCATTCTGATTCCTTAACGATGCCGTGTATCGTTAAGCTTTATCCTCCACTACACGATCCGGAAAATCGGCTGAATCGGGAAAAACTCCACCGGGATTTCCGGATACCGCAGCTTCAATTCATCGCTTAACGCGCGCATGCCCGGCTCTTCGCTTTCCGCGTGGCCCAGAGTCAGCAATGCTTTTGACCGGCCCTGATACGAGGCATCCCGGATATATTCCGGCGTTTCCCATTCCGGACCTTCCCCAACGATAAGCAGATCCAGGTTAAAATCGCGCATAAACGGAATAGCGGTTGAAGCGCCTCCCCGGTAACCGACCAGAATTCCCGCACGGCTGATTGGAGTGGAAAGATCGCCCGTAATCCGGAGGAAGGGCATGCCAAGCTTTTGCTTCACATGCGCGGCAACCTCCGCGACCGTCATAGACGGAAGCTCGAGAAGGGCGGCGATCGGCAGCATTTCCGCCAAGCGTGATTCCCATTCCAACGCGGACAATAAGCCCGTCATGATAATGTCCGGCTGCTTCCGATGGCAGTAATCATGGTACCGAAAGATCGCGATTCCGCTCTCTTCAATAAGTTTCAGCTTTTGCGCGAAAACCGGATCGTTCCCGATCAGCTGTTCCTCATGCCGATGGTTGTAGGAGAGGGGCTCATGCGTAATAAGGAAATTAGCTCCCGCTGCGAGAGCTTTTTCAATCACTTGCTGGGTTGGCATGAAAGACACGGCCATTCCGGTTACTTCGGTATCGGGATGGCCGGCCATCAGAACATCCACCGTGTCAGGAATCGGGGGAACCGACGATCGTAAGGCATCTATTATAGTCTGAACCGTTATCGGCATAAATTACTTTCCTTCCTTTTTGCCGGGATAAATTTTTTCGCCTTTCTCCAGCATCTCTATAAATTGCTGAATCTTCTTCACCCGCGTCTCCTGCTTTTTGACATTGTGAATGCGGAACAAAATCGCGTACCTGTTCTGCTTGTCCAACGTCTCAAAAAACTGCCCAGCCTTCTCGTTTCGCGCCAGCTCAAGGGCGAAATCTTCCGGAATGGCAGCGTTAGACTGCGATTCGTACGCTTTGTCCCATAATCCGTTCTGCTTGGCTATTTCGATGGCCTTAAGGCCGCTTGGCTGCATTTTGCCCGCGGCGATAAGCGCTTCGGCTTTATCTTTATTAATCTGCGACCAGATGCTTTTTGGTCCTCTTGGCGAAAAACGCTGAATCCAGCTTTCATCGTCATGCTTTCTTTTATGGCTGTCGATCCAGCCGTAGCATAGAGAGATGTCCAACGCTTCATGGTAGGTGACTGAGGCGCGGGACGCATTTTTTTTCGCAATCTGCAGCCAGATGCCGGATGATTGGTCGTATTGCTCGGCAAGCCATTGCTCGAAAGCCGGCTGATCCGGGAAGTGGAGAATAGGCAGCTCTATTTTGCTCATTGTAAAAATCTCCTTTATACCGTTTCCTTCCATCATTATAGCATTGTCGCATCAACCGTATAAGTCTTGAGTTTACAAACTTTTCCTATAAAATGAGGGTACCGCCCGCATATACGGCGGAGATGACGAGAATGGGGAGCGGACCAATGAGCCAAGTTAGAGCTATTCGGGAACATGAACTGCAGGAGCTTCTGGATTTATACCGTCATTTGATTCCGAATGATCCGGAGCTTCAAGCGGCGGATGTACAAGAACTATGGAGTCAGATTCGGCAGGATCGCAACATGCATTATCTGGTTGTAGAAGTGAGCGGCCGGATAGCGGCAGCCTGCGTACTGATTATTATTCCGAATTTAACGAGAGGAGCAAGGCCGTACGGACTGATCGAAAACGTGGTTACCCATTCCGATTTCCGCAGAAAAGGTTACGGAACCAGCGTATTGCGGGAGGCGCTTGCTATCGCCTGGAAGCAGAATTGCTACAAAGTGATGCTGCTGACAAGCTCCAAAGAGGAGGGCACCCTTACTTTTTACGAAAAGGCCGGTTTTGTAAAGGGCATTAAAACGGGGTTTATCGCGAAGCCGTAACCAGAAGGTTAGGAGGGTTAAATTGAAACCCGCTAAACGATTAACGAGCATAATCGTGTATGGCTGCCTGATCATCATAATCGGGATAACCGCCGCAGCTGGTATATGGTATCAGCAAACGGAACCATTAAATACCGACGGGCTGGCCACCTTTACGCCCCCTGACGGGAAACCTCCGGAGTATGTTGTTGGTCTGGTGAACAAGGGCCTCCGGAAAATCGATATCGTTAGCGTAACGATTAACGGAACTTCCCCATCCGGTCCCGTGCAGCTTGGCGTTAGTTATGATTCCGGACAGTTTGTGCAGGTGATGCCTGAGCCTTCTCCGGAAATCGAATTTATGGGAATACACGATTCATCCATTTACCCGGCTCTTACCGGTGACGAGTTTAAGAAGGCTATTATGAAAAAAGCCCATACGCCTATTCTCTACGGAATCCGTTTTTCCGCTGACGAGGGGTCGGTTCAAAGCGTTACGGTTAAATATAAGTATCTGGGCTTTACGAAAAAACTCACGGTTACGAGATGGTTTAATAGCAACCACTAAGCTTATCCAAGGTACGTTGGATTTCATGCAGCGTAATGCAACGTTTTGGCCAGGCAACACAGTCTGCGTTGGAATTTCTGCAGTTAACGTTAATCAACCCGGAATACAGGACCTTTCGGATAAAAGGGCAGATGCTTGCCTTTCGGCAGCAGATAAGCATGATCCCGCTTAACGCGCAGCCGGTCGCATTCGCCGTCGGTGATGATCAGGATCGGACCGTGCTTCGGAAAATCCTCCGCATGCTCCAGCAGATCGATAGCCGGCTGCAGAATGGTGCCTCCGCGTCCTTTTACCTTCACTCGGTCGCCGATAAGATCCGGGGACATATAGCCGGCATCGTAGGTGGCGGCATCGCAAAAGATAATGCGGGCCATCGGCACGTCGCGGGCTGCGGAATAACTGGCAATGGCGCCAAGGCATTTGGCAAGCAGCTTTTTATCCATGGATCCCGATGTGTCCAGAATAACGCCAAACGTCCGCCCGTCCTCGGCGCTGCCCGAGTCGACCCATTGCGGCCTTGGAATATCCGGCGTAGAGGATTGGCGCCTCGAGACGCGGGAGTAGGTCCGCTTCTTCTCGAGCGGCGTGAAATAGCGGTCAAACCATCTGGCGAGTTCAACATCCCATTTGATCGGGGGCTGGCCTAAGGCGCGGATCTCTTCAACCAGACCGGACGGAAGATAACCGCGGCTCTGTTCTTCGTGATAGATCAGGCCTTGCTGCATCGCATTGCGGCAGAAATCATCGAGACGTTGTCCTTCGCGGACATCCCGGAATCCGGGCGACCCGACATCTAAAATATCGCCTAATCCGTTTCCGCGCAGCGTCGCTAGTTTGCGGTAGACCCGTATGTCGGCGACCATCCGGTCATAGATCGATTCGGCGCTCAGCCCCTTCAGCTCAGGATCCAGCATTAAACCTACGCGCGGATATTCTCCGATCTTCATCTCGACAAGCCAGAGATTAATAACATAATCGCAGGCGATATTCCATAAATAATGGTCGCGCCCCATACAGCGTTCATGATGCTGGAGTCCGGCGTGCAGAAGCTCATGCGCCATGACGAACAGCGTTTCATCATCGGTTAGTCCGGCGGAAGGGTTCATATAGATAACTTGGTCGATGACGTTAATCGCGGCAATCGAGATCTGGAGCCGCTGGCAAATCTGTACGTCTTCAATAAGCTTAAATCCGGCGGCAAGCGCCCCAAGCAGCGGATAGTGATCGATAAACCAGCGCTTGGCTCTAGCCGCCGCGGTAAGCGAAGCCGATTCCGAGGTGATCGAATCCAGGTGTCCGCCCGCCACGCTGACCGCTCTCGTCACGGCGTTGGCTAGACCTTTGGCCAAATAAGCTTCCCAATCCGGTTCCTTGCCGGAGTAATGATAGGGATAGGATTCTTTATCGTTATAATCCATATCGCTGACAGAGGGGCCGGCTGTGCCAACGAAGTTAAGCGCCGGAGGCAATCCGCGCTCCATGAAATAGGAGTATAGCTGCTGCTCATCCCGTACCGGAAGATCAAATCGCGTCTCCATGTCGGCAGGCGGAGCTCCTATTTTCAAATCTTGAAGAAAACGCGCCACATAGACATCGCAGGCTGCATTCCAGTAATGCTGTTTTTCGTGTTTGACCTTGAAATGCCCCAGCCCAAGATGCAAAAGACAATGGGCGAGCACATAGATCCACTCCGAGGTTTCTCCGCGTCTTTTGGGATGAAGGTAGATCGTTCCATGGAGAGTAACTCTAGCCCAACCTGTCTCCGGGTAAGGGGAGCTTTCTTGACGGATAATGCGGACGCGGGAAGAGAGCGGCGAGAAAATCGGATGATCGGATATGAAATGAATAGCCTCGTTTACATGTTTAGTGGCCGGATCCGCTATTTTAGTTTTTTTGGGCATCGGCAATCACCGGTCTTTCACGGCAAGTCTAGGCAAGTCGCGAACGATCTCAACCATCAGCCAATCCGGAATATTGTCCTCCTGCTCATGCTTTGCTACGACCATTTGGGCAATTTCAAACGAGATCATGCTCAAATCCTTGATCAGCTTCTTGGCATTATGCGCAAATTGACGATGAGGCTCTCGAATTTGTTCCTTAAGAGCCGGCAGCTCTTTGACGATCTGGGAGCGGAATGCCTGGGCGAGGAAATAGAGAACATCGCGGTCCTCCGGATCAGCAGGGAACCCTACTTTTCCTTCTATAATCTGATTGAGCTGATATTTGCTGCTCCGGTTTTTGTAAAAGGCTTTAAACTGGACGGCGTGCGCGGGAGTAAGCGCTCCGTTTGCCAGAATGCCGACAAGCTCCGGCGTAATGGCATCTCCGAATTCATGCAGCGCATCCGAGAGCATATGCCAGGAGCGTGGCGTCGAGAAGGTCTCTTCGCTCTTGGGCGGAGCGCTCCATAGATGATCGGGTCTAGTCTCCAAGTACTCGATCACGGTTGGATGCAGGGATGCTTCATAAGCCCAGCCGATCCAATCTTTGAACGAGACATTTAACTGAATATGGAACATCCGGTTAATCAGGGCGGAGCTCATCGGTTTGACGATTGCGCTGTCCTGGGCGCGGTTGCCGGCACCGATGACGATCGAGCCTGCGGGCAGGCGGTAGTCTCCAATCCGGCGCTCGTGGATCAGACTGTAGAAGGCTTTTTGTACTTCCTGCGAGCAAGCGTTAAGTTCATCGAGGAACAAGCAATAGGGTTCATCGCGGGCAATCATGGCCGGAGGACAGAATTGGCTTTTGCCGTCTCTGATTTGAGGAACGCCGATAATATCTTCAGGTGCAAGCTGGGAACCAAGAAGGGATACGCAAGGGAGGCCAACTTGCTTTGCGAATTTTTCGACAAGCGAGGATTTTCCGATACCGGGTGCTCCCCAGATAAAGACAGGGCGGATAACGGAGACATTAAGCAAAACATCCATCAACTGCGTTGCAGTTACGGGTGAGGCAATATTCATAGACAACTCCTTGCAGCGTTTATTTTCTAAACCGATTATAGCAAAGAGGGGTTGTACCCATAAGAGAAGATACAGTTATACTTGTATGTTATTTAATGCCAATAGGGAGGTTAATTAGAAGTTGAGAGGAATCATTGTTTTATTTGCCGTATCATTCATGCTGTTAAGCGGCTGCTCGAACGGGGGAGCGGGAGATTCTTCGTTAATGGATGAGATTAAGCGCAGCATGGACAAAGCTAAGGTGAAGGCTGACGAGATCGTTCATGTGGAAGTCGTGAAGGACGGGTTTCAAGTTTTTTATCGCGATGGCGAGGGGCTTAACACGGGATTCGCGGAAAATGACGCTGTCGCAAAATGGACGCCACTTTCACAGGAATCAAACAACCTAAACCCTGAAACCGGCCTATCCTGGAGTGCAATCAATAAAGAAAACCTTCATTTGTACTTTTTCTATGGTGCTATCACGAATTCGGATATTGCCCGGGTGATCACGAAGAAACCGGACGGACCGCTTGAGAAATATCCTGAGTGATTAATTTCACATATCGTTCTGATTTGGTGTGATTGGAATCACATCGGCGGGAGGCCACTCTTCCGTATACTTAGATCATAACAAGTCGAAGAAAGCGGGGAGAGCATTATGCTGAATGAAAAAACGATAGCCATTATTAAATCGACTGTACCGGTGCTTGAGGTTCACGGGACGGCCATTACAAAAAGGTTCTATCAATTATTGTTTACCAGTCATCCCGAGCTTATGAATGTATTTAACCATGCCAACCAAAGACAGGGCAAACAGCAGACCGCGCTTGCGAATACCGTTTATGCCGCTGCCCTGTATATCGATAAACTTGAAACCATCCTGCCGGCTGTGAAGCAGATCGCTCACAAACATCGCAGCCTTGGCATTACGGCAGACCAATATCCGATTGTCGGCCAAAATCTGCTGCAGGCTATTAAAGAGGTGCTTGGCGATGCCGCAACCGAAGAGATTCTGAATGCATGGGCCGAGGCATACGGCGTTATCGCGAATGTATTTATCAGCGTCGAAGCGGAGATGTACAAGGAAGCCGAAGAGCAGCAGGGAGGCTGGGCGGGTTACCGCGCATTCCGCATCCAGCGCAAGGTTCAGGAGAGCAATGTCATTACCTCCTTCTACCTGGTGCCGGAGGATGGCGGAGCGATTGCAACGTTTGAACCGGGGCAATACGTGAGCGTGAAGATGAGCATTCCGAATCAGAAGAACACTCATATCCGCCAATACAGTCTGTCGGATGCGCCTGGCAAGCCGTACTACCGGATCTCGGTCAAAAGAGAGGATTCGCAGCAAGACAAGGATGCCGGCGTTGTCTCGGTTTACCTGCATGAGCAGGTGAAGGAAGGCGATGTGCTCTGGCTGTCCGCACCGGCCGGAGATTTCACGCTTGATCTGAAGGATACGCGCCCAGTGGTGCTGATCAGCGGCGGAGTTGGCTTGACGCCGATGGTCAGCATGCTGAATACGCTTGTAGATGCAAACACAGACCGTCCAATTACATTTATTCATGCGGCTCAAAACGGGCGGTTCCATGCCCTTAAGCAGCAGGTAGAAGAGAAGGTCGATCAGGCAGCGCAAGCAAAAGCATACTGGTGCTATGCGCAGCCAACAGAGCAGGATACAGGATCGTACCACAAAGAAGGTTATGTGGATCTTCCATGGCTGCAGGAGATTATTCCGTCCAAGGATGCCGCGTTCTACTTCTGCGGACCAACGCCGTTTATGGCTCATATCAACCGCCAGCTTCTCGAATGGGGAGTTCCTGCGGAAGATATTCATTACGAATTCTTTGGACCAAAAGGCAGCCTGGACGAGGCGGAAAAAGAAGCGGTAGCCAAGTAATCGGCTGCTTTCAATCAGCTTTCCTTCTTGGCCCGCAGCAGCCGGTTGATCGTCTCCCGGCGCAGACCGATAAATTGCCCGATCTCGTCCTGGGTCAGGACATCGGTCAGCTTCTCCGGTGAGATGTATTGATCGAACCAAGCTTCAAGCTTCCGCAGCTTGTCCGCCGGCGCAATCGCGGTCAACTGATCGATCCGCTGCTGCATCATGCGAAGCTTGTCCTGCAGCTGCAGCCCGATTGAACGATACCGGTCGGGATGCAGCTCAAGCTCCTCATACCAGGCGGCGGCGGGAAGAATATCCACTTCGCATGTGACGATTGCGATAGACGTACCGAAGTAAGGGTTCGGACTTATGAGAGAATGATGCGGGATGATTTCGTCCGGCACGATAATATTGACCAGAATCTGCGAGCCGTCAGGGTGAACGCGCACAATTTTGAGCAGTCCGCTGCGCAGATGAAAGAGCGGTCCCGACTGGCCCTGCAGAAATAAAGTTTCGCCTTTATGCAAAATCATAAGCGGTGAAGCCTCCATATGAACAAGCGAAGCCTGAAGCCGGGCTTCGCTTTTTTTTGTTTTCATTATACGACAGTTTGGATTTACATGTTGCATTGCCTTCCAGTTATTGTATTCTAGTAGGAGAACTTGCGTTCGATAGGAGGGACGGCTTTGCGGCAGTTGGAGAATGAACAGGACGTTAAAGCTCTCGTGCTTGAAGACGAGTGGATGATGAAGGTGCTGCATACGGCGGGATCAATGAACCTGCCGGACTGGTGGGTATGCGCGGGTTTCGTAAGGTCGAAGGTGTGGGATTATCTGCATGGTTATCCGGAGCGGTTCGCGTTGCCGGATGTGGATCTGATTTATTATGATCCTTCCCAAACGGATGAAGCGGCAGAGAAAGCGCTCGAACAAAAGCTAAGAGACGTCATGCCGGATGTGCCTTGGTCGGTGAAAAACGAAGCGAGAATGCATCTGGTGAACGAAATTGAGCCGTACGCATCCGCCGTTGATGCCATGTCCAAGTTTCCGGAGACGGTTACCGCCTTAGGCCTGACCTTGGATGAGCAGAACGGCGTAGTGCTGTCGGCACCTCACGGAATTCAGGATTTGCTGGACTTCCTAGTCCGGCCTACACCGCATTTTAAGCAGTCGCCGGCTCTTATGCCGATTTACGAGAAGCGTCTTCTTCAGAAAAACTGGAAAAGCAGATGGAATAAGGTTGATGCTGCGCTTACTCAGGTTTACATGGTTCGGCATGCGCATTCCGTTTATAGGGCAGACGACGAGCTGTACCGGCCGTTGTCTTCTCAAGGAGAGGAAGCGGCGAGAAGAGTCGCCGATCTTCTGGCGGACGAGCGCATTTCGGCGGTCATCACCAGTCCGTACAAGCGGGCGCTTCAAACGGTTGAGCCGTTAGCGGCACGACAGGGTCTTGTTATCCAATTGGAGGAAGGCTTCCGGGAGCGGTTATTAGCGGACCGGCCGCAGGATGAATTTGATTATGCCATCCGGAAGGTATGGGAAGAGGAAGCCTTCTCCTGGCCGGGAGGGGAATCCAATCTTGTCGCTCAGCATAGAGGAATACAGGCTCTACAGAGCGTGCTCCGGCGTTTTCAGGGAGATACAATCGCTATCGGGACGCATGGCAACCTTATGGCATTAATGATTAAGGCCTTTAAGCCGGAATACGGTTTTGCATTCTGGCAGCGGCTGAGCATGCCGGATATATATAAGCTTAGCTTTAATGGCCTTGCGCTCACGCATATCGAACGGATTTGGACAGACTCCGAGAAAGAGGTCCAGTAACACTGAGTAATCTGCTGCAGGTCAGGGTGACCGGAATTCTGCTGGAAGAAGGCCGCCTTTTATTAGTAAAACAGAAAGTATCGGACAGCTTCGTATGCCAACCAATGAATTCGATCATAATCCGATTCACGATCTTGCGTTTATTCCGGTCTCGGAGCTCACGGAGTACGGATTCTCCGCACTTTTTCGGCAGCTAGCGCAGGATGGCTTTCCGGATGCCGGGAGCTACAAAGGGCTGAAGAATAATATCGGATTGTAAATCAAAGTCATACTCTATGAAAAATCTTAATAATATGTAAGTAAGAGAGGGATAGCCCTCTCTTTTTCATTCTTTTTCGTTAAAGTAGTTGTAAGCTTTCGTTAATAATTCGGAGAGCATTAATGTCTGCTCCTCGCCCAGGTGCTCGACCAGGCCGCTGAGATGCTGGTTCAACTGTTCGTCCGCTTCCTTCGCAATCTGCTCTCCTTTAGGAGTAAGCTCAATTCCCACGGAACGCCTGTCATCCGGATCTACGGTACGTTCAACAAGCCCGTCGGCTATCAGTTTCTTAAGAAGCTGTGTGACGGTTGGGGTAGTGACAAGCAGCTTGTTGCTGATTTCGGATACTCTGATTTTAGGATTATCGACATCGGTATTCATCATGATGCAGAACAAAATGCGAAGCTCGCTCTTATTAAGACCGTTAACCGACCTCTGTCTCCACTCGGCTTTCGCAAAACGGGTAAACGATTCCCTCAAACGTTGGATGGTCTCCTGATGGTTGTCTTTGTTCATACCTACTCCCAATTCCTAAGTTGTTAATTGTTTATACTTGAAATATATCACACTTCTCATTATTATGATTATAGTTAAGTTGGTAAACTAATTATTTAACGCCAAAATAATGGGGTGGAACGATGGTTAACGTAGGAGTAATGGGTACGGGTTACGTTGGGCTTGTCCATGGTGCTGTACTATCCAGTTACGGTTTCCGGGTTACCTGCATGGACGTAGACGAAAAGAAAATCGAGCGTCTGAACCAGGGCATTTCTCCAATCTACGAGCCGGGGCTCGAAGAGCTGCTCCAAAACGGCCTTCGCGCCGGTAATCTCGTCTTTACGGCAAGCGCGCAGCAAGTCATTCAGACAAGCGACGTTCTGTTTATCGCAGTGGGAACGCCTGCCAAGGCAGACGGCAGCGCGGATCTTACGCATGTCTGGGATGTGGTGCAGCAGATCGGCAAACATATTAACGGTTATAAAGTGATTGTCAGCAAATCAACGATGCCGGTTGGAACAAGCAGAAGCATTGCCATGTATCTTGAGGGTATGCTGAGAGGCACCCCGTACCGGGCTCACGTCGCTTCTAATCCGGAATTCCTGAGACAAGGCAAGGCTGTCAGCGATTCGTTGTCTCCATCCCGGGTTGTGATCGGCACGGAGAGCGACGAGGCGGTGCAAACGCTGAAGAAGGTTTACGCTACTCATCTTGAGCAGGATGTCCCGTTTCTATTCACGAACTGGGAAACTGCCGAGATGATCAAATACGCTTCGAATTCGTTCCTGGCGGTCAAAATTTCGTTTATTAACGAATTGGCGCTGTTATCCGAAAAGGTAGGCGCAAAAATTCAGGATATTGCGACGGGCATGGGCATGGACGACAGGATTTCGCCGCATTTCCTGCAGGCAGGCCCCGGTTACGGAGGCAGCTGCTTCCCGAAAGATACGCAGGCAATCGTGGATGTCGGCAGGAAGAACGGCGAGGAGCTGTACGTCGTGCGTGCGGCTATAGCAGCCAATGAAAAGCAGAAGGCGAAGATGGTGAGCAAGATCGAAGAGGCGTTATCCTTTGACGGCACCTTGAAAGGAAGAACCGTTGCGGTGTGGGGGCTTACCTTCAAGCCGGATACGGATGACATCCGTTATACCCCGAGCTACGAGATTATTCAAGGACTGCTCGGCAGAGGAGCTTCCGTAAAGGTCTATTGCCCGCAAGGGATGAAGCAGGCGAAGCTTTATTGGAGCGACTTGAACAGCCGAATCCAATATTGCGACAGCGAGACGGAATGCTCGCAGCAGGCGGACGCGATTGTGCTGATGACCGAATGGGAGCAGTTCCGTGCTGCCAATTGGGAGAAAATCGCCCGCGGCATGCGAGGGAACGCGTTTTTTGATATGCGGAATATGTTTGCGGGGGACGCTTCCGTCCTTCAATGGTTCAAATACTACCCGGTGGGCGCAAGCGAGCACGGGTATCCATTGCGGGAGGCACAATGAAGACGTATTGCGTAACCGGGGGAGCGGGTTTTATCGGCTCCCATCTTTGCGAGCAACTGCTGGCTCAAGGCCATCGTGTCGTCAATATCGATAATTTCAACGACGTCTACGACTATAAAACCAAAATCAGGAATATCCTGAATAGTACAAGGTCGGAATTTTCTTTTCCCTGTTCAGGGGATAAGGATGGCGATTTGGCTAAGCTTCAGGCAGTTGTCGAATCGGATGATTACCGGCTGGTTGTGGCGGATATCCGCAGCATGGACGAGCTTGAAGCCGTATTTGCCAGCGAGAGGATCGACGCAGTTATCCACCTGGCGGCAATGGCCGGGGTTCGGCCGTCGATTGAGGATCCGCTTCTGTACGAGGATGTGAACGTGAAGGGAACTCTTCATATCCTGGAGGTGATGCGTAAGCATGGCGTGCGCAAATGGCTTTGCGCCTCTTCTTCGTCCGTGTACGGGAATAACAGGAAGGTGCCTTTTTCCGAGGAAGATGTCGTGGATTACAGTATTTCGCCTTATGCGGCGACCAAGAAAGCCTGCGAGGTGCTTGGACATACGTACCATCATCTTCATCATATCGATACGATTATGCTGCGCTTTTTCACGGTTTACGGAGAGCGGCAGCGGCCTGATCTTGCGATCCACAAATTCGCGGGGATGCTGGACAAGGACGAAGAGCTGACGATGTACGGCGATGGCTCCTCGAGGCGGGACTACACGTATATCGGCGATATTATCGCGGGCATTCTTGGCGCCTTGTCGTATGTGGAACGGATGGAAAACCTCTATGAGGTTGTGAATCTGGGCACGAACCGAACCATCACGCTCCGGGATTTGATTACAAGCTTGGAACAGGAGTTCGGCAAAAGAGCCCTTATTCGTACATTGCCCAACCAGCCGGGAGATGTGGAGCAGACCTATGCCGACGTATCCAAGGCGAATCAGCTGTTCGGCTACCACCCGCAGACCGATTTTGCTGAAGGAATACACAAGTTTGTTACATGGTACAGGGGGAATAGACATGGTTAAGTTATCGGTCGTTGCGCCAATCTATAACGAAGAAGAAAACATTAAGCTGCTGCACGAGGCGATTACGAATGCGGTTAAAGATAAAGTAGAGAGCTACGAAATCGTCCTCGTCAATGACGGAAGCAAGGATCGCAGCGCTATGCTGCTAGATGAGCTGGCGGAGCAGGATTCCCGCGTGAGAGTGATTCATTTCGAGAAAAACTGCGGTCAGACCGCGGCGATCTACGCCGGCTTGAAGGGCTCGGCAGGCGAGCTGGTCGCGCTGATTGACGCGGACCTGCAGACGGATCCGAGGGATATTTTCAAGCTGATGCCTTATATTCCGAACATGGATTTCGTGAACGGCAAGCGTGTGCGGCGCAGAGACACCGTCGTGAAGAAGGTATCCTCCAGGGTTGGCAACGGTGTCCGCAACTGGTTGACCGGCGACCAAATCTACGATACCGGCTGCCCGATGAAGCTGATGAAGCGCGAGGTGGCGGACAGCTATTATTTGTACGAGGGACAGCATCGTTTTCTCCCGACTCTGGCGAAGATCAACGGCTTTAAGGTTGTCGAGGTAGCCGTATCCCATCAGGAAAGACAGCATGGCGTTTCCAAATACGGCGTATTTAACAGAGCCTTCGTGGGGCTTATGGATGCAATCGTCATTGGCTGGCTCCGCAAACGGGTCATTCGCTATCAGATCAAAGGCCATTAATCATGTGGTGGCATTCGATTATAGGCAATGTGTCGGCCGGCAACATGGGATGGATTATCTTTGGCTTTATAGGGCAGATCATGTTTACGATGCGGTTCATTACCCAATGGCTGGCGAGCGAAAAAGCGAAAAAAACCGTCATTCCGCTATCCTTCTGGGTCTACAGCATCCTGGGCAGCGCGGTCTTATCTATTTATGCGATATACCGCAAGGATCCTGTCTTTCTGCTGGGCCAATTGCCCAGCGTTTTTATCTATTTCCGCAACATTATGCTAACCCGCAAGTCGGAGGTACAAACGTCAAACAGTAATTCCGTGGATATGTAAGGCCAAAAGCACTGAAGGCCCTTTGGGGTCCTTAAGTGCTTTTTTTGTTGGTGGCACGGAGCGGTTTAAGGTCCCTTAGAGACCTTACCGGTTGTAGGAAAGCGGGGAAGGCCAGGAAAATGGAAGCGTGTGAGGTTTTTAAGGTCCTTGAGGGACCTTAAGCGCCAGAAAGTAGCTAGTACGGAGCGGTTTAAGATCCCTTAGGGACCTTAACAACTACGGAGCAAGGTACATCAATTACATGGCAGTATTATAGGAGGTACATCCGGGTTGCCGGCAAGGACAATAAAGCGGGAGCATAGGACCAGGAATCCACGTTTATGATGGGACAAGCCCAAGATATCTTGGCATAAATCGCTAAATATTGGCATTTTCTTCCTATTGCTTGCGGCAGTATACTAATCGGTGCATGGCGATGAAAGCGTTGCCAGTAATCGTTGATTGAGGAAGGAGGGCTGAAGGAGACAAATCATGCGATTGGCTAGAGCTCAAGTACAGCCATGAACAAATATTGCGAACTAGGGAGGAAATAGACGAATGTATACGATGTATCGGGAAAGGGCGACGAGAAAGCTGCTTGTCTTGACGCTATGCGCGGTCATGCTTGTCTCGCTTGTATCGTCCTTATTTATCCGTGAGGTACATGCGGCAGGCTCTTATTTATTATCCCAAAATAAAACGGCTTACGCCTCTTCCGTAGAAGGAGGCAACGCGGCGAATCTTGCGGTGGACGGTTCCACCGGCACGCGTTGGGGAAGTCAATGGGGGGTGGACCCGCAATGGCTTTATGTCGATCTTGGCGCAAACGCTACGATTGACCGCGTGAAAATCCAATGGGAAGGCGCTTATGCAAAAGCCTACAAAATCCAGGTATCCAGCGATGAATCCACTTGGAACGACGTTTATTCGACAACAACGGGAGACGGGGGCACCGATGACCTTACGTTAGCGGGAACCGGCCGCTATGTACGGGTATTAGGCACGCAGCGTGCCCTTGCAGCTTATGGCTACTCCATTCTGGAATTTGAAGTATACGGGACTGGCGGCTCTACGGCTCCACCGGTTGATTACGGTCCAAACGTAGCGCTGAACAAACCGGTGACGGTATCATCGACTGAAAATTCCGCCTATTTGCCTCCGGGCTCAACCGCTGCCTCCAATGCGGTTGACGGCAACGCGGCTACGCGCTGGTCGTCCAACCCAACCGACAGTGAATGGATCTATGTCGATCTGGGCTCCGCCCATCAGATCGGGCGGGTGGTCCTGAACTGGGAAGCGGCAGCCGGACGGGCGTACGACGTTCAAGTATCGAATAACGGCACGCAATGGACAACCGTCTATCGCGAGCTTCACTTTGCGGGAGGCAAACAGGAAATCCCGCTATATACGAACGGGCGTTACGTTCGGATGAACGGGATCGGCCGCGCGACAAGCTTCGGCTATTCGCTTCTCGAATTCGAGGTTTACGATTATATCGCCGGCCAGCCGCAGCCGACTTATTCGATTCCGGCGCTGCCAACGCCAACAGCCGTGCAATCGGGCTCCGGCAGTTATCTGACGGGCGATATTCATATGCCGCAGCCGAAATATCCGGCTAACAAGACTTCAAACATATCGACTCCGATTCCGTCGAATGACTGGTGGCAGTCGATTCTAATCAAGCCATACGGCGATTATCTAGTCACGCTGCCGCTGAAGTCGAAGTACTTCCAGCAAGGGCTTGGCATCCTGAATCCGGGAGCGGGCTGGCTGTCTTCGGACGGCAGAGCGGTAAATGCCGACGGCAATCCCGATCTGTACGTCATGTCAAACAGCATTAACACGTCCAAGCTGCAAACGCGCGTGACGGGTTACGGCGACTGGTCCGTAGACGCGGTAGTAAGCGACGATGCCACGGACAAAATGAAATCGACCTTCGTCAAAGGCTCGCCTTACGTATACAATACCTTTGCCGATCCAAGCTCGGTTGAGATTTATTCTTCGCTGATTACGCAGCTCTTTGACGACAACGGAAATTCCGTCCTGACGACCGAAGGCGCTACGCTGACAACCGACCATATCGGCGTGAAGCTGGTGAATACGGACGGCAGCGGCGCATCGTATACGCGTTACTATGGTATTTTTGCTCCTGCGGGAACGGTATTCAAGAAGGTTGGGGCTAAGGTCAAAATCCAGCTCGGCAGCGGAGGCAATTATCTGTCGGTTGCTGCTTTGCCGGCTGCTTCAAACTTGAACTACTACTACCAGCATGCTTATGCCTTCGTAACGGATACGAAAGTGAATTACAGCTATAACGAATCGACTTCGCAAGTGACAACGGACTATACTCTGACAACGGCTCTGAAGCGCACCGGGTTCTCGAATCAGGCGCTGACAACGCTTCTGCCGCATCAATGGAAGGTGTCTTCGACACCGCTTGCCGCGTTGACCTATCCTTCGGTCCGCGGTACGTTGAAAGTGCGCGAAGGCAATACCTTTACGACGGTCGACCGCTTCTACGGCATCGTGCCTCAGTTCACGGAGCCTACGGATTCGGCTTACGACAAATCGCTGATGGTGTCTTACCTGAAAGCTCTGGATGAAGAAACAACCAGCAACCTGATGGCTGCCGACGCGTATTGGCAAGGCAAAAAGCTTCATCCGCTTGCGATGGGCGTGCTTGCGGCCAATGAGCTTGGCGAGACGGCTTACCGGGATAAATTCCTGTCGCGGATCAAGACGATCCTGACGGACTGGTATACGTATACAAACGGCGAACCGGATTACTTCCTGTACTACAATTCCGATTGGGGGACAACGTACTACAAATCGAGCGAGTTCGGCGCGAATAACGGCATTACCGACCATCACTTCACGTACGGTTACTATGTATTTGCTTCAGCCGTGCTGGCGACCTTCGACAATGATTTCAAAACGCAATACGGTCCGATGATCGACCATCTCGTCCGCGATTACGCGAACCCTTCGCGCACGGATTCCATGTTCCCGTTCTTCCGCAGCTTTGACCCTTATGAAGGCCATTCATGGGCAGGCGGTTATGCGGATAACGACAACGGCAACAACCAGGAAGCAGCAGGCGAATCGCTCTTCGGATGGGTTGGCCAATACATGTGGGCATTGACGAATGGCGATACGGCTTTCCGCAACGCTGCGATTTACGGCTTCACAACGGAGCTTAACGCGGTGATGCAATATTGGTTCAACTATGACGGCGACAACTGGATTCCGCAATATACGCACAAAACGGTTGGACAAGTGTACGGAGCATCCAACTTCTTCGGCACCTTTTTTAACGGAGATCCGGTATACGTATACGGTATCCATTGGCTGCCGACTGCTGAATATTTGACAAGCTACAGCCTTGTTCCAGGCAAAGCGGCAGGTCTTTACAGCGGCTTTGTCGCCGATAACGGCGGTCCGGAGACGGACTGGTATCATATCGTATGGCCAATCCAAGCGTTAAGCGATCCGCAGGCGGTTATTAACAAATGGAGCGCAACCAGCATGCAGAAGAACGAAATCTTTAACACGTATTGGTTCGTTCATAACATGCAGACGCTTGGCACGCGTACGAAGGATGTCTGGGCAACGGGCTGGACAAGCGCTACGGTGTACAAGAAAGGCAATACGTACACCGCTCAAATCTGGAACCCGACGGCAAGCCCCGTGACGGTAACGTTTAAAAATGCTGCCGGCACAACAGGCACGGCGGTTGTAGCCGCAAAATCCCTTGTCTCGGTGAATCCGATGGAAAGCACCAATTCCGGCGATAACTGGCCTCCGGTCGGCAGCGGCGGAGACAACGGCGGCGGAGACAACGGCAATGGCGGAAACAATGGCACGGATACCAACGTAGCGCTGAACAAAACGGTAACGGCATCGTCGACCGAGGCGCCTTTTTCCGGATCGAATGCCGTGGATGGCAACGCGCAGACCCGCTGGGCATCCATTGCGGGTGCCGATCCCCAAACCTTGACGATTGACCTTGGCTCGTCGCAGCAGCTCAGCCGCGTAAAGCTGAACTGGGAGACGGCATACGGCAAATCGTATAAGGTTCAAGTATCGGCTGACGGTAACAGCTGGTCCGATATTTATGCAACAACTACCGGCGACGGCGGCATCGATGACTTTAACGTAACCGGAACCGGACGTTACGTCCGGATTAATATGACGGAGCGCGGCACGATTTACGGCTATTCGCTGTATGAGGTTGAGGTATACGGCCATGCCGCCGCCTCCTCGAATGCTACGCTGCTGTCCGTAGGCAAGACGGCAACCGCTTCCTCCTATCAGGATCCGTTTGTCCCGGCTTCGGCCGTGGACAATGATCCCGGCACGCGCTGGGGATCGGTGACCGCTGCCGATCCGCAGTGGATTACGGTTGATCTTGGCGCAAGCCGTACGGTAACCAACATCAAGCTGAAATGGGAGACCGCTTATGCGAAGTCGTTTAAGCTGCAAATCTCGGCGGATGGCAACAGCTGGACGGATCTGTACGGCACAACGACGGGCACAGGCGCCGATCTTGACCAGAATGTAAACGGCAATGGCCGTTACGTGCGCATGCTGGGAACGGAACGCGGCACGCAGTGGGGCTATTCGCTTTGGAGCTTTGACGTATACGGCTATTAAGAATGATCAGGAGGAGACTGTCCCATCGGGGGCAGTCTCTTTGCCTTGTTACGGCGCTAAGCTGATAGAAGAAGTTTGATAAAACCGCTCCGCTGTTCTATGATTTGAGAATACTCGCCGATGCGGCTCTCGCGGAGGAGAAGGGGGAGCAAAAGAAATGGTTCAAGACGTGGATCTTTTTGGGCAAACCCCACGTTTTTGGAAGTGGTTTTTTGGCGTAAAGCTTGTGTTTGATCTTGCCATTTCAGGCATTTTTTATTTTGAACATTCCATCGCGCTTTTTTGGAGACTCAGCTTTATTATCTTTTCGACGGCGGTATTTCTGCTGGTCTATCTGTATTACTCCAATACGAACAAGAATCCCAATTGGCTGATCTATCTTCTTATTCTCGATTTCTTGGTATCGGCCTCTTACGGATACATCTTTATTGCGGGAAATTTCCCGAACCATCTGTTTATTGGAATAACCGCTTTAGCCATATTGATGTTTATCCGAAGCACCCGCGTTCTTATTGCCGCAGGCTTTGTGCTCCTGCTGCTATACGTGGCCACGATGGGCAGCATCGACTGGTATTTATATAGACGCCTGGATGCGGACAGTTATTTCATCACTTGTTCCTTTATCGTGTTTGCGTGCATTGTAAAAGCGCTCATCCATTTCTACCAGCGTGCCCGCAGGGATGCGCTAGAGCTTTACGCACAGCTGCAGCAATCGCATGAGCAGCTGGAGGATTACGCTAGCAAGGCGGAAGAATGGGCGGCTTCGCGGGAGAGAGTGAGAATTGCGCGGGAAATTCACGATACGGTTGGCCATAAACTGACGGCAGCGCTTGTCCAGATGCAGGCGGCACGCAAGTTAAGCCAAGTTGACCCTTCCCGCAGCGACCAAGCCTACTTGGATAGCGAAGGATTAATCCGGTCCTCTTTGCAGGAGGTCCGCCTTTCCGTCAGAGCCATTCGGGATGAGCCTATCCGATCGACCTCCTTGAACGAAAGTCTGGAAAGACTTTCTCGGGAGTTTACGAAATTCGCAAACGTGTCCACCAGCTTCCAATCGAACGGGACACCCGTTGCATTGCCAAGCAATCTCCAACTGACGGCTTACCGAATCGTGCAGGAATCCCTGACGAACGCGCAGAAGCATGGACATGCGAGCCATGCCGGAATCTCATTATCTTATTCCGAGAACGATTTTACGCTTGCCATCCGCAACGATGGAGAATTGCCCGGCGAATTAAAGCCCGGTTTTGGATTAATCAATTTGCAGGAACGCGTGAAGGAGTGGAACGGTCAGGTGAGGTTTCAATTAGATCCTGCGTCAGGCTTCGCCGTGGAAGCTCTTTTTCCTTATCCTTCGACAGATGTGGAGCGTGTTTACAGATGAAAGTTCTTGTTGTAGACGATCAACGGATTATGAGAGAAGGGCTGGCAACTATTATCGGCCTCGAACCCGGCATGGAAGTAGTCGGAACGGCGATGGATGGCCAGGATGCTTATGCTAAAGTGCTGGAATTTCGTCCGGATGTGGTGCTGATGGATATTCGGATGCCGGGAATGGACGGAATCGAAGGCTCCGCGTTAATACGCAAGCATTTTCCCGAGACGAAGGTACTGATCCTGACAACCTTCGATGATTCGGAATTAATTATCAAAGTGCTGGAGAATGGCGTTCATGGTTATCTGTTGAAGGACATGCCTTCCGAGGCGATCATCGGAGCCATTCGAACCGTCTACAATGGCGGTACCGTGCTGCAACACGATATTACGTCCATGCTAATCAAAGAGTTTGTCAAAATAACCGACTTGAACCCGGATAAGTCGCATCCTCTTGGTGCGCAAGAGCCAGCGGAATTGAAGCAGCTGACGGAGCGTGAGAAAGAGGTGCTGGCCTTATTGGGGCAAGGCTTAAATAATAAGGAAATCGCGGGCTCGCTTTTTCTGACGGAGGGTACGGTTAAAAATCACGTATCCAACGTGATCGCCAAGCTTGGGCTGCGCGACCGGACACAAGCTGCTATTTATGCGGTTCGTCATCTTTCATAAAAACCCTAGAGGCATGACTTTTGGCACGGGGCATGAAAATATTCATGCTTCAGCGGTCCGAAGTGATGCCTTTTCTATTGCAAGATCATGACTTTCCACAGATTTATGGACAACGGCCTCTTGCTAAAATTGGATTACAAGTTGAAGAGGAGGTGCGTTGGCAATGAAGCCGATGAGGTATGTGATTCCGATTGCCGTACTTGTTGTCGCGGTGTTTTTCTTTAAAGGTTCGTTCAGCAAAGCAGAGGCTCAGGATATTCAGAAAACGATTGTTGAAAACGCAAATACGCCATACGAGACGGCTATATTTTCCGGCGGCTGCTTCTGGGACATGGAGGAGGTTTTCCAAAAGCTTGAGGGAGTGACGGGCGTGGATTCCGGCTATACGGGCGGACATACGGCCAATCCGACTTATGAAGAAGTCAGCTTGGGAACAACGGGACATCTGGAATCGGTTGAGGTGTATTACGACCCTGCTGTCATCTCGTATGACGAGCTGCTTCGGGTATTCTGGCGAAACGTTGATCCAACGGACTCGACCGGCCAATTCGAAAATCGGGGAAACGAGTATCAATCGGCTATCTTCTACATGAATGAAGAGCAGAAGCTGGCAGCTGAAGCATCCGAAAAGGAAGTGAAGGCTTCCAATCGGTTCGATAAACCGATCGTAACGAGAATCGAAGCGGCAGCTGCCTTTTACAAAGCCGAGCCCGAGCATCAGGACTATTACGCGAACCATCCGTACATGTTCAAGATGAATACCCTTTTTTCGACTCGCGATTCATCGCTGGATCAGGTATGGGGCAAAGACCGCGAAGTGAAAATTAGTCCAAAGCAAACCTACGCGAAAGAGTTCAATAAAGCTGAAAAGCTGAAGACGTTAACGGAGCTTCAATACGCGGTGACGCAAAACGGCCAGGATGAGCCTCCGTTCGATAATCCGTACTGGAACAACACGGAAGAAGGCATATACGTCGATATCGTATCGGGTGAGCCGCTGTTTAGCTCAAAGGATCAGTTCGATGCGGGCACGGGCTGGGCGAGCTTTACTAAGCCGCTGGAGCCAAATAACATCGTGCTGCATGAAATCGGCGGATTATATTCCGTGGTTGAAGTGAAAAGCCGCGCTGCGGATTCCTTCCTGGGTCATGTGTTCAAAGACGGCCCGGCGCCAACGGGGCTCCGATTCTGCACAAACTCCGCATCGCTGGAGTTCATTCCGAAGTCTGACCTGGAGCAAAAAGGCTACGGGGAATATGCCTCCCTGTTTAAATAAAAACAACCTGGTAGAGGAGAGATTAAAATGAGAAAAGAATATGCGTTTCATGTGTTTGATAAACATCTCGAGCAATTGATTGAGGTATTTGGACAATGTCCGCCGGAGAAACGGGATGTCATTCCGAATGGCTTCAAAAACCATATTCATTGGCATTTGGGGCATGTGCTTGCGGTAACGCAATTCCACGTTTTTGGTCTAGCCGAAGAAACTCCGATCTTCCCGGGAAGCTACGATAATCTCTTCGCTTACGGCACGAAGCCTGCGGATTGGGACGAACAGCCTCCTCAATGGGAGGTACTTTACGCACAGCTGAAGGAACTCCGCAGAGCGATGCATGAGACCTTCGAAAACCGGCTTGATGAGACGGTTCCGGAAAACTTCTTGAAAGCCGAGAATATCGGCGAGCTCATTATCGCGACCTCCTTGCATATGTTTTACCACCAAGGCGTCGTTTACGGCATGCTTAACGCGTTGAAATAATAAAGAAGACAATCCAAGAAGACAAAACAAAAACCGCCAATTCCAGGGCGGTTTTGTTCTTATCTAGCCGTGATTAAAACATCGGTATAAGGTATCTCGCTATGAAATACAGCACCCCGAAAGTAATGATTACATAAGCAAGGTATTTGATAAAGGTGGATGCCACACGGCTCGGGTCATGCCTTTTCTCGATATGGCGTTCTTCATAATCATGTTGTTGAACGGACATTCGAATCACCGCCTCAATTTTTTGTAACTTCTACTATGTGTTTACCCTAGGCGGCTGGAGATTAAACAAACGCTGAAAGTTAACAAGTACGATATACCCCGTCCGAACGTTCGACACATCCTTCCTTTATGATTAGCTAAATAAAATACCATGCAGAAATGGGGAAGAAATGTGAAGAACCGGGTTTGGATTGTTTGGGGCGTTACGCTACTGCTTACCGCATGCAGTAACAATGAAGGTACGAAAGGCAGGGTGGATGCACATGAAAGTCCATCATCCGCGCAGCAGCCGGCTGGCAGCAAGACGGACACGGACTCCGTCAAGCTAACGTTCTCGACCTATTTCCTTAGCGATCAGATGAAGACCGCCGTCAAGAAATACGAATCGCTTCATCCGAACGTCGAGGTTGAACTGCAAACGACGCTCCCCTACGGCAAGGATTTAGACGAGGTAATGGCCCTGCAGGAGAAATACATCACCACGATGAACACGGAAATTCTGGCCGGCAAGGGTCCGGATCTCATGGAGCTCGATATCTTGCCGCAGGAGTCGTATACCGATAAGAAGCTGCTTCTCGATCTGGACGAGCTCATCGAATCGACGCCCTCGTTCAAGAAGGAGAACTACTTCATGAATATATTGGACAATGCCAAGCTTGATGGAGGGTTATACGGCATACCGCTATACTTCTCGCTTGACGCCCTGCAGGGGGATGCGGCTGCTATTGGCAAGACAGGCGTGGCAATCGACGATAGCAGCTGGTCCTGGGAGGACTTTATCGCAACGGCTAAGCAATTGAAGCAAAAGGGGAACGCGGATGCCGTATTTTACAGCTCGCAATCCTACATGTTAAGCGAGCTTACAACCGAGAATTTCGCGCAAATGGTCAAGCGGCAGAAGGGGAAGAAAAGCTTCGACGGAACTTTATTCGCCAGCTACATGAACCAGATCAAACAGATGAATGAAGAAGGCATCCTCTTTGACATCATCAAGGATGGGGGAGGGAGAGAATCCTTTTCAAAAGGCGATCTGCATACTTACTTCTACGATGCCCGCATTGATTCATTCGAGAATTATGTATATAACGCGTCGATAGAGGGGGTGCCAACCCTCTACACGAAGCCCCATCCGCACGAAAATGGCCAGGGAGGCTATTTCACGACTCTTGGGACGGTAGGCATTAACGCGAATTCCGCGCATCAGCAAGCAGCTTGGGATTTGCTTCGATTCCTGATGGACGACGAAGCCGCGTCAGCCTCCTCTTCGACGGTTATTCGAGGCTTTCCGATTAATCAAAAGGCCTATGATTTGCAGGCGCAGCAGCTGGCAAACGCCGGAAAACTAACAACGGAAGGACAAGATGAGATCAGCGTGAGCAAGGCTGCGCTGGAACCGCTGAAGAGCGCGCTTTCCAGCGCCGTTCATTGGAGCTACGCCCCATTAAACCTGGACTTGGAGCAGATGATCTACAAAGAATCGGAATTTTTCTTCAGCGGACAGAAATCGGCAGAGGCAGTCGCCAAGCTCGTGCAGAATAAGGTGAATTTAATGCTTAACGAGTAGAATAAGTTAACCTTTTTGTACGTGCACGAGAGCTGGCAACTAACCGTCAGCGTCTGCCGTTGAACCGTTTGATCGCTTCCTCGGTTACCGGCGTGAAGAGGTTAATGAGGTTGTCGTCGGGGTCGCGGAACAGCGCGGCACGGTTGCCCCAAGGCATAGTGGTTGGTTCCTTTACCCATTTGTCGACAAAAGGCTTCAGGCGCTCGTATTCGGCATCAACGTCGTCGACGCGCAGCTCGATAATGACAGAGTGATTATCCGCGGCTACTGCGGAACCGGCGCCGAACAGCTGCACCGTCTGGGAGTGTCCGATCGCCAGGGTAAAAGGCGGCACAACGAATTCGGCAAAGACTGGCGCGGGACGTTCAGCCGAAACGCCCATGACTTTCTCATAAAACTCGACTAGACGATCCACGTCGTCGGTAATGATGCGTACGGAGGCAAAATTCATGATTTATCATCCTTTCTGATTTCGAGTATAAAAAAACGCTACTGACAACAGTATGTCAGTAGCGTTTTTTTTTTTTTCTAAACTACAAGAGAGTATCCAAGCAGACCGCTCCGATTTCGCGCACGCGGATCTTGAATAGTTCCGTGCCCGTCGTGCGGGCGATAAGTTCCCGGTATTCCTCTACCGCCGCATGCGGCAGAACGGCTAGAATGACGCCGGCGAAGCCGCCGCCGTGTACCCGGCAGGCGCCGTCGTCCAACTGCTCGATGAAACGCTCGGTAATGGCGAGCGTAATTGCGATTCCTTGTTCATGGGACACCGATTCCTGGTAAATGTTTTGCAGCCATTTCCAAGAGGAATTACCCGAGGCGGTAATATGCTTCAGCACGTTTTGCCATTCGCCTGACTTAATGGCTTCTACCTGCCGCCCGACGCGGTCGTTTTCATCCAGGAAATGCAGCGCTCTCAGCACAGCCCGATCCCCGGCAGTTTCGCGGAGTTCCGCCAGACGTCCGTAGATCATCTCTGCCGTCAAATCGCGGCATACCTCTACGCCGAAGGCTTGCGCCACCGCCCGCATTTCGTTCGGAATCGAAGCATAGTCCTTCGTCAGGTCGGCGTGGTTACCGCCGGTACCGACGATAACAAGGCTGTAGCCCGCTGCTTCAAAGGTACCCGGAATACGCTCGATCCGAGGCTGTGCCGGCTCTTTAAAGTCGATGGTAATCATACCGCCGTACGAGCAGGCCATCTGGTCGAGCATCCCCGACGGCTTGTTCCAATACAGATTTTCGGCATGCTTGCCGATCCGCGACATCATAACCGCATCCAGCTCTCCGTTGTTATAAAGAGTGCTTAGAATCTGGCAGATCAGAACCTCGAAAGAGGCGGAGGAGCTTAGTCCTGACGCCGGTAGAACGTTACTGCTGACGCTGGCATTAAATCCTCCGATTCGGTACCCGTGCTGCCGGAAACCGTGTGCGATACCGCGGA
This sequence comes from Paenibacillus sp. JDR-2, assembly GCF_000023585.1. Classification (NCBI taxonomy): domain Bacteria; kingdom Bacillati; phylum Bacillota; class Bacilli; order Caryophanales; family Paenibacillaceae; genus Paenibacillus; species Paenibacillus sp. JDR-2. The sequence continues at coordinate 6,276,249 of NC_012914.1, read as the reverse complement.
TTAACGCAGCTGTCCCGCCTTCGCCTTCCTGAGGTTCCAGATCATCCAGACGGATAACGGAAATGCCCGGATAACCTTCGGAAATGACGGAAATGACTCCGGTGTCCACGGCTGCCGCAGCCGCAATCGTATCTAATTGAATACTAGCCGCCAGCACCTTTCCATGGTTATGGTCCGTATGATTGCCGCCTATCTCCGTACGGCCCGGCGCACTGAAGTATTTCAAGGACTCCGTGTTGCCAAATTGCGTGCCGTATCCTTCCATGCATTTCCGGTATCTGTCGATCTGTTGCTCCCGTTCTTCGCTGCCGTACATCTGCTCCAGCAGCTGCCTTGCCTGAGCCGATTTAAAAAGCTGTTCGAATTGATCGTTCATCTTGAAAGTTCCTCCTGGTCCTTACGGTTTGAATAGAAGTTATCATGTCCATTGTATCGGATTGCAGCGTTTACAGAAAGGATATTAAAAGAGGCTTGTAAGAACCTGGAACATTTAAGAACCTGTAATTTGTTGATAAGAAATGCGATTCTGCGCCTTTCGATGCGCTGAATCGAATGACCAACATGGAAGCGGCCTACCGCTAAATAACGAATCCCCCCTGAAACCGCGCGCTTGCGCGGTTTTTTTGTTATGCATGCACCAATTATTCGTGCCAGAGTATTATGTTTAAAGAAGTACCTTGACAGTCATAGTAATATACCTTATTATGCAGATATGGAGGTGATTACATGAGCGAGAACAAAATCACATCCGACCTGCTGAGAGGACATACGGATACGATGGTTTTAAGGCTCTTATCCGAAGCCGACCGTTACGGTTACGAGATTGTGAAGCTGATTGCCGAACGTTCGGAAGGCGAGTATGAACTAAAGGAAGCCACCATGTACTCGAGCTTCCGGAGGCTGGAGGCTGACGGCGACATCGAGTGGTACTGGGGCGATGAATCGCAGGGCGGACGTCGCAAATATTTCAGAATTACCGAAAAGGGCAAGGAGACTTACATCCGCAACAAAAGCAATTGGGAGTATGCGAAACGCGTGTTAGAAAACCTATTATAAGGAGAGATTTGACATGACAAATCCAAAATTGAACGATTATCTGAACAGCGTGTTTACCCCATACGACGGGGTGAAAAGCGTCACCGAACTAAAGGCCGACCTGCTTTCCGATTTGCAAGAGCGCTACAATGAGCTCAAAGCGGAGGGCAAGGACGACGAAACGGCGTTTAAGACGACAATCGAGAGCATTGGCGACATCGAGCAAACGATCCTGGAGGTCGCCAACCTCTCCCGCTCGCTGGAGCGTCAAGTCGTAACCAACTTTAACGGCAGCAACCTGGCAGACAGCGACTTTGCGGGCGTTAAGGCTCACAAAGGGCAATTCAAAGGCAGCGCGCTGCATGGCTCCGATTTCTCCGGCGCCGATCTGACCGGCAGCTCGTTCAAGAGCAGCGACGTACGCCAAGCGAATTTTGACGGCGCGAACCTGACGGACTGCAGCTTCTCCGCGCTGGATCTGACGAATGCCAGCTTCAACAAGTCGACCCTTGTACGCACCAACTTCAGCAAATCAGGTCTGGACGGAGTCAAATTTACGGGTGCGAAGCTGACCGACGTCACTATGACGCTGACGGATCTTAGAAAAACGAAATTCGAAGGCTGTTTATTTGACGGAGTAGACTTCAAATTCTCCGATCTGACGAAGCAATGCTTTGACGGACAGACGTTTATCGGCGTCAAGTTTGAAAAAGCGGCTTTAACCGAAGCTTCGTTCAAAGGCGCTACGTTTAAAAACGTCTCGTTCCAGCCTGGTTTTACGTTGACGAAGAAATACTATCGCATGATCAAAACCGTCAACTTTGACGGCGCGACGATGGATAAATTAACTTTCGCGCACCTCAAAGGCATGGATGCCGATTTGTCGAAAGTGACCGTTGTTTAAACAAGCGATTTATCAAGCAAGAATGGTTTCCATACTTTTTTAGGAGGTTACCCCATGCAAACCAAGTCTATTCAGGTAAAAGGTCTGCGGAAATCCTATAAGCAGCTCGAAGTGTTGAAGGGTGTGGATTTCGAGGTGGAGCAAGGCAGCATATTCGCTCTCCTCGGATCTAACGGGGCAGGGAAAACAACGGTTGTCAAAATACTCACGACGCTGCTCGCAGCGGACGGAGGGACCGCAGCCGTCAACGGATTTGATGTCTCGTCGCAGCAGGATGAGGTGCGTCAATCGATCAGCTTGACCGGACAATTTGCCGCCGTGGACGAAATACTGACCGGCCGCGAGAATCTGATCATGATCGCGAAGCTGAGGTATCTTAAAAATCCCCGTCAGGTCGCGGAAGACATGTTGAAGCGTTTCGGATTAACGGAAGCTGCGGACCGCAGAGCATCCACATACTCCGGAGGGATGCGCCGCAGACTCGACATTGCGCTTAGTCTTGTGGGCAACCCGAAGATTATTTTTCTGGATGAGCCAACGACGGGACTTGATCCCGAAGCCCGCATCGAGGTATGGAAGGTCGTCAAGGAGCTGGCGGACGGCGGAACGACAGTCCTTCTTACTACGCAGTATTTGGAGGAGGCGGAGCAGCTGGCCGACCGGATTGCCATTCTTCACCAAGGCAGGATTATCGCAAACGGCACGCTATCGGATTTGAAAAAGCTTTTCCCTACCACAAAGGTAGAATATATCGAGAAACAACCGTCATTAGAGGAAATCTTCCTCTCGATTATCGGTAAAAAGGAGGCCATGTAAATGGAAACGGCAAAGAAGCATTTTTTCATCGACATTAGCGTTATGCTTGGACGTTCCATGCGCCACATTTTCCGCAGTATGGATACCATCATTACGGTGACCATTACGCCAATCGCCATGATGCTGCTGTTCGTGTACGTATTTGGCGGCGCTATAAAAACCGGAACGGATAACTATGTGAATTACCTGCTTCCGGGCATACTCTTGATGGCGATTGCCAGCGGCATAGCTTACACGGCATTCCGGTTGTTCACCGATGTCCAGAAGGGGATATTCCAGCGGTTTCACACGATGCCGATATCGCGCTCCGCCTTGCTCTGGGGGCATGTCTTAACTTCGCTTGTATCCAATGCTATTTCGGTTGCTGTCATCATTCTAGTCGCGTTAATCATGGGCTTTCGTTCATCCGCGGGAGTGCTGCCATGGCTTGCGGTAGCCGGGATCCTCGCTCTGTTTACGCTAGCTTTAACTTGGGTCGCCGCGATAGCCGGATTGTCGGCCAAAACGGTTGACGGTGCCAGCGCCTTCTCCTATCCTCTCATTTTCCTGCCCTTTATCAGCTCGGCATTTGTGTCAACCGAATCGATGCCAACCGTCGTTCGCGTGTTTGCCGAAAACCAGCCAGTAACCTCCATCGTAGAATCCATCCGTGCTTTGCTTGCAGGCCAGCCTTTACACAATGACATCTGGATCGCCCTTGCCTGGTGTGTCGGAATTATGCTCGTAGCTTATGTTTTTGCAATGAGGATGTACAAAAAGAAGGTGTAATATACAAAAAAAGCAAAAAGGCAGGATGGGGTGAAGTACCCTGATCCTGCCTTTTTGCTTTTTTAAATAGCTTATTGGGCTAAGCTTTCCAAATCCGGCTGCAATTTATTCCGCAAAATATATAACATGACCGCTCCAACAAGGAACGCGACGGTATCCGCAATGACGAGCGACCAGACCACTCCGTGGAAGCCGTTCATTTGATTAGCGATATAGAGCACGGGAATCAAAGTAACCCCTTGAATAATGGACATAATAAACGCGGCGGTTCCTTGCGCTGTTGCTTGGAAGATCCCCGTAAACAGCGTGGTCATGCCTGTAATGAACAAGGATAAGAAGGTTACATGCAGAATGTAACTGCCCATTTCGATTAATTGCGGATCATTCGTAAACAAACCAATCAAGTGGTCGGAAATCAGATAGACGATAATGCCGAACACGACGGCTAACGATACAATCATTTTGATCGTGAATCCTATGGTTTCCTTCATGCGAGATTTGTTCGCCGTGAAGGTGAAAGCAATAAGCGGCACAACGCCTTCGCATAATCCCATCAGAATAAACTCGGGAAACTGCAATAACCGGGAGGAAATGCCGTAAGCCGCTACGGATTGATCTCCATACTCGACAAGATAGTGGTTAAAGATAAGAGACATGGCGCCCAGAAAGATACTCATAATAAAGACGGGAACCCCGATTTTAAATACATTGCTCATAATTTCCTTGGTTGCTTTGAACCATTTCATGGAGATCGTTAGGAATTGACTCTTTTTCCCCATATGGAAGGCAAAAAATACACACGCAACCAAGTTGGAAACGACAGTAGCGGAAGCAACGCCGATCACGTCCCAATGAAATACGTAGACAACCAAAGCATCGAGAATAATATTGACGACAACGCTGAGAATCATGCCGGTCATCGACGTAATAGCCGCGCCCTCCGAGCGTACGATGTTCTCCAGCGTGAAGAATAATACGACGATTGGCGAACCGATAAGCATAATCGTGACATAGTCTTTTGTGAATCCGAAGGATTCGGGCGTTGCCCCGAGGCCGTGGACGATGGGATCGATTAACGGGAGGCCAACGGCAATCACGATAAGACCAAGCACTAAACTGCTGTAAAACGCGAAGGAAGACACATGCTTTACATCATCGTATTTTCTCTCTCCAAGCAAACGGGAGATGAAGGTGCCGCTGCCCATGCCGATCAAGTTGCCTAGCGCCATAATAACCGCGAATAACGGCAAGGTTAACGCGAGTGCGGTTAACATGGCGGTATTGTTTAGCGTACCGAGGAAATAGGCATTCAAGATGGAATAGATGACACTCATCGACGTGCCCAGCATCATCGGTACGGCGAAGTGAGCTACGGCTTTCGCAACCGGTGCTTTTTCAAAGTAATGGAGGTTTTGCGCATCCATCTGGATCACTTCTTTCTATATGTGTTGTGTTTGTCTAACGGTGTTAGATTGAACCTTACAGTGTTAGATGATATCATGAACTTATTAACCTGTAAAGAACAAACTTACACTGTTAGATAAAAGGGCGGATACGAATGAATAAGAAGCAGAAGCAGCCTCAGATTTCGGAGGATAAGATTTTGGAAGCCTCGTGGGAGCTTCTTGGGGAAGAGGGCATGGAGAAGTTCAGCATGAGACGACTAGCCGACCGGCTAGGTATTCAGGCTCCTTCTCTATACTGGTATTTCAAGAGCAAGCAGAATCTTTATCAGCGACTGGCCAACCAGGTATCGAAGATTATATTGGAGGAATTTCACTCTGACGGTGACTGGAAGGGGCAGCTCGCGGGGCTTGCGGTAACGGTACGCATTGTGCTCCGAAGATACCCTTGTTCTACGCAGCTTATGATGATGACGCTTCCCCACGAACCGGACATCATCCGGTTCACCAACCGTATGCTGCTATGCGTGGAATCGACGCCGCTTGACCAAGAGCAGAAACTACAAGCTATTCTTACGGTTATGAACTATGTTTTCTACTTCGTTCTGGATGATTACGAGCATCAGCGCAATGTCACCGCTATTCTTATGGAGCAGGGAGAGATGCCAAGCGGGGAGATGATGGATCTTCTCGACTCGATGAGCGAGACGGATGCGGGACTGTTCCGGAGGATGTTCAAGAACGGGCTGTTCGAGCTGATGGGGACTGATGGAGCGTTTGAGTTCGGCTTGAAGCTGATTCTGTCGGGAATCGAGCAGGTGATTAAAGAACAGGAGACGGCGCGTTAAATAGGGGATAGTAAACAGCCTGCCGCTGCGGCAGGCTGTTTTTTCGTTTTCGATTGATTTCATGCAGATTTTCTTGAAAAAAGGCGTATGCATGCTTGCTTTTATTCGATATTTAGAATATTATCTAAATATCGAATAGTTGCTTCGGAAGGAGTGAGTCAATCTTGAATGATGCTTTTAAGGCGTTGTCGGATCCGACAAGACGGCAGATCCTTCAAATGCTGAGGGAACAGGATCTGTCCGCCGGACAAATCGCCGACCATTTTAATATTTCCAAGCCAAGCATTTCCCATCATTTGAATTTGCTGAAGCAAGCCAAGCTAGTGACTGAAGAACGACAGGGACAAAACCGGGTGTACTCACTGAACATGACCGTTGTGCAGGAAGCAATGGGCTGGTTCCTCGGCATACTCGGAACGAAAGGGGACTGAACGTCAAGATGAACGAAACAACGAATCAGACCACACGTTGGGGCAGGCAAGACTGGATTTTGCTCATCGTTAATGCGGTTATTTTTGGAATCGTAATTCTCGTGTTTAACCATCGTCTTCCGGATGTCGTTGGAAGCCACTACAATGTCAAAGGCGAGCAGGACGGCACAATGGCCAAATCGGGCATGTGGCTCTTGTACGCGGGTATCGGAATCGCGCTGCCCGTCTTTCTATCGGTCGTCCGAAATGTCGATCCGCGCCGTCAGAACTATGCCCGGTTCAGCGAGTATTACACGTTGATGCGGTGGACGATCAGCTTGTTTATCCACGGGGTGTTTGTGCTGATGATTCTGCAAAATCTCGATTACGATCTGCCGTTTGTCAATATCGTGTTTGGCGGCCTCGGCATTATGTGGATGATCATTGGCAACCGGATGGGACAGCTTCGCAGCAATTTCTTTATGGGGATCCGGACGCCGTGGACGATCACGGATGAGAATAACTGGCGCAGCACGCATCGGCTGGGCGGAAGATTATGGGTAGTTGCGGGGATTCTGATGCTATTGGGAGCATGCCTGTTATCAGCCAAGTGGCTGATTGCGGTTCTAATCGCAAGTATGGTACTAAGCGTCGTTATCCCGTATCTGTACTCGTATCTCTTGTATGCGGGTGCGAAAAAGAAATCGTAAATAAGGGCAAACGAAAAGGCAGCTGCCGGGTGACGAACCCGTTAGCTGCCTTTATTCTTTTCTGATTAAGATACGCCGTACGTGATTTTCCGAACCAGGGAATCCACCTTTTCCGACATCGCTTCATCGTTAATCTGGGCGAGCACGCCAGGCTTGAACAGCTGCTGCTTCTTGATCTGGTAGTAGTCCCAGATGGCGCCCCGAAGCGTGAGGTTGTGTCTCATCAAATAATGCGGATCGAGCAGCTTCTGGAACATGAGCTCGTCTTGCAGGATAATAAGCATCGCATTCAAATCGTTCATATACCCTTCGGCCATTCCCCGCTCGTAGAACGCCCGCAGCCGGCCGTTGCGGTCACTGATCGATACTTCGATCGAGGCCAGCAACTGCGGATAGATTTCGCGCAAATCCTGGAAAAAGGGCTCCGTACCGTAGTTCGCAATAATAAGCGTCTGCGAGAAGGTGGACTGGAAGCCCTTGATATAAGCCTCGGGGCTTCCTTCCATCAGCTTTGCTTCATCGCAAACTACATATTTGATATAAAGGGCTGTCAGCCGCTCAATGATCTCGTCGCGGGAAGGAAAGTATTTATATAATGTCGCTTTGGACAGATCCATCGCTTTGGCGATGTCATCCATGCGAAGTCCCTGAAAGCCGTTTGACTTTATGGGATGCAACAGCTTGGCGACATATTTGTTTTTAGTCGTTTCATCGGTATATCGGCAGTTTTGCGTTTCACCCGTTGTATCCATAAAGGTTCCAACCTCTCTTCCTATGTAAGAGTATACACGATTATGCCGGATAATGAAATGAACCAAATAGTCAAACTAAACTAATTTTATGTAAATGAGTTTACTTTGGCTACTTTTTGCAGTATGATCATTTCTACAGTAGGCCATCCGGCCATAAGAGATAGGAGAAGAGGAACAAATGAATACATCATCCAGCCAGAATGTCCGGTTCTGGCCGATTATGATTGCCATATTTTTTGGCGCCTTCCTGAGCATTCTCGGGATCAGCACCATTAATGTCGCGCTTACGATCTTTATGCAGGATTTCCACTCGGACCTGAGCACGGTGCAGTGGACCTTAACGGGCTTTATGCTTTCCTTGGGGACGATCGCGCCGTTGTCGGGTTATTTGGGGGAAAAATTCGGCTACAAGAACGTCTATCTATATGCCATGATCGGGTTTGTTATTTTCTCCTTATTGTGCGGCTTTTCTTGGAATGCCGGTTCGCTGATTGCTTTCCGGATTATCCAGGGCATCTTTACGGGGCTTGTCATGCCTGCGACCATGACCATTATTTTTCAGATCATTCCGAAGGAAAAACAGCCGTTTGCCGTTAGCATCTGGGGTTTGTCCGGCATGCTTGCGCCGGCATTTGGCCCTACGCTCAGCGGCTGGCTCATTCAGCAGTTCGACTGGCGCTGGATTTTCTTTATGAACGTGCCTATCGGCATCGTGGCGATCCTGTTTATTATCGCGATGATTCCGGATGTTAGAATCGGAACGGCTAAGGTTCTGGATAAGCTTGGCCTTACTACCGTTGTGCTCAGCAGCGTAGCGCTGCTGCTTGCCCTGAGCGAAGGGCGGCAATGGGGCTGGGATTCCGCGAAAGTGCTAGGCCTGTTTGGTCTGGGAGCGGTTATGCTGGTGCTCTTTATCTGGCATGAGCTTAGAACGCAGAATCCATTGCTTAACCTGAGAGTATTCGGCAACTACCGCTTCTCGATTACGCTGGTAGCCAACACGATTATTACGATCAGCTTGTATTCGGGCACCTTGCTTGTTCCGTTATTCCTGCAAAACGTGCAGCAAATTACGCCGATGGACACGGGGCTTATTCTGCTTCCTTCGTCTCTTGTCATGGCGCTGGCTATGCCGATCGCCGGCAAGCTGTATCCGCGCGTTGGCGCGAAATGGATGACGATCGGCGGACTGGTGCTTATTATTTTCGGCAGCTACGAGATGACTCATCTCCATACGGACAGCTCGCATTTTTACGTGATTTTCTGGATGGCGGTCCGTAACCTTGGCGTATCGTTTGCCGCTGCGGCAACAAGCACGGCCGGCATGGAAGAAATTCCGCCGCAAATGGTAGGGCATGCATCCTCGGTAACCAACTGGGTGCGTAACGTAGGCGGCTCCTTTGCAATCGCCTTGTTCACCTCGCTGCTGGCTTCCCATACCATTACGCATGTGTCGGATCTGACCCAAGCCGGTACGGAAAACGCCAAAATCATTCCGCTGTTTGCCTTTACGCTTAGCGTCAATGACGTCTTTACGATTGCGACTTACATCGCGGTTATCGCGATTCCGTTCACTCTTATCATCCGCAAACAAGCGAAACGCTCCAAAAACGCTGCAGCTGCAGCTTAATGAAAAAGCATCATGGCCATTAAGGCCGTGATGCTTTTTTTTGAATTCTCCGAAGTGAAACTCGCTCTCCCGCCTAAGGACGGCGAAGCCGTTTCACCTTGCGTTTTAAGGAATTTTCCGTGATGTATTGACACTGTAAAATCCCCATGCTACTCTTATACCACAGTTAATCAATGGGAATTAACGAATTTAATAAAAACGTCCACCGTTCTAACGGAGGCATTCTCTTATTTTATATGAGGATGCCTCTTTTTTATTTTAGGGGAAAGTGGTGATAACGATGAGCAGTCAAACTGCGGCAGCGGGGAGAACGCCGGGCAAGCTGACGTTAACGGGGCTGGCTCTTGTATTTCCGGTAACGCTGCTGGTCTTATGGCAGGTGCTTGGGCATTACGGCTATATATCGGAGCTGCTGTTCCCGACTCCTTATGCGATTGTGGAGGCCGGAGTCTCCCTGGCATCGTCAGGCGACCTATGGTCGAATATCCAGATCAGCGTGACGAGGGTTTTGCTGGGTTTTGCGCTTGGAGGCTCGCTGGCCTTGCTGTTCGGCATTGCGGTTGGCTTGTTCCGACGGACGGAAAAGCTGCTTGATCCCACGATTCAGATGATCCGGATGATCCCAAGCCTTGCCGTTGTGCCATTGTTTATTTTATGGTTCGGCATCGGCGAGGAATCGAAAGTGCTGCTGATTGCCAAAAGCGCCTTTTTCCCGCTGTACATCAATACGTTCCTCGGAATCCGCAATGTGGACAACAAGCTGTTCGAAGTAGCCAGAGTGCTGGGCTTTAGCCGCTTGAAGCAGATCACAAGGCTGATCCTGCCGGCGGCTCTGCCGAATATTATTCTGGGAGCACGCTTGTCGATCGGGTTATCCTGGCTTGGCCTGGTTGTTGCGGAGCTGATTGCCTCAACCTCCGGGATCGGTTACATGATGTCGGATGCCAGGCAGTTTGCGGATACGCCGGTGGTCTTCGTAGGAATCTTTATCTTCGCCGTTCTTGGGCTGTTCACAGACACGCTGCTCGCCTTGATCGAGCGCCGGCTGCTCAGATGGAAGGACCGTTACAACGGCTAGAAGGGAGGCAAGGAAATCATGAGCAATTCACTCGAAGCGGTTGTATCTCCTCAAGCGGCACCGGAAGCGGGGTTAGCCGGAGGGGAGAGGGCCGCGGGAAAAGGAACTGCAAAGCGTAAGCGGCGTTGGTCAACCAAGCTTGCGGCAGCCATCCTGAAAGACATTGCCATAGGGGCGGCTATTCCGGCCGTGCTTCTTGTATTGTGGCAGATCGCCGCTTCGGCCGGGTATATCTCGCCTATGTTTATGCCGTCGCCGGCCTCGATTCTTCAAGCATTCGGGACGCTGGCCACCTCGGAAAATCTCCTTCATCATCTGCTCGTCAGCATGGGGCGGGCCGGTCTGGGTTTTCTGATCGGAGGGGCGGCGGGACTTCTGTTCGGATTACTGACAGGGCTGTTCCGGAAAGCTCAATACCTGCTTGATCCAAGCCTCCAAGTGTTACGGCTTGTCCCGCATCTCGCCATTGCTCCGCTTATTATCCTGTGGTTTGGTTTCGGGGAAACGTCCAAAATCGCCATTATCGTATCCGGCTCGTTTTTCCCCCTTTATATCAACACGTTCCTAGGCATCCGCAATGTGGACAATAAGCTGTTTGAAGTATCGCGCATTCTGGGCTTCAGTCCGCTCAAGCGGCTGACCCGGCTGATCCTTCCGGCTGCGCTTCCCGATATTCTGATCGGTGTGCGAATCTCGCTTGCGGTATCCTGGATTGGGCTTGTCGTAGCGGAGCTGATCGGCTCCCGGTCCGGTATTGGCTTCCTTATCAATGAGGCCAAACAGAACTCGGAAACCTCCGTTATTTTCGTTGGCATTATTATATTCGCGGTAATCGGCAAGCTGATTGATTCCATCATGAAGAGCGTTGAGATTCGCTGGCTGAACTGGCGCGACAGCTATAAGGGCTAATGCTTGAACGGCATTCCCGAGCTGTTCTCGCCGGAGCGGCTGTTTTACTCGACAATAGTCGAAATATTCAATTAATTATTCGAGGGGGAAAAACGAAATGTCGATATTCATGCCAAACGGTGCAATTCAATTGCAAGCGGATGTTCTTGTTATCGGAGGCGGGCCCGCGGGGACGTGGGCGGCCATCACGGCGGCTTCGCAAGGCGCCAAGGTTATTCTGGCAGACAAAGGATATTGCGGCTCAAGCGGAGCGACGGCACCTTCGGGCACCGGCGTCTGGTATGTGAAGCCGGAGGATCGGCTGCGCGAGGAAGCAAAGGCCAGCCGTTACGAAATGGGCGGCCGGCTTGCCGAGCACCGCTGGATGGACCGGGTGCTTGACCGGACGTACGAGAATATGAACCGGCTTGGCCATGCCGGATATCCTTTTCCGAAGGATGATGACGGCGAGCTTCACAAGCGGGGACTTCAAGGTCCCGAATATATGCGCCTGATGCGCAAGCTGGTGAAGAAGGCGGGAGTCAAAATTTTGGATCATAGTCCCGCCCTCGAGCTGCTTGTGGACGAACACGGCGTTGGAGGCGCATCCGGCGTGCAAACGCAAACCGGCGATGCCTGGACGGTGCATGCCGGAGCCGTTGTGATCGCAACCGGCGGCTGCGCCTTCTTAAGCAAGGCGCTTGGCTGCAACGTGCTGACCGGTGACGGTTACTTGCTTGCGGCGGAGACTGGCGCTCAGCTGTCGGGCATGGAATTCTCGAACGCGTATGCGATTAGTCCGACTTTTTCTTCGGTTACGAAAACCGCCTACTACTCCTACGCTTCCTTCTATTATGAGGACGGAACGCCGGTAGAGGGAGCAGGCTCGAAGCGCGGACGCTCCATTATTGCCCGCAAGCTGCTGGAAGGCCGCCAGGTGTACGCAAAGCTGGATCTTGCTCCGGAAGAGATCAAGCCGCTGCTGCGGGTGAACCAGACGAACTTCTTCCTGCCGTTCGACCGCCGCGGAATTGATCCGTTCAGCGATTTATTCCCGGTAACGCTGAGGCTGGAAGGCACCGTCCGCGGAACAGGCGGTATCCGCATTACCGACGAGACCTGCGCCACTTCGGTGCCTGGCCTCTATGCGGCTGGCGATGCGGCAACACGCGAGCTGATCTGCGGCGGTTTTACCGGCGGCGGCAGTCATAACGCGGCATGGGCGATGTCCTCCGGTTCTTTTGCCGGAGAAGGCGCGGCCGCGTATGCGAAAAAGCTTGGCGAGCATGCGGCGGGCCGCAAGCTGCAAAGTGCTTCCACTTCCGTTATTACGAGTTCGGCTGCAGCGTCTTCTTCCAAGACGGAGGAGATTGTCCGTGCCGTGCAGGAGGAGGTAGCGCCGTACGACCGCAACTTGTTCCGAACCGAGCAAGGGCTGAAGGGTTCGCTGCAGCGGCTTGACGGACTGTGGAAGGAGCAGCGGAATCAGGCGGTGGAGCGTTCGGCAGGCGGGGTGAAGGCACGCGAAGCGCAAGCGATGACCGCAACCGCAAGATGGATGTACAATTCCGCGCTTGCCCGGACGGAGACCCGCGGCATGCACAAGCGCGAAGACTTCCCAACGCAGGATGCCGGCCAGCATTACCGGCTTATCAGCGGCGGATTGGATCAAGTGTGGGTGAAACCGGAAGCCGTCAATGAAGAAGCGCGTACCGAGAAGGAGGTTGTTGCACCATGATTGAGGTTGTCAGCGAGAGCCGGTGCGTGTCCTGCAATCAATGCGTATCGGTATGCCCAACGAACGTATTCGACCGGGGCGATGACGGGATTCCCGTCATCGCCAGGCAGGACGACTGCCAGACCTGCTTTATGTGCGAGCTGTACTGCCCGGTTGACGCGTTGTACGTTGCGCCGGATTCGGAGCAGGTTATCGGCATTTCGGAAGAGGAAGCCGAGCAGCAAGGCTTGCTTGGAGGATACCGGGAAAAGGTCGGCTGGGGCAAAGGCAGGACGCCTGTCGCTTCGCATGACTATATGTACCGGTTATCCCAGTACGCAAAATTTTAACCAACACATTACTTAACTGCCGAGAGGGGTCTGTTTGATATGAGCAGAGAAAAACAAAGAGGATTACGCGGGCCGGTTAGACTAGCGCTGATCGCGGTGCTGATTATGGCAACGGCATGGCTGCAGGCATGCGGAGCTAACAATAGCTCGAATGGGAACGCGAAGGACAGCGCCAATGCCGGCGCCAGCGCATCAACGGGCACGGAGACGGCAGCCGCCGCGGACAAGAACAGCAAGGTTCCGGCCGTTCTCAACTACGGTTACATCGGAAGCAATGATAAGAATCTTCCCGGCGGAGCGGAGGGCTGGGGCTTTTATAAAGGCATCATTCAAGCGGAACTGAAAAAATACGGCATCGAAGAAGTGAAGCTGACGGGCTTCCCGAACGGTCCGGACCAGACGGAATCGCTGATCAGCGGACGGCTTGATTTTGGCGGCTTGGGGGACACGCCTGCGATTATTGCGGCAGCTTCCGGAGCGAAGACAAGACTGATCAATCAAACGAACATAACGAATGTCGGCTATTTAATCTCGGGTCCTAACGGACCAAAGACGGTCGAAGAGCTGAAGGGCAAGACGATTGCGATTCAAAAAGGCTCCTACATGCACCGTTACGTTGTTGGTCTGCTGAAGCAGGCAGGGGTAAAGGACTATAAGCTGGTCCATATGCTTGCTCCCGACGGTCAGGCGGCGCTTGCCCGGGGCGATGTGGACGCGATGACGAACTCCGGTTTTAACGCGGAGAAGCAGTTGGCGCAGGGTTATACGTTGATCGACGATTCCACCAGGCATCCCGAGCTGCACGGAACAAGCGTAACGGTTGTCTCGGAGAGCTACCTGGAGAAGTTCCCGGATTTCCCGAAGGTGTGGAATGAAGCGCGCCAGAAGGCCATCGAGGATTTGAAGCAGCATGAGGACGAGTATTATCAGTTCATCGCCGATCTGAACAAGACAACGGTTGAGCTGGCGAAGAAGATCAGCCCGATCAGCTACATTACGGAAGAGCCGTTCCCGGCGGAAGGAATTACCCGGATTACGGGGACGAAGGACTTCCTTGTCGAGGAAGGGCTGGCGAAGAAGGATTACAAGATCGAGGATTGGGAAGTGAAGTAAACGATAGATCGGATAGGAGAGGAATTGTTATGGGAAAAGATACGCTGACCGTCCAGTCCTTTACGTTGTATTCGAGCAAGGGCATCCGTTTGCAGGGCGAAGTGAAAATCTTGGATGACGGCAAGCCGCATCCGGTTATTATCGTAAGTCATGGCTTTAGAGGGTATAAGGATTGGGCATTCTGGCCGGATGTGACGAGCCGTTTGGCGGAAGAGGGCTTCTATGCGGTCAGCTACAATTTCTCGCGTATTGCTGCCAGGGAAGATGGCTTGGAGGAAGCTTCGATCGCGGCCGCAGCAACCTTCTCCCAGGAGCTTGACGATTTGGAGACGGTGCTTCGCGCGGTATTGAACGGCGATTTGCCGCAGGCTCAAGCGGCTGACCGGGCAAAGGTCGGGCTGCTTGGGCACAGCAGAGCAGGGGGAAGCAGCATCCTGACTGCCGGCGAGAAGCCGGAACAAATAGCCGCATTGGCAGTGTGGAACGGAGGACCTCCTCCATCCCGCCAGCTGCCGGCCGGCGAAACCGTCAGCCTGCTGGATCTGACGGTCCAGGAGGATTGGCAGAGGAATGAAGCGCGATTTAACATACGCGAAGCTTTTACCGGTCTGCAGCTTCCAGCCTTGATTGTGCAGGGAGACCTGGATCGGGAGCCGCTGCTGGAGCAGCTGCGCTACTTCCAAGAAGAAGCTCCGCATCAGCAATATGTGCTGGTGCAAGGAGCCGACCATACCTTTAATACGGTACATCCGTATGGAGGGGCAAACGCGCAGCTGCAAACGGCGCTGCAAGCTACGATCAGCTTTTTTGCGGAGAAGCTGAAATGAGTCATTCGGCAGAGCGGCGGCTGACCGCGGATGTGCTTGTGATTGGCGGCGGTCCTGCCGGAGCTTGGGCGGCTTGGAGCGCGGCCACTAACGGCGCCAAGGTCGTACTGGCAGACAAGGGCTTCCTTGGCAGCAGCGGCGCAACGGCTCCGGGAGGCACGAATCTGCTTTATTTGCCGCCTGACGAAGAAATGAGAAAGCGCGCCGTGGATGAGCGGATGAAGCAGGGCGGGTATTTGGCGGAGCCGGCATGGATTCACCGGGTGCTTGACCAAGTGTATACCAACATGGAGCTGATCGAGCAGTGGGGCTATCCGTTCGTCCGCGACGAGAACGGCACTCCGATGCGCGATCATCTTCACGGTCCCGAATATATGTCGATTATGCGCAAGGTCGTAAAGCGTGCCGGGGTCAAAGTGCTCGACCAGTCGCCGGCTCTTGAGCTGCTGGTTGATGAGTTTGGCGTAGGCGGCGCTCGCGGCGTGTCCCGGCAGGATAACCAGACCTGGGAGGTGCGCGCGAATGCCGTTGTTATCGCAACGGGCGGCTGCGCTTTTCTGAGCAATGGACTAGGCTGCAATGTATTGACCGGCGACGGTTACTTAATGGCAGGCGAGCTTGGCGTAGAGCTGTCGGGGATGGAATTTACCCGCAAGTATGCTCCTTCTCCGGCTTTCGGCTCCAATACCCGCTCAAGACTGCTTGGATGGGCAACTTATTACGATCATGCCGGCCAAGAGATTATTGCGGGGCGCCAGGGAGATTTTCTGGCGGAGGCTCTGCTCAAGGGACCCGTGTATGCGATTATGAACAAAGCGGATACTCCGGAGAAGCAGGCCATCTTACGAAAATCCCATGCGATCTTTTTCCTGCCGTATGACCGCGCGGGGATTGACGTGTTTACCGAGCCCTTCCCGCTCACGCTGCGTTATGAAGGGACCGTAAGAGGGACGGGCGGCATCCGGATTGTAGGCGATGATTGCAGCACAACGGTAGGAGGATTGTTCGCCGCAGGGGATGCGGCAACACGCGAGCGTATTACCGGTTCGGCATCCGGCGGAGGCGCCTTTAACGCATCGTGGGCGATCTGCTCGGGAACCTGGGCGGGCAAAGGCGCTGCCGCTTATGCTTTGTCTCACCGGAGCAGCGCGGCGGAACGCGACTTGAAGCCAGCCGGGCGCTACGGGCTTGGCACGGTGCCGGCTTCTTCCGCAGTGTCTTCGCAGGAGCTGATCAAGGATATACAAAGTCAGGTTCTTCCGCTCGACATTAATTATTTCCGCAGCGAACGGGGGCTGAAGCTGGCTTTGCGTCAGCTGGATGAGGTATGGAAGCGGGTGAATGATCTAGCGCCGCAATCCATGCTGGAACAGGTGCGCGCCCGCGAGACCGCGGCGATGGCGGCAACTGCCCGTTGGATGTATACGGCAGCGTTGTCGCGGAAGGAATCCCGGAGCGGCGGCCTGCATGTGCTGGCGGAATATCCCGGTCAGGACGAAGAGCAGCAGTACCGGCTGCTCGTCTCGGGACTCGAAGAGATCCGTGTCCGGGCGGAGAAGGTACCGAGTTCGGGGAGTGACGTTGTACCAACCGGGGCAGCGGCTGCTTCCGGGGAGGTGCAGGCCGGATGATTGAATTAGTCAGCGAGGAACGGTGCATTTCCTGCAGCATCTGCGTTAAGGTATGCCCGACCAATGTTTTCGATAAAGGCGAGGACGGCATCCCCGTCATTGCGCGGCAAAGCGACTGCCAGACCTGCTTTATTTGCGAAGTTTATTGCCCGGCGGATGCGCTGTATGTCTCGCCCTATGCCGAGCAGACCGTGGAAGTGAACGAGCAGGAGCTGGCCGGGCAAGGCGTGCTCGGCAGCTGGCGAGCCATTATCGGCTGGGGACCGGGACGCACGAGGATTGCGGCCATCGACACAACGCCGTTTATCGACCGGATCCTGCCTCCCCGTACGGTCCGTCCGCAAGGCGTATCGGAAGTCGTTCGGGGCGGAAGTCAAACGAACTGAATAAAAGGATTAGAGCAAGTCCCAGGGGATCCTTGATGCCCTGGGACTTTTTTTTGCTTGGCCGGTTGAAGCCAGGTCCTGTTTGTGTTTGTCCGGTATTATGCTATGCTATCAACGAAAAATACTGGAATAGGACAGGAGGTTGCTAGGATGTATCATTTGCTCCTGGCTGACGACGATCCGAATATTAGAGCGCTTGTCCGTTTCGTGATGACCCGCGAAGGCTATCAGGTGTATGAAGCGCAAGACGGGGCCGAGGCGGTGGAGGTCATGCAGCGCGCGCCGATAAATCTGGCCATTATTGATGTAATGATGCCGCGGATAGACGGATTTGAGCTATGCGAGTACATCCGGGAGCGTTATGATATCCCGATTATCATGCTGACGGCTAAAGATCAGCTGTCGGATAAAGAGCAGGGTTATCTGAGGGGAACCGATGATTACGTGACCAAGCCTTTTGAACCGGAGGAGCTGCTGTTTCGGGTTAAAGCGTTGTTCCGCCGTTATAATCAGGTATCCCATGATCTGATCCGCATGAACCGCATTACGATTGACCGCAAAAACGTAGAGGTCACCGACGGCCAATCGGTTCTTCTGCTGCCGATGAAAGAATTCGAGCTTCTCGCCCAGCTTGCTCAATACCCGGGACGGCTGTTTTCCCGCGAGGAGCTGATTCGACTCGTGTGGGCGGCAGATTTCGAAGGGGATGACCGGACCGTAGACGTGCATATTAAGCGGCTCCGCCAGCGCTTTGCCGATTACGCCGAAGATTTTACGATCCAGACGGTACGGGGGATCGGGTACAAGGTTGAGGTGAAGGGAAAATGAAATCTCTGTACTTCCGGGTATTTCTGATCACCGCGGCAGTGATACTGGTCAGCAGCATAATCGGATTTCTGGTTTCCAACCTGTATTACCATATGAAGCTGAAGTCTTTCAACGATGAGAAGCTGGTGGGGATTGCCCAGCAGATGGAGAGCTTTATCGAGACGGAGCCTGCCGGGATGGAGCGTTATTTGCAAAATGCGGCTTCGCTTGGTTACGAGATTTACGTGACGGACGGTCAAGGAGAAACGCATTTTTACGGCCGGAGCTTTCGCGAGCAGGATCTGGATCAACAGGCCGTAGCGCTCGTGCTCGGCGGAGAAGTGTACCACGGAGTGGCGCAGTTCCCGAACAAGCCGTTTATTACCGGGTTTTTCGATAACCGGTTAAGCAATACGGTAGGCGTGCTTGTGCAGTCTTCGGGGAAAAGCTATGCCTTGTTCATGCGGCCGGACGTTCTTTTGCAGTTTGGCGAGCTTCGCACCTTTTTTGCCCTGGTCGGTTTGTATACGGTAATAATCAGTATTCTCTTGTTCCTGATCAGTACCCGCTATTTGGTCAAGCCGATCACAAGACTATCGGAGGCGACCAAGCGTATCGCGCAAGGCAATTACAACCTTCGCCTGCCAACGAGAAGACGCGATGAGATCGGCCAGCTTGCCGAGCATTTCATGACCATGAGCAAGGAGCTCGAGCGCGTCGATCAGACCCGCCAGCAGTTCGTTTCGAATGTGTCGCATGAAATTCAATCGCCGCTTACCTCGATTCAGGGGTTTGCCGCCGTGCTAAGGGAGCAAGAGCTTCCAAGCGAGGAACGCAAGCATTATGCGGATATTATTGAAGCGGAAAGCCGCCATCTCTCTATCCTCAGCAAGCAACTGCTGCTTCTTTCTTCGCTCGAGCAAGGCGAAGAGGCTTTAAATAAAAAGCATTTTTCCCTCTATAAACATATTCGCCAAGCCGTGCAGGTTCTGCAGTGGCAGCTGGAGGAGAAGGATTTGCTGCTTAAGCTGTCCGTTCCCGACTCCATTGCGATTTATGGCGATGAGGTGCTGCTGCAGCAGGTGTGGATGAATCTGCTTGGCAATGCCATCAACTATATTCCGCCCGGGAGAAGCATTGAGGTGCTCGCGGAAAAGACGTTGTCCGATATCGTTATCGTAGTCTCGGATACGGGGGAGGGAATCCCGCCTGAGCATATTCCTTTTCTGTTTGACCGTTTTTACCGGGTTGACCGTGCCCGCGAGCGGACTTCGGGGCGGACTGGCCTTGGACTCGCTATCGTGAAAAAGATCGTGCAGCTGCACGGTGGGCGCATCGAAGTCGAAAGCTCGCCCGGAGCGGGCACTCGTATTACAGTCAGCCTTCCCGATTTGTAATGATTCGTTCACGCGCCGTTCATTTTCGCTTCCTACACTTGAGCCATCAAAGGGAGGGAAGCAACATGTATTTGGCTATACGGGAAATGAGGTTTGCTAAAGTCCGCTATACGCTTATCGCAACGATTATGCTGCTGGTCTCTTTTCTGGTCCTGTTCGTTACGGGACTTGCGCGGGGACTCGCTTACGACAACGCGGCATCGATAGAAAATATGGACGCTACGCATTTTGTAATGGAGAAGGATTCCAATCATCGGTTTACCCGCTCTCAGGTTGGAGTGGAGGCTCTGGAACGGGCCAAGTCGATCGCCGGCGAGAAAAACGCGCAGCCGCTTGGCGTCCGGATGACTACCGTAACCCTGGAAGGGAATAAGCTTGATGTGACATTGCTTGCCGTGGAGCCTGAAGGCTGGCTTACGCCGCCAGTAGTTGAGGGGAGTGCACTTACAGAGGCCGGTGTCGGTTCCGTGCTTGTCGACAGCAAGTTAAAGGATTCGGGAGTTCGCATCGGTTCAACGCTTGTTGATCAGGCTTCCGGCATGAAATGGACGGTTGGCGGCTTTGTTAGCCGGGAATCGTTCAGTCATTCCCCCGCCGTATTTCTAAGCGAGCATGACTGGCAGCAGCTTCAGCAGGTGGCGGCGGCTAGGAGCGGGATGCCAACCGACACAACCTACAGCGCCATTGCGGTTAAGGCCAGCAAGCAGCAGGCCGAGCGCCTTGCCGAAGCCTTGCCGGATAACGAGGTCGTGACGAAATCGGAGGCTGTCTCGGCAATACCCGGCTATAAGGAAGAGCAGGGTTCGCTAATGATGATGATTGTGTTCCTGTTTGTCATTTCGGCGTTTGTCCTGGCGGTATTTTTTTATGTCATTACGATTCAGAAGAGCAGCCAATTCGGTATCCTGAAGGCTATCGGTACACGCGCCTCTTACCTTGCCGGAAGCGTGGCTTTGCAAGTGCTGCTCTTATGCCTGGGAAGCTTGACCATCAGCGTGCTTCTGGTTCAAGCGTTGGAATCGGTATTGCCTAGCGGCATGCCGTTTCAGCTTCCCGCCTCTACGCTTGCTCTTACAAGCGGCGCTTTTATGGCCATGTCGCTGGCAGGCTCCTTGCTATCCGTATGGAAAGTGAGCAGAATAAACGCCTTGGATGCGATAGGGAGGACGGCAGCATGAGACAACGGATCGTTTTGCAAAATATTACGCATTCGTTCGAGGATGGCGGCACGCAGCGTTTAGTCCTGGATAATCTGAATTTAAACGTTGCGGAAGGCGAGCTTGTTGCCGTAATGGGGCCGTCAGGCTCCGGGAAAAGCACGTTCCTTTCCATTGCGGGAGCGCTTCTCGAGCCAACAAGCGGCGAGGTACTCGTTGACGGACAATCGGTCATCGGCAAAGCTCATCAGGAGCTGTCGGACATGAGGCTTCATAAGCTTGGGTTTATTTTTCAAAGCGCCAATCTGATCCCGTATTTGAAAGTGGAAGAGCAGCTGTTGTTCGTGGCGAAGCAGGGAGGCATGGACAAATCGAAGGCAACGGTCAGGGCGAGGGAGCTGCTTCAGAAGCTAGGCTTGACCCATCGCCGCAGCGCCTATCCGGAGAAGCTGTCCGGGGGAGAACGCCAGCGCGTTGCAATCGCCAGAGCGCTGATGAATGATCCAGCCGTGTTGCTTGCGGACGAACCAACGGCCAGCCTCGACGCAAGCCGCGGGATGGATGTTGTGCGCATGATTGCGGGCGAGGCTAAGGAGCAGGGCAAGGCCGCTATTATGGTTACCCACGATGAACGGGTTCTTCCGTTATGCGACCGTGTTTTGTATCTGGAGGAAGGGCGTTTAGTGGAGCATTAGTCCGGTTCAGTATTGGTGCTAGCGCAGTGCGGGTTACGTTGGAGTTCATGCAGTAAAAGATGCCGATTTCGCTCAGGAATACTGCTACGTTGGAATCTATGCAGGAAAATAGGCTCGTTTTCAGTACTTTTCGCTTAACTACCGTGATTTTACTGGAGCCAATCCAACGTAGCTAAGGGGCCAGTTCATTCTAGACTCTTTTTACTGTAGTGAATCCAATATAAAACCGGTATTGCACTATTTATTGGATTCGCTCTTGCTGGATTACTCGTATGGAAATATGACTTCCCGAAGAAGATAAATCGTACTTATCCTGCTGTGGAGTTCCGTCCTAGAGATCCTTCCACGGTTGATAAAACAACGATCACGAAGGGAAGCTTCACCGGAAGCTGTTCCGAAATCAAAGCTTTACAGGGAATTTTACAGTTCAGTTCAATCTGGAAAACAGGCGAGTTTGAAAGCTTGAAGCTGCTCCTTTTCGAACCAGTGGGGGCAGCGTCAGGCCAAGGCAAAGACCTCCAAATCCTGGCTCCCGCGACCGATTACGATAGCGCCCTGGCCCTTTCCGAGCAGTATAAAGAGCGGGGGCAATATTAGTCCCAAGCAAAAATAGAGCGAAGTCTGCGATTGCCGCTTGGGCATCCCGCAAGCTTCGCTCTTGTTTGTTCAGAGGCTATTTGCTACAATATTAATTGTAGTTTAGTAAATTTATTAACTAAATATTTATAAATGAGGCATTTATGGCTACGATTAAACAAATTGCTAGCGAAGCGGGCGTCTCGCCTGCGACGGTATCGCGGGTGCTGAATAACGATTTGTCGCTGAGTGTCAGTGAAGAGACGCGCAGCCGCATCTTTAGTATTGCCGAACAGCTGCAATATAAGCCGGCGCGCCTCAAGCGAATGAAACAGGATCAGCTGCTCTCCACGATAAAGGTTGGTCTCGTCATGTGGTCAACGCTTGAAGATGAGCATAGCGATCCGTACTTTGGTGCCATCCGGCGCGGCATTGAAACACGCTGCGAAGAGCTTGGCATCGGAATCGATAAAGTTATACGCGGTGTTCTGAAGTCCGAAGCAACGCCGCTTTCGGAGCTGGACGGGCTTATTGTAGTTGGCTCCGTTGATGATCAGGAGGTATACCGGCTGTATCCGCGCAAGGACAGAGTGATCTTCGTCAATCACGACCAGACGCCGGATGATTGCGATTCCGTCCAGCTTAACTTTGGTCAGGCGATGAAGGAAGTGCTTCGTCATTTGTACGAGCTGGGGCATACGGAGATTGGCTTTATCGGAGGAAGCTCCAATCCGGTGGTGCACCGGGAAGACGGAAAACACGAGGATCAGCGGACGACCATATTTGCCGAGCTGCAGCAGAAAAAGGGCAATTACAACCCGGAGCTGATGTATTTGGCGGATTGGTCGTCGAATGGCGGATATGAAGCCATGCTTCGGATGCTGGACGACGGGCACCGGCCTACGGCCTGCTTTGTTGCCAGCGATCCGATGGCGGTTGGCGTGCTTCGCGCCCTTCATGAACGCGGTCTTCGCGTTCCGGAGGATATGGCGGTCATCGGCTTCGACGATATTGAGGTATCGGCCTTCCTTACGCCGCCGCTTACAACCGTGCGCGTCCACACTGAACTGATGGGCCGGACGGCCGTGCAGCTGCTGCTTGAACGAGTAGAGGGAAGAGACATCACCTCGCATATTACGATTAACACAAAGCTGATCGTTAGGGAGAGCAGCGGAACGAGCCGGTAATTTTTTATTACATTATGAGAATATGAGGAGGAACACAACAATGGCTATTATTTTCGATCAGGAATCCCGCGTATTTCATCTGCAATCCAAGAACACAAGCTACGCGTTTCAAATTTTGAAGCAGGGTTATCCCGCTCACATTTATTGGGGCAAGAAGGTAAGAGGCCTGCAGCTTAACCGTCTTCTCCAAATCAAAGAAAGAGCTTCGTTCAGCCCGAATCCGGACCAAAACCAGCTGGATCTGTCGCTCGATGCTTTGCCGCAGGAATATCCTTCCTATGGAGCAACCGATTTCCGTTCGCCGGCCTACCAAGTGAAGCTGCCTAACGGCTCGACGATTCTGGAATTGACTTATCAATCCCATGAAATCTACAGCGGGAAGAAGAAGCTCGAAGGCCTGCCGGCTGTTTATGTCGAGTCGGACTCGGAAGCACAGACGCTTGAGCTGACTCTGAAGGATGACCTGACCGGTCTTACGGCGGTATTGTCCTATACCGTATTCGAGGATCTTGACGCGATTACGCGTTCCGTGAAATTCGTTAATAGCGGCGAGATGACGCTGGATCTGCAGCGCGCGCTTAGCATGAGCGTTGATTTTGTCCATGACCGTTTCGAAATGCTGCAATTGTCCGGCGCATGGGCGCGCGAGCGTTACGTGCACAAGCGGAAGCTTGAGCCAGGCATGCAATCCGTCGAGAGCCGCCGCGGTTCCTCCAGCCATATGCAAAATCCGTTCCTCGCCTTGCTCAGCGAAGGCGCAACCGAGGATCATGGCGATGTTTACGGCGTTAACCTTGTGTACAGCGGCAGCTTTATTGCGGGTGTTGAAGTCGATCAATACCATTCGTCTCGTTTGTTTATCGGCATTAATCCATTCGACTTCAACTGGAAGCTGGAAGCCGGAGCGCAGTTCCAAACGCCGGAAGCGGTTATGGTGTTCTCGCCTGACGGACTTGGCGGCATGTCCCGCATTTACCACGAGCTTTATCGCACAAGACTGGTTCGCGGGGAGTTCCGCGACAAGACCCGTCCAATTCTCGTCAACAACTGGGAAGCGACGTACTTCAACTTCAACGCGGACAAAATCGGAGCGATCGCTACAGCGGGCAAAGAGCTTGGCATCGAAATGTTTGTTCTCGACGACGGCTGGTTCGGCAAACGGAACGCGGACACAACATCGCTTGGCGACTGGTTTGTTGACCGTAACAAGCTGCCGAACGGACTCGAGGATCTGGTTGCGCGGGTAAAACGCCTGGATATGCAGTTTGGCCTGTGGTTTGAGCCGGAGATGATCTCGCCGGAGAGCGAGCTGTACAAGGCGCATCCGGACTGGTGCCTCCATGTGGAAGGCCGCCGCAGATCGCAAGGCCGCAATCAACTCATTCTGGACTTCTCCCGTCAGGATGTTAGAGACTACATCGTGAAGACCGTATCGGATATCCTGTCGAGCGCGCCAATCACTTACGTGAAATGGGACATGAACCGCAACATGACGGAGATCGGTTCCGCTCTCCTGCCGGCTGACCGCCAGCGCGAGACGGCTCACCGCTACATGCTGGGACTGTATGAAGTGCTCGAGACGATTACGACATCGTTCCCTCATATTCTGTTCGAGAGCTGCTCGGGCGGCGGCGGACGTTTCGATCCGGGCATGCTGTACTACATGCCGCAAACCTGGACCAGCGATAACACCGATGCGGTATCCCGTCTGAAAATCCAGTACGGCACAAGCATCGTTTATCCGATCAGCACGATGGGCGCCCATGTATCGGCGATTCCGAACCATCAGGTTGGCCGTAAAGCCTCCCTTGAAACTCGCGGCAACGTAGCTTTGTCGGGCAACTTCGGCTATGAGCTGGACCTCACCGTGTTTACGGAAGAAGAAAAAGAAGCCGTGAAGAAGCAGGTTGCCCTGTACAAAGAGGTTCGTCCTTTGGTGCAATTCGGCGACTTCTACCGTCTGCTTAGCCCGTTTGAGGGCAATGAAACGGCTTGGATGTTTGTCTCCAAAGACAAGAGCGAAGCGTTTGTCGTTTACGTGTCCGTTCTTCAAGAGGCTAATCAGAAGCTGGACCGCCTCCGCCTGAAAGGGCTTGATCCGAACTTCGACTATGTACTCGACGGAGAAGAAGGCGCATTTGGCGGCGACGAGCTGATGCATGCCGGCATTCAGGCACCTCTGTTCCATGGCGATTATTCGAGCAAGGTATTCCGCTTCCGCGCGGTAAAATAAATGATCAAAATCCTGAAGGGACGAAAGTCCTTTCAGGATTTTTTTGCCTAAGGACGGCGAAGCCGTTTCACCTTGTTCTATAAGAAAGGTTAAATTTTACTAGCATGCATATTTAGAGGCCAATGCTCGAGTACAATAGAAGGAAGAGAATAAGAGCCGAAGGAGGTTATGAGGAAGGTGAACATTCGCATACGCGGTTATTCGCTTGAACGGATCTTTACCGTCAAAAGCCTTGCAGCCTTGCTGATCGCTTTTATGCTGACGCCATTGCTGCTAACGGTACACGCGATGCTTCAGGAGAGATATTCCCAGGCTGCCATCGAGGATCATATATTTGCGCGGAACGGCTACCGGATTACGGGGCAGCAGCAGTCGGTGAAGCTGGATTTCCGGATTGATCCGGCCTATATGCCGAAGAAGCAAGGCGAGGTGTTCCGGCTGCACAAGCTTATCTATAACCGCAATCATACGAAGATCTACTTGGAGACGGTTGCGTGGTACAACCCGCCCCAGAATTCGGATAATATTTATATCGAGTTAAAGTTTGACCCTACTTATCTGTACAGCAAAGGCAGCTTTGTGACCGATGCTATCTTTAATGACGATCATTCCTTCAGCACCGTTTTGTTTATGCCGGACTATTATGCCGATAACGGCATCAAGCTTCCGATTAATGACGGGAACGGCAGAAACAGCGCCTTTATTCCCGTGGAGCAGCTTGGGGATCTTGACGGCGGGCTAACGCTGAAATTTGAAGGATTTAACCTGGTGAAATACGAACGGGAGTAGGAAGGGAAGACTTATCGCCCCGTGGTGTTCCCTACGTTGTATGAAATACAACATAGGGAACACCATTAGCTAATGAAGTAGAGATATGTTGTACATTATGCAGGATATATGCCACCAAACCGATAGAAAGTGCCCAATAAGGGGAAATATACTGTAAAAAATACAACGGATCAGCGGCTTTGGCTCATTTTGGCCGCATTATACTGCATTTCATACAGTCTACCAGCAGCTCCAAGTTTCATAAATAAGTGTCTACTTAATTGACAGAAGACCAACTTGTGATGAGTATGGAAGGAGAGAGTCGAATGATCATCCAACGGTTAGAGCTATATACGCAGAAATTACCGGAGCAAAAGAGCTTTTATACCGGGTTGCTGGGCATGCCATTAATAGAGGAAGCAGATGACTCCTTCACCGTAATGGCCGGGCACACGCGATTAACCTTTAAGCAGGCTAATGAAAGCAAGGTCTATCATTTTGCCTTTAATATTGAAGAGAATAAGCTGGAATCGGCGGTTCGCTTTGTGCGTGAACGAACCCGGACGCTTAGCGACGGGCAGGAGGAGATTTTCCGCTTTGAAGATTGGAACGCTCATGCCTGTTATTTCTACGATGCCGCGGGCAATATCGTTGAATTTATCGCACGGCATAACCTTGCCAGCCAAGCGGAGGGAACGTTCTCCATTCAGGATGTACTAGGTATCAGCGAGCTGGGCATGCCGGTAGAAGACGTGCCGGAGGTTGTTCGGTATTGCCGGGAGGAGCTGGGCCTTGATCCGTGGCGCGGCAACGGCACGGATTTCCAACCCGTTGGAGATGAGCATGGCCTGTTTATCGTAGCCTCGCTGGATCGGTCCTGGTTTCCGACGCAGACTCAAGCGGAGGTTGCTCCGTTTATCATCACGATAGCGGGATCGCAAGAACGGAGATCCGTAATTCCCGGCTATCCGTACGAGATCATCATCTCGCGCTCGGCCATAGAATAATGTCCGCCCTGTTCCTGTTCCCGGAGCAGGGCTTTTTCATGCCGATTCCCTCATTGGAATTGCTTCTTGTATTCGCTTGGCGGAATGCCTACGGTGCTGCGGAATATCCGGCTGAAGTACAGCGGGTTATCATAGCCTACAACCGCTGCGACCTCCTTCACATGAAGCGAGGACTCGGACAGCAGCTTTTTTGCTTCGTTTATCCGAATCTCGGTAATATATTTCATTGGCGTCATGCCGGTCACTTCCTTGAACTTGTGAATAAAGCGGAATACGCTCAAGGAGCATTCGCCTGCCAGGTCGGAGATGCTGAGGCTTTCACTGTATTTTTCATGGATAAAAGCAATCATCTGATTAATATCGGGATGCCGTCCCTGCGCTCCCGGTTCTTCCGCCGTTTGCAGCCTTCTGCCAAGCAGCGTAAGCATCTCGAGCAAATAAGCGTTAACCATATGACTGCCCAGCGGACGGTGGCTGTTCAGCTCCTGGATAATTTTTTTGAACAAGGCGGTTACGTCGTCTATTATCCCTACTGTATGAACGGGCTGCGTCAGCAGGCCGAATTGCTGCAGGTAATCGTAAGCGCTGTACCCGGTAAAATGAATCCAATAGACCTCCGTGCCATCCTCGGCTTGATAGCTGTAATGCTGCGGCTGCCCCGGCGTGTAGACGACCAGACTGCCGCTTGGAACCTCGATCGTCTCGTTATGGAATCGAAAGCGCCCTTTGCCGCCCGTTATATAGATCAGTTGAAAATCTACCCGCCCATGCTCGCGATTGCGTGACAGGCTTCTTGTCTGGAGCCTTTGGTAGCCGCACCAATTAACGGCCAGAAATTGCTCTTTATCTTCAATTCCGCGCTCCTGCCAGCTGTGGGCATCACCGGATATACTGATCACAAGCGTCACTCCCGGAACAACAATTTTGTGTATGTTTACAGCAATTTGATTCATTCTATATTCCCTATTATAGCTCTATAATCTAGGTGAATCGCAATTAAGGGTATGCGAAAGGGGAAAGCAGATGAATAAGGTACGTATCATTAACAATATTAATTTGAATTGGAAATTTCACAGAGGCGATGAGCCTCGTGCCTGGTATAAAGGTTTAGACGATTCCGATTGGCGTCAGGTTACTCTTCCTCACGACTGGTCGGTGGAAGAGCCGTTCTCGGAGGAGCATTCCAGCGGAACAGGCTATCTGCCGGGCGGGATCGGCTGGTACAGAAAAGCGGTAACTCTCCCTTCGAATCTTCAAGGCAAGCGCGTTTACATCACTTTTGAAGGCGTTTACAACAATTCGCAAGTATGGTGCAACAGTTATTATATCGGAAAACGGCCGTACGGTTATAGCTCTTTTACTTATGATATAACGGATTTCGTCTCGTTTGGAGATCAGGAAACGATCATTTCGGTAAAGGTTGACCATAAGGATATCGCGGATTCCAGATGGTTTACCGGATCGGGCATTTACAGGGATGTATACGTGACGGTTACCGATCAGGTTCATATCGATACGTACGGCGTGTTTGTGACAACGCCCGTCGTATCGCAAGAGCAGGCCGAGGTAGCGGTTAATGTGAAAGTGGCGAACGGTTCAGCCAAGGAAGAGCTGGTAGAAATAAAGAACACTCTTCTGGATCAAGCGGGGCAAGTGGTGCAGACGGTGCATAGCAGCATGTCCGTGCCGGGCGACTCCTCGAAAGAAACGGAGCAAACGCTGATTGTTGCAAATCCAAAGCTTTGGTCGCCGGACAGTCCTTATCTTTATACGGTAAGAACGGAGATCCTGCGGGATGGCGAGCTTGTTGATCATGTCGAGACGCCGGCCGGTATCCGCTGGTTCGAATTCGATGCGGCGAACGGCTTCTTCCTTAATGGCGTGAATATGAAAATGAAAGGCGTATGCGTGCATCACGACGCAGGCGCTCTAGGCGCTGCCGTTCCGGCCAAAGTCTGGGTCCGGAGGCTTGAAACGCTGAAGGAATTGGGCTGCAACGCGATCCGGATGAGCCATAATCCGCCGGCCTCCAATCTGCTGGATCTATGCGATCAAATGGGCTTCCTCGTTATTGACGAGGCGTTTGACGAATGGGAAGGCGTGAAGAACAAATGGTCGACGGGTCATAACGTGTATCCGCCGAAGCATTTCGGCTATTACGAGGATTTCCCGCAATGGGGAGAGATCGACTTGAAGGAAATGGTGCTTCGCGACCGCAACCATCCGTCGATCATTATGTGGAGTATCGGCAATGAAGTGGACTATCCGAATGACCCGTATTGCCATCCTTATTTCGAAACGATGACCGGTAACAACGATGCCAACAAACCGGCGGCGGAGCGTCAATACGATCCGAATAAGCCCAATGCGGAGCGTCTTGCGGTTATCGCCAGAAAGCTTGCGAAAGCGGTCAAGGAATGCGATGCGACAAGGCCGGTAACGGCTGCGCTTGCTTTCCCGGAGCTGTCCAACCTGACCGGTTACGCGGAAGCGCTCGACATTGTCGGCTACAACTACAAGGAGCATCTGTACGAGGAGGATCTCCGGAAATTCCCGGACCGGGTAACCTACGGCAGCGAAAACGGCTCAAGCCTGCAGGCTTGGCTGGCGGTTCGGGATAACGATGCGATCAGCGGGCAGTTCATCTGGACCGGCATCGATTATTTGGGCGAGGCCAAAGGCTGGCCGGTGCGCGTAGCCGGAGCCGGATTCATGGACACGGCGGGCTTCAAGAAAACAAGCTATTATTACCGCCAAAGCTTATGGAGCGACAAGCCGGTTGTTTTCCTTGCCGCAATCAAGGCGGAGGATTCCGAGAAGGGCTCGAGAAGATGGACCGGCGGCGTACCGCATTGGAATTGGGAAGCGGGAGACCAGCTAAAAGTGAGCTGCCATACGAACTGCGAAGAGGTGGAGCTGCTCCTGAACGGCCGGTCGCTTGGCGTGAAGAAGCTGGCGGATGCGCCGGAGCTGTACCTGACTTGGGAGACGGCTTATGCAGAAGGAACCTTGGAAGCGGTGGCGAAAGGAAAAGATGGCGAGTCGTATTCCTGCGTCCTAAACACGGTAACCGAGGCTGCTTCGCTGCAGCTGCATGCGGACACTGCCGGGCTTCAGGCCGACGGACTGGATCTTGCGCATATCGAGATTCAGATTACGGATGGCGAGGGTCGTCCCGTATATCTAGCCGAGCATCCGATTGCTCTGACGATAGAAGGTCCGGGTGAAATTATCGGGATGGAAAATGGCGATATTCAGGATCTGGAGCCGTTCAGCTCGCGGGTTCGCAAAGCCCATCGCGGCAAGCTTCTCGCTTATGTAAGAGCAACAACCGAAGCCGGGGACATTGTTGTCACGGCAGCGGCGGAGGGACTCCAAGCCTCCAAGGTAACGATCAAGGCAATCGACGTCACGGAAGCCGTAAACGCGTAAGGGCGTAAGCGGGCAAGACCACCTGCAATTTATATCCTGGGAGGCTACTCAATTACATGAACGCTTTTAACGGATTAGGTATGGGACTTGGCAATTTGGCGAGAATTTCGAATGCGGTATCGAGATCGATTTCCCCGGAAAACTTTACGGGCGAGAAGGGCAAAGGCGCCATGGCATCGGACGGGACGGGAGCTCAAGCCGCCCGTGACCTAGGCGTTGGCTGGAAGGTATCCCCTTCGGTCAGCATCGCGGGTCATCAGGAGTTTACGATGGGGGTTATCGACGGGCCGGGCGTCATCCAAAATATTTGGCTGACCTGCTCGCATCAGGTTGTAAGATCGTTAATCTTCAAAATTTATTGGGATGAGGAAGAGGAGCCTTCCGTGTACGTGCCGGTCGGAGATTTCTTCTGCAACGGCTGGGGCGAACGCGCGCTTGTGAACTCGCTTCCGATTTCGGTTAATCCGGCGGGCGGCTTTAACAGCTATTGGGAAATGCCTTTCCGTAAAAAGGCGCGGATCGTCATGCAGAATCTGTCGCATGAATCGACGGTCTTGTATTATCAGATCAACTACACGCTGACGGACGTTCCGGACGATATGGCGTATTTCCACGCTCAGTGGCGCCGCAGCAATCCGGTCCCGTACAAGGATGTCCATACGATTGTTGACGGCATTAAAGGTAAAGGGCATTACGTCGGTACCTATCTCGCCTGGCAGGTGAACAGCAACAACTGGTGGGGCGAGGGAGAGGTTAAGTTCTACATGGACGGAGACAAGGAATATCCGACGATCTGCAGCACGGGGACGGAGGATTACTTCGGCGGTGCCTGGAACTGGGACATGAACGGGCAGTATGTGACGTATTCCACGCCATTCCTCGGGATGCATCAGGCGATTAAGGCTGACGGCTTGTACAAGGCGAATCAGCGCTTTGGCATGTACCGGTTCCATGTGATGGATCCGATCCGCTTCGAGGATGATCTGAGGGTAACGATCCAAGCGCTTGGCTGGCGTTCGCATGGGCGTTATCTGCCGCTTCAGGACGACATCGCATCCGTCGCGTACTGGTATCAGCTGGAGCCGCATGCGGCTCATCCGCCAATGCCGGGAATTGACGATCTCGAAATTATTTAGGACGTAAAATAGCAGGCTGGCCTCAAGTCATTGGACTTGGAGGCCAGCCTTTCTTTATCTGAAAAAACGAATCAATAACCGCTGCCGATGCCTTTGTAATAATACCCGAGAGCGCGCAGCCGTTTAGCGTCCGTCATATTGCGTCCGTCAAAGAAGTTCGGCTGCCCGAGAAGCTTCTTCGCTTTCTTCCAATCGAGCTGTCCGAATTCGGGCCATTCCGTGCATAGGATAATCGCATCCGCGCCTCTCAAGGCTTCTTCGGCTGAGGAACAGGCCTTAACCGCCTTGTAGGAAGCATGAGCCGGTAAAGACGCAATGGGATCATACAACTGCACGTTGGCCTGCTCGAGTAACAATTGATCGATGATCCGTAAAGCAGGCGCTTCCCGAATATCGTCCGTATCCGGCTTGAATGCCAGCCCCAGTACCGCAACCGTTTTGTCCGTAAATCCGCTAAGGCGCGACCGCGCCTTGTCGAGTAAATAAGCGTGCTGCGTGCGATTGACTTCTATGACTCCCTCCAAGATACGAAGATTTACGTGATGCTTTCCCGAAGTCGTAACGAGTTCCGAGACATCCTTGGGAAAACAGGAACCTCCGTACCCCAGGCCGGCTTGCAGGAAGCTTGGCCCAATCCGGGGATCAAGGCCCATTCCTTCTGCAATCTCCTTTACGTTGACCTCCAGCTCGTCGCAAAGTCTCGCAAGCTCGTTCATATACGATATTTTCGTTGCGAGAAACGAATTGGATGCATATTTGATAAGCTCCGCGGTTCTTGGCGTCGTTAAAATCCAAGGGCAGGCAAAAGACCAATACAGCTTCTTAAGCTGCTCCGTTGCCCGCTGGCTA
The DNA here is from genome assembly GCF_000023585.1 of Paenibacillus sp. JDR-2. NCBI lineage: Bacteria > Bacillati > Bacillota > Bacilli > Caryophanales > Paenibacillaceae > Paenibacillus > Paenibacillus sp. JDR-2. Next base: position 6,243,739 of record NC_012914.1, on the reverse strand, counting down.
TCGGTACCGATTACGATGCGGTCGGGCCGCAAAGCGTCTTCGACGGCCTTGCCTTCCCTCAGAAATTCGGGATTGGAAGCGACGTCGAAGGGATAGGCCGTTTGCTGCGCTGCTTCTATCCACTTCTTAATCAGCTCTTGCGTTCCGACCGGTACGGTGCTTTTAGTGACAATAAGTTTATAGCCATTCATCAAACGCCCGATATCCTCGGCGGCTTGCCCAACGTAGCGCAGGTCTGCGCTTCCATCCGGCAGCGATGGCGTTCCTACGCAAAGGAAAATAACGTCGTGCTCTTTAATGGCGGTTTCTTTATTAGTCGTAAACCGCAAACGGCCGCTTTGCACATGCTTGGCAATCAGGCCTTCAAGGCCGGGCTCGTGAAAATGCAGTTGTCCCTTCTTTAACCGTTCGATTTTGCCAGCATCGATATCCAGTCCGGTTACCTGCCAGCCGATCTCGGCAAAAACCATTGCGGTCGTGGCTCCAACATAGCCCGTGCCGATAATCAGAATTTTCAAGGCTCCTTCACCTCTTTATCCATCAGTCCCCCGGCGACAATGGAATGTTCGCCGATAATAACATTTTTAATAGGGAACGGGAGATCTTTCATATGAACTCCATTCAAAATAATGCTGCTCTCGATTTGGCAATTTTCCAGTCTGGATCCCGCACCCACCGAAACGTAAGGGCCAATCCGGCAATCCTTCAGCACGCAGTCCTTATCAATCGATACCGGCTCTACGATTGTGCAGCGCTCCATCTGGACGGAGTCGTGAACCCGTTTCTGCAGGGCTTCGGCTTCCAGCAGTTTTCGATTGGCCAGCAGCCATCGATCCTTCGTGCCCACGTCGATGTTCAATTGGTCGGTCACGCGGTAAGCGACGTCGTAACGCTGCTCGATCAACCACTGAATCGCATCCGTTATTTCGTACTCGCCACGCTTAGAGGGTGTAATTTTGTTCACGGCTCCAAAGATCTCCTTCGTAAACGCGTAACCCCCTATAACCGCTAAATTCGACTTCGGATGTACCGGTTTTTCTTCCAGACCTATGATTCGCGAATCCTGGATCTCCGCGATGCCGTAATCCTGCGGGTCCGCAACTTCCGCAAGCAATAAGGACGCTTGTACACCGCCATGCTCGACATCGTACTTCAGATCGGATAACGGAGCGGAAATCAGATTATCTCCCAGAAGAAGCAGGAACGGTTCGCCCGATAAATAATATTCCGCATTTTTGAGCGCGTTCGCGATTCCTTTCGGTGCATGCTGATAAATGTACGTAATCGAAATGCCAAACGCCTCTCCCTCGCCGAATTGCGCGCGAATGTCGGCTTCTTGGGATGGATGGATGACGATGCCGATACGATCTATTCCAAGCTCCATTAACTTCATGATTGATAATTGCAACAGGGGCGTATTTGTAACGGGTATAAGCGTCTTCGGCCGATTTTTGGTAAACGGATATAAACGGCTTCCTTTCCCCGCACAGAGAATCAATCCCTTCAACAGCTTCTCACCTCTTTCTATCAACTTCTACTATTCTATTAAAAAGGCTTACACTTGGTATGGGCGTATACTGTACGCGGTATAAAGTAGGTGGCTGATAATGGTGCAAGCGCCGTGCCCTGCGCAGGAGTCCATTCATATCCTACAAGGAATGCCTATGGGAAGATTGGACCTAAGGAGTTGAGAGACATTTGAGAATTGCTCAAATATCGACGAATACGATTCCTGTACCTCCGAAGGATTACGGGGGCACGCAGCGCGACGTGCATTATTTAACGGAAGAGTTGGTCAACCGGGGGCATGAAGTGTTTCTGTTTGCCAAGAAAGGATCAACCTCGAATGCGACCCAAACGTTCGAATACGAGTCGGATGATCCGAAAAAGCAGCTGGACTTTATTATTAAAAACCTTCCGCCCGACGTGGATATCATACACGATCATTACGGCATCGTTGCGAAAGCGAATCCGCCTATTCCGACTATAAGCAACTCCCATTCCAAAGGGATCAAGGGAGACGTGCAGCTTCGGGTATACGTCAGCAAATTCATTCTCCGCAAATACGGGAAACGAAAGGGCTATGCCGTCCATAACGGCATCCGCATGGAGGATTACACCTACACGAAAGACAAGCAAAACTATCTGCTCTTCATGGGAAGATTAATTAAGGAAAAAGGTGTACACCTTGCCATTAAAGTTGCCAAAAAAACGGGTATGCGGCTCATTATTGCCGGCACGCTGAACGACAAGGCTTATTTCAATGCTAAAATCAAACCTCATCTCGGCAGTAAAATCAGCTATATCGGCCCCGTCGGCGGAGACCGCAAACGCGAGCTGCTCGCCAACGCAAGCTGCGTCCTGTTCACGTCGACATGGGATGAACCTTTCGGACTGGTCCTCATTGAATCGCTGGCCAGCGGCACGCCCGTACTAGGCTTCAACAAAGGCGGCGTTGCCGAGGTGCTTAAAGGAATGCCTCAGCTCTTATGCAAAACGACATCCGAAATGGCGATGAAGATTAAATACCGCAAGAAGAGGCTGCCCAAAGCCAGCGAATGCAGACGTTACGCCAGAAGCCGCTATTCCGATTTAATCATGACGGATCGCTTCTTAAGTTTGTATGAGAAAATCATCGACGGAAAATTGTACAAAATCAAAAAAAATACATTATGGAACCGGCGCGAGGCCAAGCTGCTGGCTGCGCCGAATGGAGATGATAAGTAAGATGATCACCGTAATCGCGTGTACGATGAGATCCCAATTCATCGATAATGTATTCGATAATTACGATCGGCAGGTTTGGAAGGACAAACAAATGATTATCGTCTTGAATGACGACAAGATGGATATCGAACAATATCAGGAGCGGGCAAACCAATACCCGGAGAACGAAGTAAGGGTTATTCAGCTCCCCCAGAAATACAAGCTTGGCAAATGCCTGAATTACGCCATCAATATGGCCGAGGGCGGCATCATCGCCAAGTTTGACGATGACGATTATTACGGGCCCAAATTTTTGCGGGAAGCCGCGCGTGCCATCAAGAGCGGCAAGGCGTCTATCGTAGGCAAACATACCTCCTACATTTATTTCGAGGCCTATCGCTCACTGATGGTTTTCCGCAGGGGCGGAGAAAAGAAGTACTCGCGCAGCATCAAGGGCGGCACGCTGGTCTTTCGGAAGTCGGTCTGGAAGCGCGTCCCGTTTCCCGAATTCAAAAAGGTCGGCTCGGATTCCGGCTGGGTCGGGCGGTGCATCCGCAGAGGCTTTCGCGTGTATTCCTTATCGAAGCGGCATTACGTCTGTATTAGGAGAAGGGATTACAAAAGCCACACGCAAAAGAAAAGCACGCGCCTCTATATGTCGCACTGCAGGCTTGTTCGCAGAACGAGTCATTTCAAACGTTACGTAAACTAGATGCGGCAAGCGCGGGGGCCAGTGAATATTGGCTTGGCGGAAGAGCATTGATAAGGACAGCACGAAAAAGCAGGCGGGAACCCGTCTGCTTTTTCGTGCTCAAACAACTCTTTCTTGTCTCTTTATAAACCGTTACCATCCTATGAATTCGGTTTCATACTTTTCAAATAGCCTTCGCAGCCCTTCCGGGCTGCGATCCGGGGCGGCGTGGATGGCTTCAATCAATTCGCTGATCCGGACCGTCATGATTAGAAGGTAACGTGCGGACTCGGCCTTTGGATTCCAGTACGTATGGGCGGCTCCCCGGGGCACCATAACGGCGTCGCCTGCGTTCGCCTCCACCGTCTGGTCGTCAATCCGGAAGGCAAGAGTTCCTTCCAGTACGTACCATGCCTCATCATCCTCGCGATGAATGTGCAGCGGAGCGATTTTCATAGGCTCCGCCCCTTCAGTGCAGCCCTCTGCCGTCCACTCGGCCATAACCAGATTGCCTCCCGTTGTTGACAGCAAATGTCCCGCTAATGGGAAAGCGGTTACTTTTTTCATATTGTCTGCCCCTTTCTAAGGTCGCGCGGCGAGACGCCCCGCAGCTGTCGAAATAGCTTCGAGAAGCTGTTAATGCTGCTGCAGCCGATCTCGGCTGCGATGTCCGTGACGCTCATGGCGGTGTTTTTCAGTAAATATTCGGCTCTGTTAATGCGGTTAAGATTCATGTATTGCACGAAGGTCTGGCCGGTTATCTTCTTGAACATGCGGCAGAAATGATACGGGCTCATATGGACAAAAGAGGCTGCCTGTTCGACGGTTACGCGCTCGGCCACGTCGGATTCCAGACGGGTGAGCAGCTCCTTGAACCGGTTGGTCCTCGCGCGGAACGCGTTCATCTCGGTGTCGCTGCGCTGCATGACGGTAAATTCCCGGCTCAGCCAGGTGAAGAGCAGCTGGCAGTAGGAACGGACAGCTAGCTCATAGCCGCGGGGCTTCTGCTCGAATTCTCCGGCTAGCCGCAGCGTTGTCTGCTTCAGCAGCGGGTACAGCGAATCTGTCTGTTCAATGCGGCTCGCGATCATGGACATGCCGTTCGTGTAAGGAGCGACCAGATCAACAATATGCGGTTCCTTCAGGCCTAGTATGGATGGATTAAACACAAGCGCGTATACCGTAAAAGGCTCGTTCGGGTTAAGCGAGGCTGCCGAATGAAGCTCGCCGCTGTTGACGAACAGCATGTCGCCCGGTTTGGTAGGGAACGGCTGTCCGCCAATCGTGTAGAGAACCTCGCCGCTTTCGACGTAGATCAGCTCGAAATGCTCATGCCAGTGGAGAGGCAGGGAGCATCCGATACCAAAGGTCGGATGGAACACATTGATCGGCAGAGCCGGATCGGTCATAACGGTATTTTCCCATAAATCACTTCGCATAGGTGCTGCCTCCAGCCATCAGATTAGCAAGATCGGAATAATAAACAACAAGAAGCATTAAGACATTAACCCGTGAACGTTCTATATTGGTTAATGTTATCACACATAAACGCCCCAGTGGATATCGGATAGTTGGAGCAAAATGGATTAAATAAAACTGGGAGGTACGGGAAGCGATGGCTCAGGTAAAAACAGACAGATCCATTTCTTTATACACGCTCGCATGGCCTATCGCTATCGAGTTGATTTTACAGTTTCTGATGGGCACCGTTGATTCCCTGATGGTCAGCCGTTTGGGAGATAATGCGGTATCTGCGGTAGGCGTATCCAATCAGGTGATGCGTTCCCTGCTTACAATCTTTGTGCTTATTAACGGCGGGGCAGGGATCGTAATCGCGCGCAGATGGGGAGCGGGCGATCCCCATACGGCGAGACGCGCCGCGGCGATGGCGATTAAAGTCGGGCTGATTGGCGGAGTCCTGGTTAGCCTGCTGTTTGCTTTTGGCTCGGGAACTATCGTGCGTCTAATGGGGACGCCTGCCGAAGTGGTGCCGCAGGCGACCACTTATATGGCCTTTATCGGCGGCTGCTCTCTCTTGACGGAGCTTAATATGATGCTGACCGTGATGATCCGGAACACCGGCAATACGCGCGGGCCGATGATGATCGCAATCGGAATGAACGTGGTTCACGTGCTGCTGAACTATGTGTTTATCTTTGGCGAGTTGGGCTTCCCGCAGATGGGGATAGAGGGGATAGGCATCTCGACGATCATCAGCCGGTTGCTTGCGTGCGCGGTGGGCGTATGGCTCCTGCTTCGCTCTTTCCCAAGCCCGTTTGAGCGGAGCGACTGGCGCGGGTTTGACCGTCCGCTGCTCAAGGAGATGGTTGGCATTGGCCTGCCGAACCTGGGAAATGCAGCGTCCTGGGGGTATTCGCAGATTGTCACGCTGGCAATCGTCTCATCGATGGGGGCGGCGCAGCTGGCGGCATTCTCCTACTTCAATATTATCCAGCAGCTGCCCTGGCTGATCGGCAATTCCATCGGAATGGCCGTCCAGATTCAATGCGGTCAGCTGTACGGCGGGAGAAAGTATGACGATGTCTACCGGGCTCCGTACCGCGCTGCCATGATCGGCATGGTGCCAACCTTTACGCTGGCCGTGCTGCTGTATGCTTTTGGGCATACAACAATCGGCTGGTTTACGTCGGACCAAAAGATAACCGGCATCCTGCTGCCTTTGTTCTTCTGGTGCATGATTTGGCAGCCGATGCGGACATGGACGTATTCCTTCATCCAGTCCCTAACGGCGATTGGCGAAGCAAAGTTTGTGGCCATGAGCAGCATGCTGGGCATGTGGATCTTCGCAACAGGCGGGGCCTATGTGTTTGGCGTAGTGCTCGATATGGGCATTATGGGGGTATTGGCTGGCCTGCTGCTAGATGAACTGTTCCGCGCCATTCTTGTTGGGACGCGCTGGATCCGACGCCGCAAGCTGCCTCGGCAGCAGGGGGAGTCTGCATCCGCGGTGCAGACGGTTGGAATGAACTAGATTAAGGAAGCCACTCTTGCGGAGTGGCTTTTTCTTTTGCGGGACCAACCCTAAAATCCAGCAACCTTAACCTGAAATCTAGCGGATATATTACAGGACTGGTTCTTTCATATAATGTTTAATGAGGGGTTGGAGCTGAAAAACATGAATGAAGGATAGCTCGGAAGGCAACCATGCATGGAGCGAATCTGAATGGACTAAGGAGGAATACGCCGTGGAATTGCGCCAGCTTGAATACTTTATTCAGGTTTGCAAATCAGGAAGCTTCACAAAAGCGAAAGAAGAATTAGGCGTGACTCAGCCTACGCTAAGTCAGCAAATTCGGGTTTTGGAGGGTGAGTACAATATTCAATTGTTCGATCGGGTAAGTAGAGGGGTTGAAATAACGGAAGCCGGAAAAATTCTTTTGAATAAGGGCAATGCTATTATGAATCTTCTTGAAGAAGCGCGTAATGAAATAGATGGCCGCAACGATAGATTCGGAGAAACGATTGCTATTGGCTGTTGTCCTGCTGAGCTTGAATATCTAGCTCCTTTCTTCATGAAGTTTCACCAGAAGCACCCGAATATTCTATTAAGAATTATGGATATAGAGAATGCCGAGAAAAAAGTTATGGAGCAAAGAGTAGACTTTGGAATAACGGCCTATCCGGTTTCCGACGATTCGGTGATTTCGACTCATTTGTATAGACAAGAAATGGCGCTATTGGTTCACTCCGATCATTCTTTGGCCGATCAAACGTCAATTCCTTTCCAATCCTTGAAGCAAATGAATTCGATCATGTTCCGAGAACAGAACAAATCGTTAATTGATAGGTATTGTTTCTCTTACGGGTTTACATTGAAGTCGATTATAGAAACATCCTCCACCTCGGTACTGCTACATTGGATTCGTCATGGACTTGGAGCGGCTCTTATACCAACATCTTTGCTCGAAAGTATAAGGGATGATTCTTTGCGTATTGTCAAATTGGAAGGGCATATTCCATATTGGGATATATCTCTGTTATACCTTAAATCCGCTAATATGAAATCCACTGCGCGATTATTCATTCAAGAGATGGATTCCTATGTAAGAGAGGATGAGGTGAATCTTTTGTGTTCAGGCAATTAGAGTGTTTTATTCAAATTTGCAAAGAAGGCAGCTTTACTAAGGCTGCGGATGTTTTATTGATTTCTCAACCTACTTTAAGTCAACAGATTCGTTTTTTGGAATTGGAAGTTGGAGCGCCTTTGTTTGAGAGATTTGGCAGAGGGGTAAAGATTACGGCTGACGGGGAAATTTTATATGAAAAAGCTCTTTCCGTCATGAGGCTCATTGAAGAATCAAAGAAAGAAACCTACGAGTTGCGTTACGCTCGGGTTAATAAACTTTCGATAGGCATTTCGCCCACGAACTTTTTTAGATTAACATCCCGTTTTCGGGAATTTCATGATCAGCATCCTGACATTACATTGAAATTTGCCAGTGCGGAGAATACGACACAGCAATTATTGAATGACAGTATCGATATTGGCGTTACCGATCATTATAATCCAAACAAAGAAATTCATATCCTGCATCTATATAAAGAAGAACAAGCGTTGATCGTTTATAAGGATCATCCATGGGCGGATCGAACCAGTATTTCTTTTCATGAGCTGGAGGATTTAGAATCTTCCTTATTTGTTGGGGATATGCGTTTGACCGATTATATTCACGCATCCAGTGTTAAGATTTCCGAAAACCTGCTATCCATGTTTGAGTCAACCTCTACGGAAATTCTTCTTTCCATGGTACTGCAAAAGATGGGGGTAGCTATTTTACCTGCCTCTATAATTGAAGGCTTCCCTGGACAAGAATTGAAAATGATTCGTCTTGTAAGTCCAACGCCTCTTCGCGAGATAAAGCTTGTTTTTAAAAAGTATCATTACAATAATCCTTCCGTACAGAAATGTATTGAGTTCTTTCAACAATAATCAAATAAAGCGAATTATTAATCATATATAATCAAAGCGAGCCAAGGAAGAAATATTTCCTTGTTGTGCTCGCTTATTCGACGTTGGAATAGACGAAGCCTGAAAAATAGTAGCCCTGAATAGGAATGCAATCTCTTTCATTTGCCAGCAATAACCTTTATACTAGCTCTAAAATAGAGGCTGATGAACAGCATCACCCTACTAATTTATGGTATTATATTACAATAATGAGCTAAATTAGTTAATTGCTATGTAGACAAAGGAGAGTAGTGAATGGGTAAGATGCTTAAATCAGCAATGGTATTACTAGTTCTGATGATGTGTTGGGCGTTAGCGGCTTGTTCCGTTAACACTGGCAATTCGGGCAATGGCATTGCTGAAGATCCTACGAATTCGAACGCCAATTCACTGGAGGCAGATGCTTCTCATAAGAAGATTTCTACGGATGAGCCTGCCTGGAAACTGGACACGACACCGATTACGTTTGATTGGTATATCAATTTTGATTGGTTCACCAGCAAGTGGGGAGGAAACGCCGTTTCCGATTATATAACGAAAAAGACGGGCGTCAGCTTGAACTTTATCGTGCCCGCCGGCGACGCCGGCGAGAAGCTTAATACGATGATGTCGGCTAGATCGCTCCCTGATTTCATTACGCTAGGCTGGTACGAGGATGCCGTTCAGAAGATGATCAATGGAGATATGGTGCTTCCATTAAATGAGCTAGCGGATGAATATGATCCTTATTTTTTTAAGGTCGCAGATCCCGCAAAGCTTAGTTGGTACACACAGTCTAACGGCAATGTGTACGGTTACCCGAATGCATCCTCATCCCCTGCCGATTATCAAAAATACGGTCAGCTCTTCACCTCTAATCAGACCTTCGTAGTCAGGAAAGACTTGTATGAAGCGCTTGGCAAGCCGGATATGAGCACGCCCGAAGGGTTTCTCGGAGCGCTAAAGGCTGCGAAGGAGAAGTTTCCTGAGGTGGACGGCCAGCCGCTCATTCCGATTGGCCTTCATGAATTTACGGAAACCGGAAACTATTCGCTGGACGAGTATCTTCAGAATTTCCTAGCGATCCCGAAGCAGAAAAACGGCAAGCTGTATGATCGTCGCAGCGATCCAACCTATTTGAAATGGTTGAAGGTGTTTCGTCAAGCAAATGAGGACGGGCTTATGCCGACGGATGTTTATATTGACGAAAAGCGGCTGGAAAAGGATGAAAAAATATCGCAGGGCCGCTATTTTGCCATGCTTTATCAATGGTCTGATTTTACAGAGATTAACCAAATGTTATACCAGAAGGACCCCAATAAAGTATATATCGCGATTGATGGTCCTGCGAATGACGCACATGATGCGCCAACGCTTGCAGGCAACGGCATCTCCGGATGGACGGTGACGCTCATCTCCAAGAACGTCAAGGATAAAAAGCGGGCAATGGCCTTCCTCAGTTATTTGCTCAGCGAAGAGGGGAACAAGGATCTGTACTTAGGAGAGAAGGGCGTTACCTACGACACGATAGACGGCAAGGATCAGTTCTTGCCAGCGGCGATGAATCTGCTCAATACCAACCGCCAAGCGTTCGATAAAAAATATGGCGCTTCTTATATGTATTGGATGCTGATGGATACAAACATGAATCTAGCATGGATGACGGGGATGGATGCTGAGCCTGCCAAACAAATTGCCGATTGGACGAGAGGCAAGACGATCAGCATGGCCGAGTTCGACAGTCTGGATCCAGACCCGACGACGAAGGAAGGTATCGCGGAAGGCGAACAAACGCGGCTCTGGGCCGAGACGCTGCCGAAGCTGCTGATGTCGGGGTCGGATGCTGAATTCGATCAACTGTTTACCGAATTCTTGAACACCATTACCAAGGATCCCGAGTACGAAGAGATTGCAGCTAGCCGGCAAGCAGCCTACGAACGGAATATAGAGAAGCTGAAGTCGTCGTTCAAGCAATAGATCTTTTAGAGGAAGCAGCAGGATGTGAAACTGGAGATGGGATTTGCGGCAATACGCTGGTTAATGGGGATACGTGCATTCACGTTAAAACTTTCGCTTCAAGTCAAACTGATTCTGTCATTTGTGTTCGTCATCTTCATACCTGTTATTCTATTCTCCTGGTATACGCTAAATGAAGAGTCCGCCAAGGCGATGGAAGAATTGACGAAGAACAACGAGAATGTGCTCGCCATCGAGAAGATAAACATCGAGAATAATATGGAGCTGATGGAATGGACCGGTCAGCTTGCGTTATCCAATCGGGAAATGAACAATTATCTGCAAATTGAACAAATTCAGGATGCGGCGCATGTTCTTCACATTAAGAAAGACGTAGTCAATAACTTTCAATACTTTCTGTTTAACAATCCACGAATTGCGAATGTCCGGCTGTTCACGGACAACCTTTACGTGAATGAGATTTGGCCAGTCATTCTACAGGAATCGCGTATTGAAGATAAGCCTTGGCATGATGAAGTAGTGAAGCGGAGCGGTTTGCCGTTGTGGGAGATACAGGAGGACGTCGTCCTCACCGGCGTGCCTTCCGAACCACAGCCCAATGAGCCCTTTATGACGTATTTGCAGGAATTCAAATATGCGGACAACAGAGCGCATAACGGGATTCTAGAAATATCCATGCAGCTATCAGATTTCTTTTCTCAAACATTCAGCAGCGTGCAGGACAATAACTCCCAACTGATCGTAATAGCAAGGAACGGACAGGTATACAGCTTGGAGGCTTCACCTGTGTTCGCGCAGCATAGCGCGGAGCAATTAATGAACAGGGTAAAGCTGACGAGTAATACAGATTACGAGACGGTTAAATTCAAGGTAAGCGGGCAGTCCTACTTGGCCTTTCAGACCTATATTCCGTCAATCGACTTGCACTTGGTCAATATGGTTAGTCTCGCGGACACGATGGAGGGCATTAATCATTCGAGAGTTCGTTATCTTGTGCTCATTTCGTTACTGGTGGCATTTCTCGTTGTGCTGTCTTACTCCATGCAAGCGTTTATTTTGCGCAGGCTTAAGGTGTTAAGAGAATCGATGCAACAGGTAAGAAGCGGTAACTTCAACGTCGAGCTGCCGCCAATTACCGGCAGCGATGAGGTGGGGGAGCTTGGCTTTCATTACCGCGAGCTTATTCTGAAGATTAACGAGCTCATCCAAGAGCAGGCAGCTAGGCATGCGGCGGGTAAAGAAGCTGAGCTTAAGGCGCTGAAAAATCAGATAGATTCCCACTTCCTTTACAATACGCTGGAAAATGTCAAGATGCTGGCGGAGATTGAAGGGCAGTACCTTATATCGGACATCATGACATCGCTAGGCGGAATGATGAGGTATTCCATGGAATGGAAACAGGATCATGTCATGCTCAGTGACGAGATTAAGCAGGTTCAGCATTATATATCCGTCATGAATATCCGTTATGATGGACGACTTGATCTCCGGTTGTCGATTGCACAGGAATGCCTTAAGCAGGAAACGCTCAAAATGTCACTCCAGCCCGTAGTCGAGAATGCAATCAAGCATGGGATGAGCCGCATGCATTCCAGCGACGGAAATCTTGTCGTTGCAATCTCTGCCGACAGGCGTGGCCACGCTTGTGTCATAGAGATCACGGACAGCGGTTGCGGCATACCGGAAGGGATGCTGAATTTATTGAATCAAATGCTGCGAATGGAAGAGTCCGCTTACCAGGATGTCCGGCAATTGGTTGTTCGGAAGGATAACCAGGACAGCAACGGAATCGGTCTGCGTAATGTAGACCAGCGCTTGGTGATGAGTTACGGGCCGGAATACGGGATTCGGATCGAAAGTCAGGAAGGAAGCTATACACGCATAATCATGACGTTGCCGTATAGACTCACGGGAGGAGGAGTGGACATCGATGATTAGGTTGCTGATCGTCGACGACGAGAAAATCATCCGGAGGGGCCTGCAATCGGTAATTGAGAGGCAGTTTCCTGATCGGTTCAACTACCGATTTGCCGAGAATGGACAAGAGGCGCTGGAGCTTCTTGGCCAGGAGCCTGCTGATATTTTGATAACCGATATTCGAATGCCCATTATGGATGGGATCGAACTGCTAGAGCAGCTGCAGGATCACCAGGTCAAACCCGAGGTTGTATTGCTGTCGGGCTATAATGACTTCGCATACGCGCAGAAAGGGATCCGCTATGCTGTGAAGGATTATCTCGTAAAGCCGGTCGTTCGGGAAGAGTTGTTTGCCGTCATGGAGCGGTTGATTCTGGATATAAGGGTAAGAGAAGAGCAAGCAGACAAGGCGGGCGAAAATGTCAGCCTTTTTGCTGCCGAGCTGGTTACCCTGCATTTGACCCAGATGGATGCAGGCGATGCGTTGACACCAAACAAGCTTAAGCAGGCTGGCTTAAAGTGGCTGGATGCAGGATATGCGTTGGGCTTGATTATGCGGCGCGATGGAGGATCACAGGCTGGCAGTACGGATGTTGCTACTTTCAGGAATCAAATTGCGGAGCTGTTACAAGGTCAGACGGAGTGGCTGCTCACGCGTGATGGAAAAGGCGGGACGATTATGCTCGCGCGCGATTCTGTACTGTTCTGCCGGTTGGCGGAACAATGGAGGCTGCATGTATATGGGTCGCAGCTGAGAATTGCAACGAGCGATTCCGTTCAAGGGATCGAGCAGATAAGGTGGGCATACAGCCAAGCGAAGCAAACCTTGAAGTACGGTATTCTGCTTTCGGAACGCGATGTGCTGGACAATACCATTTTAAGTGAACGCAATGAGAAGCATGCCGTACCTGTTGAGTTGATTCAGCGAATATTGAATCTCCTTGGGATGGGTAGAGGCGATGAGATCAAACAGCTTCTTAATCAAATCCTCGATGTCCGCATTATTAGCAGCTGTGAGATTGGGTATCTGGAGCGGATTAGCCAGCTGTTCAACGAAGAGCTGTTTGATAAGCTGTTCAGCATCTACGGATATAAGGTGCTCGATCAATTAAGGACGTATGCCCAAGTTGGTCACATCGGGAACTTCGATCATTTCGGAGATTATTATACAGCCGTCGAGCAGCTTATCGATAGTCTTGATCGGTTCATCCAAAATCGGAGAGTACAAGCGCCAACGGAACAAAATACGATGCAAAAGGTTCTTAATTACTTGCAGACGCATTATGCCGACGATTTGAACATGGCAGTCGTGTCCAACCATTTCTCGCTCAATTACTCGTATTTCAGCTATGCCTTCCAGGAATATAGCGGCGAGAGTTTCTCGAACTATGTTCGCCGGTTAAGGCTGGACAAGGCAAAGGAACTTCTGGTGCATTCCGATTTGAAGGTATACGAAATCAGCGATCAGGTTGGCTTCGAGAATGTGAAGCATTTTACGAGAATATTTAAAGATACCGAAGGCATCACGGCGCTGGAATTCCGAAGTCAGCGAAGACTGTTTGGAAGCCAAGCATAACTATACGAATGACCCACAAGAGGGTATTGTTCTCAAAAACATCCTTCTTATGGGTCATCTTTTTATTTATTTGGTATTAAGGAAGTGAATCAAAGCGGTATTGAATTCTTCGGAATGGGTCGCGTTCAAACCATGCGGTCCGCCTTCAATTACGACGAGTTGACTGCCCGCAACCGCTTCGTGCGAAAGCTGACCGCTTACCTCAAGCGGCACGATCGCATCGGAATCGCCATGGATAACGAGCAATGGGATATCAAATTTAGCCAAATCGCCGCGGAAATCCGTCCGGCCGAAGGCATCCGTGCAATCCAGCGTCCCCTTTGGCGAAGCAAACGAAGCAATATCAACGTTGTAAGCACGGAAAGACTCGCTCACGAGATCGGTTCTATCCCCAGCTTTAAAGAAATTATGAGTGAAGCCGTCAAGGAAGGCGACTCGGTCTTTCTTCAAACCGTCATGGAAGCTCTGAATGGTGGCTTCATCCAGACCGCCTTCCGGATGCTCGTCAGATTTATAAAAGAACGGCGGAACCGCTGCGGCGAGCACGGCTCTTTTGACACGGCTTGTTCCGTAAGCGCCAACATAACGGGCAACCTCTCCGCCGCCCATCGAAAACCCGACCAGCGTTACATCCTTAAGGTCCAGATGCTCAATTAATTTATGGAGATCGGCTGCAAACGTATCATAATCGTAGCCGTTCCAAGGTTGGGAAGATTGTCCGAATCCGCGGCGATCATAGGTAATCACGCGGTAACCCGCTTCGATAAGCGCCGGAACTTGATTTTCCCACGAGCGTCCGCTCAGTGGCCAGCCATGGATTAAAATCACAGGTTTTCCTGCGCCAAGATCTTCAAAATACAATTCAATGGGTTGTCCGTTTTCTGTTCCGACTGTTAATTTAGCCATGCTTCAACCTTCACTCCTCTGATATTCGTTTCTCTATCTTCCACTCGCATTAAGCCCGTTCCATTTGGAAATGGAAATTAATCTATCCCCCGTGGCCGCCAAACATCGCTTGGGCATAAACAAGCCCCGCGCCGTAAGCCCCGCTGTGTTCCTTAGCGACCGACAGAACGGCGTCATAGGTTTCTTGGCGCGCCCAATCGCGTTGGTATTCAAGCAGAACAGACAGCCAGGTTACCGGAATTGCTCCTGCTTGTATCATGCGTTGAATGGACATATCGTGCGCTTCCGTCGTTGTCCCGCCGGAAGCATCCGTTACAATGTATACTTCATATCCGTCTTTGATTGCTGCAATTGTAGGGAAAGCCAGACAAACCTCCGTCCAAAGCGCTGCGATAATCAGCTTTTTACGGCCGGTTTTCTTCACCGCTGCCAAGAAGTTTTCGTCTTCCCAGGAGTTCATGGTTGTTCGGTCAATCGGCTTATGATCCGGGAATACCTCTTGAATTTGCGGATGAAGCGGGCCTGAAAATGATTCCGCTGCTACAGTCGTAAGAATGACAGGTGCGTTAAAAACTTTGGCTGTCTTGGCCAATCCAACCGTATTGTTAATGATGGTCTGGCGGTCGGCGCTTTGAACGCCAAAGAGCATTTGAGGCTGGTGGTCTACAAGAATGATTGCAGAATTATCAGCCGTAAGTAAATCCGTCTTCCCGTTAAACATACCAAGATCCCTACCTTTTCCGAATATAATTACAACAGTCCCAATAAATTGGAAATCGCGCTGCATGTACTCAGTCTATTGAAATGCAACTACGCAAACAATCTTCAGTTTTCTATATATTTCATAGATAAAAACTATATATATCAATAGTTCTATAAAGTATTTGCATAAATAATTCCTATGGTTGTTATAGAGAAAGCCTTATTGCTAGTAAAAATGTTGACTTTTAGACTTATGAATAGAACGCATCTAGCAAGAAGCTGAAAAAGGAGGGAATAAATATGGGAGAAATGAGTATGGGGTCTATGGTACTGGCTCTAGCTGCAGGTATCGTAATTGGCATTGTTTTTCAATCGCTTAAGATCCCTTCGCCGGCACCGCCTTTTTTAGGGCTGCTTGGTCTCGCCGGTATGTTTTTGGGCCAGCGGTTGATACCTTGGATCCAACATTTGTTACACAGCAAATAAAATAATGGAGAGGGAGAACGGAATCATGTCTAAGAAAACGATAGATTGTGAAGCCAGTTTGGTCATTCATAATGCCAATATTGTAACGATGGACGATTCAAATCCTACGGCAACGGCAGTTGCAGTGAAGGACGGCCAATTCCTGGCTGTAGGGGATGATGCCGAAATCATGAAATATGCCGGATCATCCACGAAGGTTGTTAACGCCAACAAACGTATGTTAATACCGGGCTTAAACGACTCCCATATTCATCTCATTCGCGGCGGTCTCAACTATAACCTTGAACTTCGTTGGGATGGGGTGCCATCCGTAGCGGATGCATTGCGCATGTTGAAGAAGCAGGTTGACCGTACGCCGGCTCCTCATTGGGTCCGTGTTGTTGGCGGCTGGACGGAGTTTCAATTTATTGAACGCCGGATGCCGACTCTGGATGAAATCAATCGAATTGCCCCGGACACCCCCGTGTTTATTCTCAATCTTTACCGTCAAGCTTTTCTGAATAAAGCCGCCTTGCGAGTAATCGGATATACAAAGGATACGCCAAATCCACCGGGCGGAGAAATCCAAAGGGATAGCAAGGGCAATCCTACGGGAATGCTCATCGCCAGGCCGAATGCCACTATTTTGTATGCGACGTTAGCTAAAGGGCCCAAGCTTTCCTATGAGGACCAATTGAATTCAACCCGACTCTTCATGAGGGAACTGAATCGATTCGGAGTGACGAGCGTGATTGACGCCGGCGGCGGTTTTCAGAACTATCCCGATGACTATCAGGTATTCGATGAGCTTGATAAACGCGAAGAGATTACGGTTCGCACGGCGTATAATTTATTCACGCAGAATCCCAAGAATGAATTGAGTGATTTCAAAGCATGGACCGCTTCTTCGCAGCCGTACACGGGCAGCTCCTACTATCGCCATAACGGTGCGGGTGAAATGCTGGTTTACAGCGCGGCAGACTTTGAAGATTTCGTAGAACCTCGTCCGGAGCTGCCTGCCGTACTTGAAGATGAACTATTCGATGTCTCCCGGCATCTCGTGGAACAACGATGGCCGTTTCGTCTTCATGCAACGTACGGAGAGTCTATCTCCCGTTTTCTTGATGTATTCGAGCGCGTGAATAAAGAGGTGCCGTTCAAAGACCTACGCTGGATTCTCGATCATGCCGAAACCATCAAAGAGAAGGATTTGGAGCGGGTAGTGGAATTAGGCGGTTCGATCGCCGTTCAAAGCCGAATGGCTTTTCAAGGCGAGTATTTCGTCGAAAGATACGGGGCCGAAGCGGCGGAAAATGCTCCTCCGATCACCAAGATGCTTAAGCACGGATTGCGTGTTGGCGTAGGGACGGATGCGACCAGGGTGGCAAGTTATAATCCGTGGGTTGCCCTGTACTGGCTGGTAACGGGCAAGACTTTGGGCGGGCTAAGCCTTTACCCTGAATCCAACCGCGTAGAAAGGCATGAAGCGCTCCGCATGTATACGTCGGGGAATGCATGGTTCTCCAAAGAGGAGGACGTAAAAGGACAAATCAAAGAGGGTCATTATGCTGATTTTTCGCTTCTTTCCGATAATTTCTTGCTTGTCTCCGAAGAAGCCATTAAAAAAATAGAATCGGTCTTCACGGTTGTAGGAGGCAAAATTGTCTACGGCACGAAGGAGTTTGAGTCTTTGTCGCCTCCGGCTCCAAAAGCTAGTCCGGACTGGTCTCCGCATAATGTATTTGGCGGTTATTACAAGGAACCGGAATATGGAGGCGGATCGGGCATTCATGCCCCTAAACAGGTCCAT
The DNA here is from genome assembly GCF_000023585.1 of Paenibacillus sp. JDR-2. Classification (NCBI taxonomy): domain Bacteria; kingdom Bacillati; phylum Bacillota; class Bacilli; order Caryophanales; family Paenibacillaceae; genus Paenibacillus; species Paenibacillus sp. JDR-2. Next base: position 6,226,041 of record NC_012914.1, on the reverse strand, counting down.
CTTCATCATAAATGCAACCATCATCACGGCAGCGGCTTCTGCGACCTCGATTGCTTTGTATTCTAACCTTTCTGCGATTTGACTCGCAAAGGTCAATTTGAAAGCGCTCCGCGTGCTTAATTGAAAGCAAATGCTCCCCATACAGTGGACACTGTATGGGGAGCATTTTTGTTGGTTCATTAAATCTCTCAATGATACTTAACGTTAGTTTGGTTATGCGGATTGGTCTGGGAGTTAATTTCCTTTTTCTCTAAGCGAATAAAGAGCGGGACAACCGTACTGATCAGAAGCAATCCGGCTAACACCTCGAAAGTAGACCTATGACCTTGGGTATCGATTAAATAAATGGAGATGATAGGGCCAAGCGAGGCGCCGATGAAAAGCATAAACATATGAAAGGACAGAGCGCTGGCTCTTAGCTCTCCGGCTAAAGTGCCTATTAAGGATATTAGGGCGGGAAGGGCCATCGCAATGCCGGCAGTAAATATAATACTCGTCGGGATTAATAATGCGAGGTTCTCCGAGACGCCAACCAAACCTAGACCAATACCGGCCATAATTAAACCGCACCATAGAACATTTTTAACGCCAAACCTAGTAACAAGCTTTCCGTCAAACGGAGATATGAACATACCGATGATACCGGCAGCGCGAACCCATAGGATTTCCTGGTGGCTCAGACCGAAGTGAGAGCTGCTTAGATAACTTCCAAGCGTAGAGAAAAAACCGACGAGCGAAATAAAGAGAGTCGAGGAAACGATGTAACAGAAGGGCAGGTTTTTTTTCTTGAAGATACCGCCAATGCGCTTTAAAGGAGAGAAAAAATTGCCTTCCGGCTTCTGCGTTATATCTTTCGGTATACCTAATGCAATTAAAAACAACGAAACGAAATACACGATGCCGAGGATATAAAATACATTTTCCCAGCCTATTGCCATCTCGACGGTGCTGCTATAGATCTGTCCAACGATACTGGCCATTAAAAAGGCGGTGCTAATAAACCCGAGGATCGTTACCTTTTTGTTAGCCGGGAACATCTCCATAGCGTAGGCTAACACGGCAGGCGGAAACATGGATGCTGCCAATCCTTGTATAACCCTTAAAACAATAAGCCAATGAAACTCGTGAACGGTTCCTATAAAAGGGGTTGATGCCATGAGCAGGCATAACCCGGCAATCATCATTTTTTTTCGTCCGTAACGATCGGAAAGCCCCCCAAACAGGAGTCCTCCGCCCGCAAAAGCAAAAGAAAAGGCGCTTCCCGCCCAAGCCGCACCGGAAGATGACACCTGGAATACATCTTCGAATACGGAGAGCAGAGGTATCGTTAAATATAAAGCGGAGACGACAATCAATGAGCACCAGAATAAAATTAGAGTCGTTAAATGATAATGCGGTTTAATAGGCTTTACGCTGTTAATCAAATGTGTTCCTCCCTCTCGGTTTCCTTAACATGCATAAATACGTTGACGGCAAAAACAAGAATTCCGACTCCGGCAACGGATTCGCCTATACGCTTTATAGTCGATAGCCACTCTTGATCATAACCGTTTGCCATAAAGGATAGGGAAATCAACATGATTGGCAAGCCTGTACCCTGCAGCCAGAAGTGCCATTTAGCCAGCGGGGACTCTGCGGCCTTGGGAAAACGCAGATAGGTAAATCCGCAAAGGGCCAAGGTTGCCCATCCGAAAAGATTGGCATGGGCGTGAACGCTAGTTAACGCAAAGTTTAAAGTTGTACCCATGTAAATTCCAATGCCAATACCGAGAACAATGTAGATAACAGCCATTTTTAAAAAACGTACTCCCATTCGAATTCTCCTTTATATTTTATGTAACATAATCGTATAAACAGAGGTTCACCCAATCAATATCGATCTATCTATGTCTCGTATAGCATTTTCTTATAATAAGAAATCTGCATATACATAAAGTTTATGCCTGTGTTATATTGGCTTCTGGAATTTAATGCTAAATTGTAAAGGAGTTTTATGATGTCTAAAAAACTTATGGCCGCGTTAAACACTCAGATAGCGAACTGGAGTCTTCTGTTTACCAAACTCCATAACTATCATTGGTATGTTAAAGGTCCGCAGTTCTTCACTTTGCATCTAAAGTTTGAAGAACTATACACGGAAGCCGCGCTGCATGTGGACAATCTTGCCGAGCGGCTGCTGGCATTGGGCGGCAGCCCCGTAGCGACTTTGCATGGAGTTCTCGAAATCGCAACGGTTAAGGATGCAGCGGGTAATGAGAGCGCCGTGGAGATGGTTCGTACGATTACGGCTGATTTTGAAACGATTGTTAATGAGCTTAAAGAAGGTATGAGTCTCGCTAATCATGAGGACGATGAGACGACCGGAGATATGCTTCTAGCCATTCATTACTCGCTCGAGAAGCACGTATGGATGTTGAAATCATTTTTAGGCTAGGTTATTGGGGCCGAAGATATAGTAAATTCGCTATGCCGATATAGAGAAAACGGAATGGTTTGCGGGAACTCTTTTCTCTATGATTTATTGATAGTATGTTCTGTTACTAGCATGATCGATAAACCTAACAGAAGGAGTTTGGGAGAAATGGGGAATATCACAATGAAAACGGCAGGCATCCATCACATCACTTGTTTCGTGAAGGATGCGCAGAGAAACGTAGATTTTTATGCTGGGGTCCTAGGGCTTCGTCTTGTGAAAAAAACGATTAACTTTGACGCGCCCGAAGTTTACCATTTGTACTTCGGCAATGAAAAAGGCAGCCCCGGAACCATTATCACGTTCTTCCCGTACGAATTTTCTCATAAGGGCAGAATTGGCGGAGGACAAGTAGGTACAACAACATACGTAGTACCGCTAGGCGCACTTGAATTTTGGAGAGCGCGTCTCGCAGCGTTTGATATTTCCTTCAAGGAAAGCACCCGCTTTTCCGAAAACTATATCGAATTTTCAGATCTCGACGGTCTGCGGTTAGAGATTGTTGAAAGAGAAGACGGAGCTCTCAATACTTGGTCATTCGGAGGTATTCCTACGGATAAGGCTATTAAAGGATTCGGGGGGGCGGTGCTATACAGCACGGCATCCATAGACACGATGAAGGTTCTTGAGGACGTTTTAGGTCTTGAAAAGGTAGGACTAGAGGGCGGCTTTATTCGCTATAAGGCAGAGGGGGAGCTAGGCAATCTTATCGACGTGAATGCGGAGCCGATGGAAGCCGGAATCCCCGGTGCAGGCATGGTTCACCATATCGCTTGGAGAGCCAAGAATTTCGAAGAGCATGATGCTTGGAGAAGCCATGTGGAAAGCAGCGGATTCCATCCTACACCGGTTATTGACCGACAGTATTTTCATGCTATCTATTTTCGCGAACATGGCGGCATTTTATTTGAAATCGCGACAGATCCTCCAGGTTTCGCGAATGATGAGCATGAGGATCATCTTGGAGAGGCATTAATGCTGCCATTGTGGTTTGAAAACAGCCGTGCGGAAATTGAAAAGAACCTGCCCCCTATTCAAGTGCAGGAGCTCGAATCAATTAAAGAATGAACCTATTTTTCTTCATGATAAGGGGAGGATACCATGAGTAAGATCGCAATTTTCGGATTCGGACGCATCGGTCGGCAATTACTTAGAGTAGCGCTTCAGGAGAAGCTTTTTGTACCGTATTCGATCTCTGATATAAAAGAAGAGTCCGTGCTTGCGGCGCTTTTTGAGGTGGATACGAATTATAAACGTTGGCATGAAGAGGTTCTCGGCCGCGAAGGAGCGATCATCATAGGCGGACGTGAAATCCGCTATATGAATTCGTCCAGCGAAGTGCCTAATTGGGGAGAACTAGGCGTTGAGCTGGTCATTGACTGCACGGGACGCGCCGTGACCAGACCCGTTGCGCAAATGCACCTCGATCGCGGCGCCAAGCGAGTGCTTGTCAGCGGGCCAAGCAAAAGTCTCGAAGACTGCGACGCTGTTCTGCTTAAAGGAATTAATCTCGACAGCTTTGATCCGGATAAGCATAAAATTATTAGCATGGCCAGCTGTACAACCAATGCGCTGGCACCCGTAGTGAAATTGGTTAAAGAAAATTACGGCATTAAATACGGCTTATTCTCCACGGTTCATTCTTATACCAATACGCAATCCTTAACGGATCAGCCTATGAAGGACCGCCGGGACTCCTGGGCGGCAGCGGAAAATATCATTCCTTCATCCTCGGGAGCGGCTAAAGCACTCAAGTTTATTTGGAACGATCTCCAAATTACGGGCAAGGCCTACCGAATCCCAACTCGCACCGGCAGCATTGCGGAGCTTAATTTGATAACCGAGAAAGCATGCTCCGCTCAAGAGATTAATGACATGTTCCGTCTGGCCGCTAGTGAAGGGGAACTTAAGGGAGTTTTAGACGTATTGGAAGGCGAATGGGCTTCTTCCCGTATCGTAGGGGATTCTCATTCCTCTATTATCGATCTGCCATTGACGCAAGTGCAGGGCGGGCTATTATCCATAGCTGCTTGGTACGATAACGAGTGGGGTTATGCTTCCCGGCTAGCCGAGGTTGCTGCTTTTCTTGTTGCTGAATAATTTAATCTGAGCATTTTATAACGCAAAAAAGAGCAGTTACTCGGGCTATTACTAGCTTTCGAGTAACTGCTCTTTGTTTAATGAGGTAATGGATTAAGCCGGCTCCGCAATTTTTAAACCTAGCCCCTCGGCAACCGCATTTCCCCATTCGGGATCGGCTTTATAAAAATGGGCGATTTGACGTTGTTTGATTTCATCCTTCTCAACCGGTTTCATTGCGTTAACAATGTTATTTATCAAGCGCCTGCGCTCTTCCGTACTAAGCAACCGGTACAGGTCGCCAGGCTGCGTGTAATGGTCATTATTGTCATGAGGGGCACTGCCCGCTGAACCGGATACTTCAAACGAGGTTGTTCTGGAAATTGCGGATTCGGTCGCTCCTCCGCAGCTGTTCGGTTCATAATAAACGGAATTCCCTCCATTGCGATCATAACGCATCTGACCGTCGCGCTGGTTATTATTCACTTCAACAACAGGCTTATTAATAGGAAGCGTGTTATGATTTGTGCCAACCCGATAGCGATGCGCATCGGCATAGGCGAACAAACGTCCTTGAAGCATTTTATCCGGAGAAGCTTCAATACCCGGTACGAATGCTCCGGGAGAAAAAGCCGCTTGTTCCACCTCGGCAAAATAATTGTCCGGATTACGATCAAGCACCATGCGTCCAACCTCGATAAGAGGGTAGTCTTTTTGCGACCAGACTTTTGTTACGTCAAACGGGTCGAAACGATAGGTATTCGCATCCTCGAGCGGCATCATTTGAACATACAGCTTCCAGGATGGGAAGTTTGCTTGATCTATGGCATTATACAGATCCTCAGTATGATAATCGGGGTTATCGCCGGCCAGCTTGGCAGCTAGCTCAACATCCAGGTTTTTGACACCTTGTTCCGTTCTGAAATGATATTTCACCCAAACCCCTCGTCCATCCGCATTAACCCATTTGAACGTGTGGCTGCCGTAGCCATGCATATGACGGAGCGTAGCGGGGATCCCGCGGTCTGACATCAAGATGGATACTTGGTGCAAGGACTCCGGAGACAAAGACCAGAAATCCCATACGGCGTTTGGATTCTTCAGATGAGTTTGAGGATGTCTTTTCTGAGTATGGATGAAATCGGGAAATTTAATGGCGTCCCGAATGAAGAAGACAGGGGTGTTGTTTCCTACCAAATCATAGTTCCCTTCTTCGGTGTAAAATTTGACGGCAAAGCCGCGAGGGTCGCGGACGGTATCCGCGGAGCCGAGTTCGCCTGCAACCGTGGAGAAGCGTACAAACACGGGCGTACGTTTGCCAACCTTGGACAAAAAACCGGCTTTTGTATAGGAAGTTACGTCATGGGTGACTTCGAAATACCCGTGCGCGCCGGCGCCTTTCGCATGCACGACGCGTTCAGGAACTCGTTCGCGATTGAAGTGGGCAAGCTTCTCGAGAAGATGAACGTCTTGAATAAGCGTTGGACCCCGGGAGCCGGCAGTCATCGAATTCTGGTTATCTCCCACAGGAGCTCCCCAGCTTGTCGTTAATTGGCCTTTTTTGAATTCCACTTGAATGCCTCCAATATGTTAACTTAGCACAACCTAATAATGGCGTGGTGTTAGAAACATCTTATTATCCATTTTGCGCTTCCATCAATATGGGTCTATCTATACTTGATATAGCTATCGTTTATATCTATATAATGGGGTTAGCGGATTTCAATAAGTCTACTTCTTACATTACTGTCAGCTAGAAAAAGGAGAAGGAATAGGGAGGCAATAATTTGTCTTTGTTCTATGATTTCCCGGAAAATCACGGCTTGTCTACGCAGGCGTTGATTGAGCTGTTTGCTCAAATCGAGCAGCGAGATATGCAGGTCAACAGCTTCCTGCTTCTGCAGGACGGAAAAATAACGGCAGAGTATTGGCGGGAGCCTTACCGGAAGGATACGCCTCAGCTGCTGTATTCCTTAAGCAAAAGCTTCACGTCGATTGCCGTAGGCATCGCCTGGGATCAAGGTCTGCTTGATCTCAATGATTCCGTCATCTCGTTTTTCCCGGACAAGCTGCCGGGCATCGTATCGCCTAATCTGGCCCGAATGACCATTCGCCATCTGCTCTCCATGACCGCGGGCCATGACTACAATATATACTCCGCCGTTGCCGCGGAGCAGGATTGGGCAGCAGCGTTCCTCGCGCAGGAAGCAGCGCTGGAGCCGGGAACTTATTATTTGTACAGCACGCATTCCGCTTATATGTTGTCGGCCATAATAGAACGGGTGACGGGGCAGTCGCTTGTCGATTTCCTGATGCCAACCTTATTCGAGCCTCTCGGTATACCAAATCCGGTCTGGGAGACTTGCCCTCTTGGCATTACGGCGGGAGGAATGGGGCTAAGCCTGACGACGGAGAGTGTTGCGAAGTTTGGCCTAATGCTCTTGAATAGAGGAGTTTACGAGGGTAATAGAATCGTCTCGGAGCGATATTTGGAGCTTGCGACCACCGAGCAAAGCGATAACCGCATAGCCAATGCGGGGAAAATCGACTCCATGCAAGGCTACGGCTATCAGTTCCATTTGTGCCGCCGCGGCTGTTACCGGGGAGACGGGTCTTTTGGCCAAATGTGCTTGGCGGCTCCGGAGGAGAAGCTGGTCATTGCGATGACGGCAAGCTTCGGCAGCATGCGCGAGCTGCAAGTTACGCTGGACCTTATTTACGAGTTTATCTTTGACCGTTTGGAAAACAAGAAGCTGCCGTTGTCAGCATCCGCATCAAACCTGCTCCAGCAGCGGCTTTACAGCCTGTCCCGGCTTCACATTCCGGCCTCAATGCCGATTCCGGGCGACGTCATCCCTCTGGCAAACCGGAGATATAGCTTGTCGGATAACCCTCATGGGCTTCAGGAGCTCGTTTTCGGCGAGGGAAGCAACGGGCAGCCGATGGAGCTTCAGCTGATCTACAAAGACAACAAGCGGAATACGCGGCTGCCGTATTCTTTTGTCGAACCGGTCTATTCGAAGTCCGTCTTTACGAAAGACCTCGCCGGCCATGAGCAGACGGTTGTCGCTTATTCCGCATGGGAAACTAACCGCCGATTAAAGCTCACGCTCTACTATATCGAAACGCCGTATATCGTCACGTACACGCTGGACTTCCAAGGCGACAGCTCAATAGAGCTGCAGTTCCGCATCAATGTCTCGTTAACGATCCCTGAATTCAACGCCAAAGGCATACGAAATACGCATTCAATTCCCATATCCGGTTGACACCCAAAATCTCCATATTATATAGTAAAGGCAAGGTTTAGCACTCCAACACGGAGAGTGCTAACGTAAACTCACGATATTGGAAGGAGAACATCACACGAATGGAAAAGCAACAGTTCAAAGCGGAATCGAAACGGCTGCTGGAGATGATGATCAACTCCATTTACACGCAGCGCGAAATTTTCTTGAGAGAGCTTATCTCGAATGCCAGCGATGCGATTGATAAAATCTACTACAAAGCACTGACGGACGACCAGCTGGTATTCGACAAAGAGAGCTATTACATAAAGGTAACGGTGGATAAGGATAACCGTAAGCTGATCCTTTCGGATACGGGTATCGGCATGACGCAAGAGGAGCTCGAAAACAATCTTGGCGTTATTGCGAAGAGCGGCTCGCTTGCGTTCAAGAAAGAGAACGAAGCGAAGGACGGCCACAACATTATCGGCCAATTCGGCGTGGGCTTCTATTCCGCGTTTATGGTGGCGGACAAGGTTGAGGTAATCAGCCGCGCGCTGGGCTCGGACGAAGCGTTCAAGTGGGAGTCGGAAGGCGCTGACGGCTACTCGATTACGACTGCGGACAAAGCGGGCATAGGCACGGATATCATCATGACGATCAAGCCTAACACCGAGGACGACAATTACGACGAGTTCCTCGAAGAGTACCGCCTGAGATCGATCATTAAGAAGTACTCGGATTTTATCCGTTACCCGATCAAGATGGATGTGAAGGGCCAGCGTCCAAAAGAAGGCAGCGAAGGCGAGTTCGAGGAATACGAAGAGGAACAAACGATCAACAGCATGGTTCCGATCTGGCGCAAAAACAAAAACGAGCTGACGCAGGAAGACTACGACAACTTCTACTTCGAGAAGCGTTACGGCTTCGATAAGCCGCTGAAGCATCTTCATATCAGCGCTGACGGTGCCGTTGTCTACAACGCGATCCTCTTTATCCCGGAAAATACGCCTTTTGACTATTACACGAAAGAATTCGAAAAAGGCCTGGAGCTTTACTCGAACGGCGTCCTCATTATGGACAAATGCGCGGATCTTCTCCCGGACTATTTCAGCTTCGTGAAAGGGATGGTCGATTCCGAGGATCTGTCGCTGAACATTTCCCGGGAGCTGCTGCAGCATGACCGTCAATTGCAGCTGATCGCGAAGAACATCAAGAACAAAATTAAAAGCACGCTGCAAAGCCTGCTTAAAGAAGAACGCGAGAAGTACGAAGGCTTCTACAAGGCGTTTGGCCGTCAGCTGAAGTTTGGCGTGTACAACGACTATGGCGCGAACAAGGATACCTTGCAGGATCTGCTTTTGTTCTACTCCTCGAAGGAGAAGAAGCAAGTTACGCTTGAGGAATACGTATCCCGCATGCCGGAAGACCAGAAGTTCATCTACTACGCGTCAGGCGAGTCGATTGAACGTCTGGAGAAGCTGCCTCAAGCCGAGATCGTAACGGACAAAGGCTATGAGCTGCTCTACTTCACCGACGATATCGACGAGTTCGCGATCAAGATGATTGGCACGTACAAAGACAAGTCGTTCAAAAACGTGTCCAGCGGCGATCTTGGGATCGAAGCGGACGAGGCGGAAAAAGAAACCGAAGAAGAAGCTAACGACAACAAGGATCTGTTCGCGGCGATGCAAGAGGTTCTTGGCGACAGCGTAACGGGCGTAAAAGCTTCGAAGCGTCTTAAATCCCATCCGGTCTGCCTGTCTTCCGAAGGCGAAGTAACGATTGAGATGGAGAAGGTCCTTAAGGCGATGCCTAACGGCCAGGACGTGAAAGCCAGCAAGGTGCTGGAAATCAACGTGAACCATGACGTGTTCAAGGCGCTGAAGGATGCTTACGCAACCGATAAAACAAAGCTGAGCCTCTATACCAGCCTGCTGTTCAACCAAGCTCTTCTGATCGAAGGCTTGACGGTGCAGGATCCGGTTCAGTTTACGAACGATATTTGCAAAATCATGCTGTAATCGTCTCGTCCAGTAAACAACAGAGTAAGCCGGCCCCGCAAGGGGACCGGCTTTTTTGAGCTTCCGTTCTACCATCAACCTGTCATGCATAAGCTTGTATCACTATGGTAGCGTTTTCGTGAAACTGCGCGTCGGAATCTATCAATAACGCTAGCAAGCTACTTTTCGAAAAGGAGATGGTTAGCCCATGATTTACGCTGAGCCGGGTAAGCAGGATTCGAAGATTACGTTTAAGAAACGGTACGAGAACTACATAGGGGGCCGCTGGACGCCGCCAACGCAAGGCCAATATTTCGAAAATGTTTCTCCCGTGAACAACGCGGCCTTCTGCGAAGTAGCCCGTTCCACATCGGAGGATATCGAGCTTGCGCTGGACGCGGCGCATGCGGCAAAGGCCGCCTGGGGACGGACCTCCGCGACGGAGCGCGCGAACATTCTGAACCGGATTGCCGACCGGATCGAGAGCAATCTGGAGACGCTCGCCGTTGCCGAGACCTGGGATAACGGCAAGCCGATCCGCGAATGTCTGGCAGCCGATCTGCCGCTGGCGATCGATCACTTCCGGTATTTCGCCGGCTGCATCCGCGCGCAGGAGGGCTCGCTCAGCCAGCTCGACAACGACACGGTCGCTTACCATTATCATGAGCCGCTTGGCGTCGTTGGCCAGATCATCCCTTGGAACTTCCCTTTGCTGATGGCGACGTGGAAGCTCACTCCGGCACTGGCGGCAGGCAACTGCGTAGTGTTGAAGCCAGCGGAGCAGACGCCGGCTTCAATCTGCGTGTTGATGGAGTTGATCGAGGATTTGCTGCCTGCCGGCGTTGTTAACATCGTTAACGGCTTTGGGCTGGAAGCGGGCAAGCCGCTTGCATCAAGCAACCGGATCGCGAAGATTGCCTTCACTGGCGAGACCACAACCGGGCGCCTCATCATGCAGTACGCCTCGCAAAATCTCATTCCGGTAACGCTTGAGCTTGGCGGCAAATCGCCAAACATCTTCTTCGAGGATATTATGGCGAAGGATGATGCCTTTTTCGACAAGGCGCTGGAGGGCTTTACGCTGTTTGCGCTGAATCAGGGTGAAGTGTGTACTTGCCCGTCCCGCGCGCTGATTCAGGAGTCGATCTACGACAGCTTTATGGAGAAGGCGCTGCGGCGTGTCGCATCCATCAAGCAGGGTAATCCGCTCGACACGGATACGATGATCGGGGCGCAGGTATCCACCGAGCAAATGGAGAAAATCTTGAGCTATATCGACATCGGCCGCCAGGAAGGCGCCGAATGCCTGATTGGCGGAGGCCGCGCGGCTATCCAAGGCGATATTTCGCAGGGCTACTATATTCAGCCGACCGTGCTTCGCGGCAATAACGGCATGCGGATTTTCCAAGAGGAGATCTTTGGGCCGGTTGTTGCCGTTACCACCTTCAGCACGCCGGAGGAAGCGCTGGCGATTGCCAATGATACGTTGTACGGGCTTGGAGCCGGCGTATGGACGCGGGATATCAACGCGGCGTTCCGGATGGGCCGTCAGATCGAGGCGGGCCGCGTCTGGACCAACTGCTACCATGCTTACCCGGCGCATGCGGCGTTTGGCGGCTACAAAATGTCCGGCGTTGGCCGCGAGAACCACAAGATGATGCTGTCTCATTACCAGCAGACGAAGAACCTGCTCGTCAGCTACAGCCCCGATGCGTTAGGCTTCTTCTGATATGGCCGCGGAATCCGTGCTTAAGGTGCTTGCTACAGGCAGCGCGCTTGAGCTGATCGGACGGCTTCGGGCTAAGCATGGCGACGTTATGTTCCATCAATCCGGCGGATGCTGCGACGGCAGCTCGCCGATGTGCTTTCCGCTGGGCGAATTCCTGATCGGCGATCAGGATGTGCGGCTTGGCGAGATTGGCGGCGCGCCGTTTTATATGACCAAGGCGCAATACGACTATTGGAAAAACACGCAGCTGATCATCGACGTTGTTCCCGGGCGTGGCGGGATGTTCTCGCTGGAAGGACCGGAGGGACTGCGATTTCTAACGAGATCCCGCGTCTTTACCGCCGAGGAGCTGCGAAGCTTAGGTTTGCTGTAAAATAAAAAACTAAAAACGGTCACCGCTTTGCCTTGCATCAGGCATCGCGGAGACCGTTTTTTTTGTGAACGATTAGTTCTCGAGTTCCTCGTCTTCTTCGTCTTCTTCGTACGAGCCAACGCGGTATTCGTCGGTCTTCTCGCCGTCTTCCCAAATCTCGACGAACAGCGCATCGCTATGCTCGAAGTCCTCCGGGTTCAGCGACTGTACCTTTTCCTGGTCATCGCCGACGTATACATTTTCCATTCCGTCTTCCGTGAACGAGACAACGACGTAAATTTTCATGATTGCTGGGCCTCCAATGCAATTCTTTATTGAAGCAGTATACCATAAAAGGCTTATCCCGCACCTGCCCTCCTCATGAGATTATTGCCATAATTTGAATCAGCCCCGGAAAAATGGGTAATAGTAGTGGAAGAGTTAGGAACGGGGGGATTGAAGGTGAAGTTTACGCCCGAGCAGCGGATTACGCTGCATGGTTTTAACAATTTGACGAAGTCGCTCAGCTTCAATATGTACGATATCTGTTATACGAAGACGAAGGAAGAACGCGAAGCTTACATCGAATACATCGACGAGCAGTACAATTCCGACCGGCTGACGAAAATATTGAAGCAGGTTGCCGACATTATCGGCGCGCATGTCCTGAACATTGCCAAGCAGGATTACGTCCCGCAAGGCGCCAGCGTTACGATTCTGGTCTCGGAAGGGCCAATCGTGGAGGTGCCGACCGAATCGACGTTTGACGAGTCGCCGGGTCCGCTCCCGGACAATGTGGTACTGCAGCTGGACAAGAGCCATATTACCGTTCATACGTATCCCGAGTATCATCCGAGCGAAGGGATCAGCACGTTCCGCGCCGATATCGACGTGGCAACCTGCGGGGAGATTTCGCCGCTTAAGGCGTTAAATTATTTGATTCATTCCTTTGATACGGACATTATGACGATCGATTACCGGGTTCGGGGTTTTACGAGGGATATTAACGGCAACAAGCTGTTTATCGACCACGATATCAATTCGATCCAGAATTACATCCCGGACGAGGTTATCGACCAATACGACATGATTGACGTCAACGTCTATCAGGAAAATATTTTTCACACTAAATGCAAGCTGCGGGAATTCGATCTCAATAACTATCTGTTCGGCTACACGAAGGATAAGCTGAGCATGGACGAGCAGAAGGAAATTACCGAGCGTCTGACAGACGAGATGTACGAGATCTTTTACGGGAAAAATATTAAATGAAGTTAGGGACCGGGGGATGAGGCATCTCCCGGTTTTTTGGCGCGTCCAAGCGGCGGATTAAATTCTAAGGATTTATATAGATGGAGAAGACTGTTTCACCTTGTGATATGATTAAGCAAATTCATTGTTTATGGGGGAGAACCGTTTATGGCATTAGAGATCGAACGCAAATTTTTGCTGGCCGTACCTTACGAGCAGTTAGGCGACCGAATTCAGGTACGCTCGGAGCAGCGGATCGAGCAGACTTATCTGGCGCTGGAGGCCGATCAGGAGCTGCGCGTCCGCCGGATTACGGATGTGGATAACGGAGAGGTTGCATACACGCATACGTTCAAGAAGGGATTTGGCATTAAGCGCGAGGAAGTAGAGTATGAGATCAACGAAGGGCTGTACGAGCAGGTCGTAAAGGCGTTTGGCGCCGTTGCCCTGACGAAAAACCGGATTACGGCGGAATGGAAAGGCGTTCAGATCGAGATCGATATTTACGACCAGATTCAGCTGACCGTCCTTGAGGTGGAGTTCGATTCCGAGGAAGCCGCTCATTCGTTCGAGGCGCCGGAATGGTTCGGCCAAGACATCAGCAGCTCGAAGGAATACAGCAACAAGACCGTCTGGAAGCAGCTGCAGCGGAAGTAGGGGGCGGAAGTCATGCGAAAGCTTGTATTTTTCGTCGGCGGCGCGGGAGCGGGGAAAACAACTTTGGCCAAGGCGCTGGCCAAAAGGCGCGGCGCGGCGGTATTCGATATGGATACGATGCTGCGGCCAGCAGCCGTACAGATTATGACGGTAGCCGGGCTGGACCCGAATGACCGCGATTCGGAAGCGTATAAGAAGCTATGCCGCGATCTCGGCTACCGGATTACGATGGATGCCGCGCTCGAAAATGTCGGCGTTGGCACGAATGCTTTCGTCATCGGGCCGTTTACGAAGGAGATCAGCGACCCGTCCTGGATTGTTAAGGAGCTGGCTTCGGCCGGCGCTTCCCTGGACGATGTTGATGTGAAGGCGGTTGTGGTCTACTTGCAGGATGAAGATATGCATTACAGCCGGATCGAGGATCGGGGGCTAGCGACGGATCAATATAAGCTGGTGCATTGGGATTCCTTCGCCCGTTCGCTTGGGCGCAGAACGCTTGCGTGGGAGCTGCCGGAATCGTCGGTTCTGTATTACGACAATTCGCGTCCTTTTGACGAAGCGGCTTTGGAACGGTTGGAGGGGTTCGTGTATGGCGATGTTATTTGACCCGACAATCTTTGATAATTTGAAGGTCGCCTTGGAAAATCAGCTGTATGATCTGGACAACCTGGACGAACGGATCCGGGTCGTAAACCGCGTGGACCGTCTGGATATGGCGGTGATGGGGCGCGAGTTCGCCCTGCAATTCGTATTAGCCGGCAGCGATCGGCAGAAGCGAATCATCGGCGAAATCCGGCTGGATACCTCGCTCCGCGACCTGGCGACGGAGCTGCTGGAGCTGCAGGAAGGCGATCCGCCGGGCTGCAGCCTCCGTTTGCTGTTCCATCTGGTTGTTCTGGATGCGGAAACGCATTGCCTGCGCATCCAAACGGCCATACGGGAGCAATGGGGGGCGGAGGTCTCGCTCACCCAGACGCTTAGCTTCGTATACGGAAGCGATAGCGGGGGCGGCACCGTGTATAAGAACGCGGTGGAGCTGCGTTTCAACCGCCGCATTGACGAGGAGCAAATGAATGATTTGCCCGAGCTGATCGAGCATATGCTGCTTACGCTTGAGGCGCTGGAACAGCTCTAGAACATGCAAGTGAGTACATAAGCATTTTGGATGACAGAGTGGCCGAGCATGAGACATGCTGGCCGCTTTTTTTTGTGCCTATTGCTAGCGTGGAGCTTAATCCCGTTGCAAAGCCGGACCGGTAGAACCTCTTACGAGCAGCTTGGTGGACAACAGGATCTCCGTCTTAGGCTGCTCGGAATCGTTAAGCCGGCTGATCAATTTCTCGACGGCGCAGCGCGCGTACAGATGAAGATCAACATCTACGGTTGTGATTGGCGGCGTAGCTAATCTGGACAAGTAACCGTTGTCAAAGCTAACGACCGAGACATCCTCCGGGACGCGCAGCCCCATCTGCTGCAAAGCCGAATTCACCATAAAGCCAAATCCGTCGTTGACGCAGAACCAGGCGGTCGGAAGTTCGGTTATTCCCTCCAGGAGCTTTCGGATTTCGCCGCTTTCCTCCTTCGCCGTCGTTACAAGCCACTCTTCCTTAAGCTCGATTCCAAGCTCGAAAGCAGCCAGCCGCATTCCCTCGAGCCTTTCGTAATAGCTTGGCGAGAAGCGGATATTCCCCATGTAACCAATTTTCTTGTGCCCTAAATTAGCCAAATGACGGATGGCCTCGTACGCGCTGAACCGGTTGTTAGTAAGGATGGAGTCGGCAGCGAGGTCCGGATGGTGATGGTCAATCAACACGGAAGGAATTCCGGTGTCGAGAACCGCTTGGATATAAGGCGTCGTTATATGAGACAAAATAAGGATGCCGTCAACCGCGCGTTGTTGAATAAAAGGCGGCAGCGTAAGGGAAGCGGCATCTTCCGGGCTGATGGATTGGATAATGAGCTCGATGCCTCTTTGTTTCAATTCTTTGTCGACGCTCAGATAAATATCGCCAAAGAAGCTTTTCATGGAGAATGCGTAATTCGAAGCGATCAAGGCGATCGTACGCGGAGCCGAATGCAGCAATGCCGGCTGGTCGACCCGCTTGCTGTATACATAACCCATGTCGTCAGCCGTCTGCATAATCAAGCGGCGCGTCTCATCGCTTACGCCCGGTTTGCCAGTGAGCGCTTGAGATATGGAATTCTTGGACAAGCTTAGCTTGTCTGCAATATCCTGCATCGTAACTTTTCTGTTCACGAGGTTAACCTCCGTCGGGACTTTGATTTCGGCGCTGCGCTTATGCGCGGAACGCTAAAATAAGGCTCGTTTTCTTTAATTGTTCCCGTTCCTCGAAAGTGTGTCAAGCCACACTTCCGGTATTGGAAAAAGGAAGGAGGAACGGTTAGTTCACCATCTATTGTAACGTTACAAAACTAATTAGTAAAGTGTATAGTAATGTTATTATGAAGATGATTATTGCGATAATCACTTGACAAGACAATAATGACAGCGCATAATAAGGGTCGTAAACGCTTCCAGTCACTTTATGTCATGCGATACAACATGACGGAATTAATTTTGTCATTATAAAATCATGTTTTTGGGAGGTCATTGTTCCATGAAGAAAAAAGCACCGGTTCTGCTTACCACTATTGTGGCGCTTGGAATGCTGAGTGCCTGCTCGACAGGCCAAGGCGGCCAGAATCAGACGGGAAACAGCTCGTCGGGCGCGGGCAAGGTTACGACTATCGAGTTTTGGGCGGCTCCTAACCCGACCCAGCAGGCTTATTGGCAGGAGCTCGCCAAGGCTTACGAAGCAACGAACGACAAGGTGAAGATCAACGTCAGCGCCATCAAGGAATCGCCGACGTCCGAGGCCAGCATTCAATCGGCCATCGCGGCGAAAAGCGCGCCAACGATCTCCGAAAACATTAACCGCGGCTTCGCTGCTCAGCTGTCCAACAGTAAGGCGCTGGTACCGCTCGATACGCTGGAAGGCTACAACGATATTATTCAAGGACGCAATATGAGCAAAACGATCGAGCCATGGAAGTTCGCCGACGGCCATCAGTACGTGCTGCCGATCTACTCCAACCCGATGCTGTTCGGCTGGCGCCTGGATGTTCTGAAGGAGCTTGGCTATAACGAGCCGCCTAAGACTTACAGCGAAGTTCTTGAAGTGACGAAGAAGCTGAAGGCGAAATACGGAGACAAGAAGTTCCTATGGGCAAAACCGGATCTCGCGGATCCTACGGCCTGGAAGCGCTGGTTCGACTTCTACATGCTGTATGACGCGGCTTCGAACGGCAACAAGTTCATTGAAGGCGATCAATTCACCGGAGACGAGAAAGCCGGAACCGAAGTGCTTACCTTTGTTGACAACCTGCGCAAGGAAAACGGTCTTCTTTCCCGTCAGGTGACGGATCCGTTCGAGAACGGAACGGGTATCTTTACCGACGTTGGACCATGGACATTTACGACCTGGGCAGAAAAATATCCGGAGCTGAAGTTTAACGAAACGTACGCGCTCAGCATGCCGCCGGTACCGGACGACGTTGATCCGGCGCAAAGCAAAACGTTTGCCGATACGAAGGGACTCGTCATCTACGCTTCCGCAACGAAAGAACAGCAGCAGGCAGCCCTTGATTTCATCAAATGGGTGTACAGCGACGCGAAGAACGACGCCAAGTGGTTCGAGCAGACAAATCTGCCGCCGGCGCGCGACGACCTGTCTACGAACGAATCGTTTAAGGCGATTCTGGACGCGAAACCACAGCTGAAGCCATACGCGGATAACGTGCCAAATGCCGTACCGCCGATGGACAACGCCAAATACAACGACCTGCAGACGATTATCGGCGAGCAGGCATTCAATAAAGTCGTCAAAGGCGAAATCGCTCCGACGGAGGGCTGGGCGGCGATGAAGTCCGCTTTGGAAAAAGCCCTGAAGTAAGGGAGGCTCCTATTCATGGACCAACGCAATAACAAGTTGGGCTGGTTATTTACCAGCCCTTATCTCATCTATTCCTTAATCTTCTTTTTCGGACCGCTGATCTGGTCGTTTTTCCTGTCCATCACGGACTGGGACTTGATCGCCCCGACGTTTAATTTCGTTGGCTTCGCCAACTTTATGGACGCTTTGCAGGATTCAAGCGTGCATGCGGCTTTTTGGAATACGTATAAGTTCATGATGATTTTTGTTCCGCTCGTTACCGTATTGGCGGTGGCAGTGGCAGTGCTTGTACACGGACTGAACCGGTTCAAAAGTCTGTTCCTGATCGGCTTCTTCCTGCCTTACCTGAGTTCCGGCGTCGTTAGCGCTCTGATCGTAAAAGGCTTGCTTTCCTATACGAGCCCCGTAAACGTCTCTTTGCGCGGCATCGGGCTGGATATCAACTGGCTTGGTTCACCGTTCTCGGCGCTTTGCGTGGTAGGCGCGATTCTTGCATGGAAATTTACGGGCTATTACGCGCTTATTATTACTTCAGGCCTTGAAAGCATAGATAAGGAAGTGTATGAGGCAGCTGCGATTGACGGCGTGAAGGACAGCCAGCGTTTCTGGCGCATTACGCTTCCGCTGCTCTATCCTTCGCTGTATACGACGCTTATTCTGGCGTTTGGCGTTACCTTTGGCATTTTCACGGAGGTGTATCAGCTGACTGGCGGCGGACCGGGACATGCGACGAACACCTGGCAGATGGAAATTTTCAAGCAGGCGTTCCAGAACATGCAGGTTGGTTACGCATCCGCGGTAGCGCTGCTGGCTTCGGTGGCGACGTTTATTTCGATCTTCGTTATCCGCAAAATTCTGGAGATGTGGGGGAAGCGCAATGGTTGGGTCTAAAAAGCACAGCGGTACGAGAAGAGCTGTTCGATACGGAATCGCGGCCGTGCTCCTGCTCATTATGGTGTATCCATACCTGTATATGGTGCTCAGCTCCTTCGCGGATTGGACGCAGATCGACAAGCAGCTCTTTCCTACCCGATTTACGACCAAGTCGTACGATTGGCTCTTCAATGGCGGCGAGACCGGTATTACACGGCCTTGGATAAACGCCTTTTTTAACAGTATCTTCGTCTCGATCGCTTCAACGGCGCTTATGATGTTCTTCGGCATCATGGTTGCTTACGCGCTGTCGAAGCTGAATTTCTTCGGCCGGAACGCGATCAATAACTTTGTTCTGTTTCATATGTTCTTCCCGGCTATCATTCTGCTCGTGCCGTCGTTTCTGATTATTCAGCGTGTGGGCTTGTACGATACGTATTTGGGGCTTATCATCCCGAAGGCCGTCAGTTTATGGGCGATTTTTATGTACACGAACTTCTTCAAGGCGGTGCCGACAGTCTTCATCGAAGCGGCCAAGCTGGACGGAGCGTCCGATCTGAAAATCATGTTCCGAATCATGCTGCCGATGTCGAAATCGATCACGACCGTCATCTTCCTGTTCCTGCTTATGGAACGGTGGACGGAGCTGCTATGGGATATGATTGCGGTCAAGAGCGACTCCATGCTGACGCTGAACGTGTTATTGTCCCAGATGTTTGGGCCGTATGGGTCTTATCCGGGTCCTCTGTACGCGGCTTCAACCATCCTGACGCTGCCGATTATCGTGATGTTCCTGATATTCAGCAAGAAGTTCCAAGAAGGCATGCAGTTCAGCCTGAAATAACATCAACATTGGGGGAAACGAACCATGACCGTTCAAGAACCAATTGCCCGCAGGCCGCTGGCCTGCACCGAGCTTCTCGAAGCCTACCGTGCCTCCGGAGCCCGGGCTGACAGCCCGTCGCGTATCGTCTTCGAAGGCGTAGGCGATAAAGACGTATACAATATCGCCGCTCCAATCCAAGATGGCGGGCTCTATATCATTCCGGGACGCGTGGAATCGAGGGACAGCGAGCATTCCGACGTCGTCTTCTTCTCCGAGCAAGGCGGCAAGTGGCTTCCCGTAGAAGACGCTCCCGTGCTGGCGCTTCAGGATCCGTTCCATTGCCGAATTGGCGGGGAACTGGTGCTTGGAGGCGTCGAGATCTATCCGCATCCGGAACGGGAGGACGCGCTTATGTGGCGTACGGTCTTTTACCGCGGCAGCGGCATTCGCGATTTGAAGCCCTTCTTCAAAGGACCTGACGGAATGAAGGATATCCGTCTTGTCGAGCTTCAAAGCGGCAGCATTGGGGTCTTCACCCGCCCGCAGGGCGAGAAGGGAGGCCGCGGCAAAATCGGTTTTGCGCGGGTTGCTTCGCTGGATGCCCTGACGACGAATGTTATCGACGACGCGCCGCTCCTTGAAGGGCAATTCGCGGAAGGCGAATGGGGCGGTGCCAATGAAGCTCATTTGCTGAACGACGGCCGAATCGGCGTGCTTGGCCATACGGCCTGCTTCGACGAAGCCGGAGACCGTCATTATTATCCGATGGCCTTCGTATTTGATCCGGGGAATGCTTCTTTTACCGATATGAAGATGATCGCCGAGCGCAACCGGTTCCTGCCTGGACCGTCCAAGCGGCCGGACCTGCAGGATGTTGTCTTTAGCGGCGGCCTGGTGAGACGGGAGGACGGCAGCGCCTTGTTGTATGCCGGTATCAGCGATGCCGATGCGCAGATGTTGACCATCAACGACCCTTTTGCCGGTTTGTAATTTCGGTTAATCATAATTACCCGGCCGAATAAGGCCGGTCAAGCAATGAACGAAAGAAAGGACTCATCTTATGAACATCTATAGATATGAACAGAATCCATTGGTTACGCCCGCGGACGTTAAACCGCACCGTCCCGATTTTGAAGTTATCGGCGCGTTTAACGCCGGAATCGCGGAATATAACGGGGAGGTTATCATGCTGCTCCGCGTTGCTGAACGGCCTATCAGCCCGGACCCGAATGTCGTGCTGGCGCCGGTCTATAACGTGGAACGGGGCGAGCTGGACTTGTTCCCGGTCCGCTTGGACGACGAGGATTACGATTTCTCCGATCCGCGCGTTATCGTACGGAAGGAGCATGCGCCGTCGTTTGAATACCTGACTTCCTTGTCTTACCTTCGTATTGCGCGAAGCAAAGACGGCCGGCATTTTACCATCAACGATAAGCCGTTTGTGTATCCGTCCCAATCGCTTGAGACGTTTGGGATCGAGGACCCCCGCATTACGCAGATCGGGGATACCTATTATATTTACTTCTCGGCGGTTTCGCCGGTTGGCATCGGTGAATCGCTTGTGTCGACGAAGGATTTCGAGAGCGTGACTCATCACGGGATGATCTTTGGTCCGGATAACAAAGACGTGCTGATCTTCCCGGAACGCGTGAACGGCAAGTATTACGCGCTGCACCGTCCAACGACAAAGAGCTGCGGACGTCCGGAGATGTGGATTGCGGAGTCCGACAACCTGCTCTACTGGGGCAATCACCGCCACTTAATCGGGCTGCGCGATGGCATGTGGGACAGCGGCCGTCTTGGCGGCGGCGCTGTGCCGATCAAGACGGACAAAGGCTGGCTTGAGCTGTACCATGGCGCGACCAAAGATAACCGCTATTGCATGGGCGCGGTGCTGCTGGACCTGAACGACCCGTCCAAGGTTATTGCCCGTTCCGGCAAGCCGGTTATGGAGCCGGAGGCCGACTATGAGCAGAATGGCTTCTTCGGCGGAGTAGTGTTCTCTTGCGGCGCGCTGGTAGACGGCGATCGTATCCGTATGTATTACGGAGCTGCCGATACGTCCATGGCTTGCGCCGAGCTTAGCCTAAGCGAGATTCTGGATAGTCTGGAAGCTGTATAAACCTAATGAAAAAGCCGTCCCTTCTGTGCCTTTGGGCAGCAGGGACGGCTTTTTTTGTACGGCGTTGGGATAAGACCCTGGCAGGGTCTTATCGGGCGAAATCCGAGTAATATTGGTGATCGTAAGACCCTGGCAGGGTCTTATTTGCATAGGTAAGTCGGGGATGTGCATGTTGCTGGCGTGCGGCGTTGGGATAAGACCCTGGCAGGGTCTTAACGTGCGAAGTCCGAGTAATATTGGTGATCATAAGACCCCGCGAGGGTCTTATTTGCTTAGGTTTAGTGGGATACCGACGGTGTTAAGGGTGAGGTGGCTTAAGGTGTGTTAGAGAGCTAACCAGATAAGATCCCTAAGGGGCCTTAAGCGGCTCCGTAAGGTGAAAATTGAAGTCCTTAAGGTCCCTTAGTGACCTTAAGGATTAACGTTATGCTTGAAATGGCAAATAAAACGCCAATGTTTGTACACTTAAGATCCCTCAGGGACCTTAAGCTGACTTGCAATGACAAAAAGAAAGCCGTTAAGGTCCTTTAGGGACCTTAACGGCGCAATTGACGGAAGGCACGTGAGTACCCGACGGGGTTGAGTGCCGCAGGCGAGGTGGCCGGATGCGTCCCCGCTGACTAGCTCCGCATCTTGCCACGCCGCCGCGGGCCACCGGTTCCCGTCATAGCGGAAGATCCCTCTTACTGAAGGAGATAATACCAGCAGCGAAGCAGGCAAGGCCAATCGCCAGCAGCATCAGCGAGGAGAGCAGCGGATCGCCGCTGCCGGCGGCTATATCGCTTGGCCGGTACAGCGCGAAGATCGAGATGTACCGGAGCCATTCCACGCTGTCGCTGATTTTGCCAAGCATATCGAGCGCGAACATGCCGATAACGATAAATCCGGAGGTGCCAAGCGCCTTTTTCTCATCGTTCATTATGGAAGAGATCAGGAAGCTAATGCCGCTGGCCGCGATAAACAGCATCCAAGCAACAGCGTTCATCTCCAAGTAACGGGCTCCGTTGAATTCGAACTTATTTCCGATTAACCATACGTAGCCGAGGAGTCCGGCACCTGTTGTGACAAGCATAATAATCAGAAGCCCCGTGGACAGCACGCCTGCCTGGGTTAAGGCAACCTGCCGGCGGGTCGTTGGCGTAGACAACAGATAAGACATCGATCCCTGATCCACCATGCGGGCCATAAGACCGGTCGACAGCATGATGCTGAAGATCGAGAGCAGAAGCGGGAGGATAAGTCCGTAATATTCGCCGGAAATAAAAGCCTCCATGCTGCCAAAGCCGCCTTGGATATTAAAGGCGCTAACAACCCCTTCCGGCATCGATTTAATCAATTCATTTAAAGCCCCCGTATTGTCGGCAATGCCGGGATACAGCCAGAACATAAGCAAAATGTAGAAGGCTGAGCCAAACGCATAATTGCTCATGCCTTTCAGGTGTATCTTCATCATTTGCTTGAAAAGCGGGAAGTTCATAACGCCGCCGCCCCCTTGTCCATGTTCCGGTCGTAGTACTGCATAAAGACGTCCTCGAGATTTTGCGCCGTAATATCCAGGCTGCGCACCTTATATTTCGCGGCTTCATGAATCAG
Source organism: Paenibacillus sp. JDR-2 (assembly GCF_000023585.1). Taxonomy (NCBI): domain Bacteria; kingdom Bacillati; phylum Bacillota; class Bacilli; order Caryophanales; family Paenibacillaceae; genus Paenibacillus; species Paenibacillus sp. JDR-2. The sequence continues at coordinate 6,202,903 of NC_012914.1, read as the reverse complement.
CTCGTTATAATTCCCCTGCACGGCAACGGTAACCCGTCTTCCGTCACGGGATTCCACCGGCACGCGGCCGCTCTGCGCGAAAGCCTCGGCATCCTCCGGATGCTCGAACACGATCGCAACCAGCTTCCGCTGCATCGACTGCAGCTCGTGAATATTGTTGGTGGCGACGATAACGCCGTCCTTTATAATCGCGGCGCGGTCGCAGGTCCGCTCAATTTCCGGAAAGCTGTGGGAGGACATGAGGAAGGTGGTGCCGCGGGCTTTCTCCTCAAGCACAAGCTCGATGAACAACTGCTGCATTAGCGGATCCAAGCCGGAAGTCGGCTCATCCAGAATGATCAGCTCCGGTCTATGCATAAAAGCCGCAACGATGCCGACCTTTTGCTTCATCCCTTTGGACATTTTGCGGATCGGGGTGGAGACGTCGAACTGAAGCCGTTCGATCAGCTCCTTGCGCCGCGCCGCGCTGTCCACCCGTTGCATGCGGGCCAGAAACGCTAGAAACTCCTTGCCCGTCATTCCTTCGATAAAAGCGATCTCCCCCGGCAAATAGCCGACCAGCCTCTGTACGGTCCCTTGCTGCTTCCATGTATCCAGTCCTTTAATCGACGCGCTACCGCGGTCGGGCTTCATGAAGCCCATAATATGGCGGATCGTTGTGGATTTCCCGGCGCCGTTAGGACCAAGAAAGCCAAATACCTCTCCTTGCTTCACGGTAAAGGACACATCGGTAATCCCTTTGCCGCCCGGAAAAAGCTTCGTTAAACCGTCTACGACCAGCATGCTGACCGCACCTTCTTTCGAAAAGTTATGAAATATTAATATCTCTATATTTCATCATTATGATAGGCTCGGCTAAAAGAGAAGTCAATGGGGTTATGAAATATTTATGTGCTATAATTTCATTAGTTCATACTTATTGGAGAGCCGGAGGGTAACATGAACGGATTTGAAAAAAGAGCCGAGCAGCTTAAAGCAAAGATCAGGGACGCGGTCCTCGCGATGCTTCAGGGCTGTGAGCCTAAATATATCCGCATTGCCGACATCGCTGCCGAAGCAGGGGTGTCGCAGGTGACGATCTATAACTATTTTGGCAGCAAAGAGATTCTCATTCGGGAAGCCTTCAAGCATTACGTTACGGAGCATGTTGACGATTTCGAAATGTTCATGAGCCGCGGTCCAACGTTTCAGCAGTTCGTGGAATACGTGGTTAAGGCCGATACAGAAGCATTCCGCCGCTTCACTCCGGAATTCATTCAGCAGATGATGAGCGGCGATCCGGCGTTTGCGGATTATATCGACGAGGTGACGCAGCGGAGAGCTATGCCGCTTATGCATGCTTTTATCGAGGAGTGCAAGCAGCGGGGGCAAATCTCGGACAAGGTATCGACGCAGATGATCCTGACTTACGTGAACATGTTTGTCGCGCAATCCCAAAAGCTGCTGGAAGAGGCGCAGCAAAGCGGGAAAGGCGAGCAATTCTTCGAGGAATTTCTCCACTTGTTCTTTTACGGCGTTTGCGGGATTGAGCCGGAGGCTTAAGCTTAAACATTGCTATTACCGCCCTGCTATTGGTACAATACACCGTATTAGAGGACAAGGGAGCTGTACAGATTGGTTAAAGCAAAAAAGAGCGGCATCGGACAAGGAACCGGCAAGAAGGGCTGGAGCCGTTGGGATAAGGCCGAAAAGAAGAAGAGCGCGAAGCGTGTATTCAGCAAAGGGCCTAAGGCTGGCGCGGAGAAGAAGGAAACGGCTGAAGGCAAGGGCGGAGCCGGCGAATAATAGGTTATTGCCTAATATTCACAGATCCGTTATAGTGAGTGTAATTGCATAATGCGTGCGGGTGCTGGATAAAGTCCGGCTGAGATAGGCAACTTGTTTGCCTGACCGTTAATCTGAACCAGGTAATGCTGGCGTAGAGAACCGATCGAATTACAGCCATTCGTATATTCGCGGATGGTTTTTTCTGTTGTTCTAGCGCCCCCTCGTTAGTTACCTATGGTTACTAAAGCAAAGGAGTGGCAGAAAGCAATGCAAACGAAAACGATAAAAACCGGGGAATTCACCGGGAGATTGTACGAGAGCTCGAAGGGGATCTGGGAACAGAGTCACCGTCATCCTTTTCTCGAGGAGCTGAAGGCAGGGACACTGGATCCCGCGAAGTTTATCTTTTACCTCAAGCAAGACTACGTCTACTTAATCGATTATGCCAAAATGTTCGCTTACGGCAGCATTAAGGCTAACGACCTCCATACGATGGGGAAATTCTCCGAGCTATGCCATTCCGTTCTGAACGTGGAAATGGGACTGCACCGGCAATACGCCGAGCGATTCGGCGTGACAACGGAAGAGCTGGAGAGAACGGAACCATCACCTACCACAATCGCTTATACCAAATATCTGCTTGACGTTGCCGCGCATGGCTCAATCGCCGAGGTTGCGGCGGCTGTACTTCCTTGCATGTGGAGCTACCGGGAGATTGGCGTCCTGTTCGCTGAAGCGCCCGGCGCGCTTGATCATCCTCTCTACCGGGACTGGATTTTGATGTACAGCTCCGAGGAGTTTGGCGAGCTGACCAACTGGTGCATCGGCATCATGGATGAACTGGCGGAAGCTTTGCCGGAGCCGGAGCTGGCGAAGCTCGAGCAGCATTTCATCATGGCTTCCAAGCTTGAATATATGTTCTGGGATATGGCCTACCGAGAGGAAGAGTGGCCGGTGTGAACAAGCAGCAGATTACCGTAAAGAGGGCTCGGGAAGAGGGCTTAACGGTTTCGGCGGGCTTGACTGTTAAAGGGCTGACATACCGGTTTGAAGGCGAGGAGCCGCTCTTCGACGGACTTGATCTGGAAGTGCCCAAGGGGCAATTCGTCAGTATCGTAGCTGCAAGCGGCATGGGCAAAACAACCCTGTTCCGTCTGCTCGCCGGTCTTCTCCAGCCCGAATCCGGAACGATTGCGGCAGCGGGTGCCGTTCCCGGTCAGCGAAGCACCATCGGCTATATGCCGCAGCGAGACTGCCTGATGCCTTGGCGCACGGTGCAGGATAACGCAGCTGTCGGCCTCGAGCTTGCCGGCATGCCTAAGCGCGAAGCAAGGCGTAGGGTGCTCGAGATGCTGCCTGAGCTTGGGCTGGCGGGTACGGAATCGAAATATCCGCATGAGCTGTCGGGCGGTATGCGTCAGCGGGTGTCGTTCCTCCGCTCCTTGCTTGCCGGCGGAGAGCTGATGCTCCTTGATGAACCGTTCAGCGCACTGGATGCGATGACGCGGATCAGCATGCAGCAATGGCTGCTGCAGGTGTGGGAGAAGCATCGGAAGACGATCCTGTTCATCACGCATGATATCGACGAGGCTTTGTTGCTCTCGGATCAGGTGCTTGTTGCGGCGTCGAGACCAATTACGCAACTTGAGCCGCTTGCGGTTGACTTGCCGCGTCCGCGAACCTATGAGACAACGCTTGATGAACGTTTTGCCAATTTGAAGCGCCTGCTACTCCGGCAGCTTGGCCGGATCACTTCCAATCAGGAAGGAGGCGCGGGCTGATGAAGCTGTTTAAGGATAAGCTTCCAATCCTTCTGTTTATCCTGCTGCTGGCCGGATGCTGGGAGCTTGGGACTCGCGTATTTGATGTTCCGGCTTATATCATTCCTCGGCTGTCGGATGTTTTTGCCGCGCTTCTAAATCACGCAGCGCTGCTGGGCAAGCATTTTGCCCTGACGCTATGGGAGGCTCTGCTTGGTCTGGCTTTCTCGGTCGTGTTTGGCGTGTTGTCCGCCATTTGGATTGACAGCTCCAGCCTTGCGCGCAAGACGATTTATCCGTTGATCGTAGCTTCGCAGACGATTCCGATTATCGCGTTGTCGCCCATTATGGTCATGTGGTTTGGCTATGAGATCGGAAGCAAAATCTCGGTTGTTATTCTGTTCACCTTCTTCCCGGTTGCGGTCAATACGGCGGACGGATTCCGCGTGGCGGACCGCGAGATCGGGGAGCTGCTCCGTTCAATGGGAGCGGGCAAAGCGCAGCTGTTTCTGAAATGGAAGATTCCTTCCGCGCTGCCATCCTTCTTCACCGGACTAAAAATGGCTGCCGCCATCAGTGTCGGCGGGGCCACGCTTGGCGAATGGCTGGGCGGAGAGTCCGGGCTTGGCGTCTATACGAAACGGGCAGCGAATATGCTGCGCGGCGATGATGTGTTCGCCGGCGTGCTCCTCTTGTCGCTGATGGGAATTGCATTGTTTATTGCCGCGCAAATCATAGAGAGACTGGTGCTTGGGCACAGGCGTGTTTAGAACATGCTTGAGTAGCGAGAATCGCCAGTATGGCTGGAGTCAGATCTATTAAAGGTAATTCTTTTTAGGGAGAGATCATTCTTATGTTCAGGACTAATAATCGATTCATGAAATCAGGTTTAGCTTTAGGATTGGTATTTGCTTTATTGCTGACGGCGTGCTCTTCTAAGAAGGACGACAGCAAAGAGGCCGGCTCAGCTGCACGGCAAACAGAGGAGTTAACGGTGCTGCTGGACTGGTATCCGAATGCGGTGCATACGTTTTTGTACGCGGCGGAGGAACAAGGGTATTTTGAAGAAGAAGGGCTTAAGGTCAAGCTCCAGACGCCTGCCGATACGAACGACGCGCTGAAGCTGGTCGCTACGGGCAAAGCCGATCTGGCGCTTAGCTACCAGACTCAGATAGCCGTTGCCCGCTCGGAGGATATTCCGGTCGTATCGGTTGGTGCGATTGTCCGCCATCCGCTTAATCAGCTTTTTGTATCGGAAGGGGCGGGGATTAAAACCCCGAAGGACCTGGAAGGCAAAAAAATCGGCTATCCTTCCTTACCGCTGGATGAAGCTATGGTTAATACGATGGTGAAGGCGGATGGGGGCGATCCGTCGAAATTAAATTATGTCGATATCGGCTGGGATCTGATTCCGGCGATGACAACAAACCGCGTCGATGGCATTATCGGCGGCTATATCAATCACGAGAAGCTGCTGCTCGAGAAGGAAGGCGAGAAGCTGATTTCGTTTAACCCGGCGGATTACGGCGTTCCGGATTATTACGAGCTGGTGCTTACGGCAAGCGAGAAAGAGCTCGGCAGCAAAGGCGGTGCCATTAAACGGTTCCTCGCCGCTGCAGCGAAAGGCCAGGAATATACCGCAAGCCATCCGGATGAAGCGCTGAAGCTGCTGCTGGATAAGCAAAGCACCGACTTCCCGCTGGATGCGGATATCGAGAAGCAAAGCTTAAGCATATTGCTGCCGCTGATGGATGCGGGCGAAGAGCCTTTTGCCAGCCAATCCGAGGAGTCCTGGAATAACATTATTAATTGGCTGACGGAGCATGGTCAGATCAAGAAGCCGGTGAAGGCGGCGGATGCTTTCCGCAACTTGTAGGCAATATTGGTTGATGCTTTCGAAGCAAGAATCGCCACAACGGCCTTAAAGAGCCCGTTTGTGTGACAATTCTTTAAGCGAATGCTTTCGAAGCAAGAATCGCCACAACGGCCTTAAAAAGCCCGTTTGTGTGACAATTCTTTAAGCGAATGCTTTCGAAGCAAGAATCGCCACAACGGCCTTAAAGAGCCCGTTTGTGTGACAATTCTTTAAGCGAATGCTTTCGAAGCAAGAATCGCCACAACGGCCATAAAGAGCCCGTTTGTGTGACAATTCTTTTTAGGAGGTTTGGCAGATGGATGAGAGACTGGAGAGATATTCAAGGCAAATGCTGTTTGCGCCAATCGGCGAGCAAGGTCAGCAGAAGCTGAGCGAAAGCTCGGTATGCGTGATCGGAATGGGAGCGCTTGGCACCGTGCTGGCGAATCATATGGTTCGCGCCGGTGTCGGACGGGTCCGCATTGTGGACCGGGACTATGTGGAGAAAAGCAATCTGCAGCGCCAGATGCTGTATGACGAGGATGATGTGCGCGAGGGCTACCCGAAGGCGATTGCCGCGGAACGCAAGCTCCGCCGGATCAATTCGGATGTGCGGATCGAGGCGGTTGTGGCGGATGTGACCGTCCATAACATTGATGAGCTGCTGGACGGCATGGATTTGGTGCTGGACGGAACGGATAACTTCCAGACCCGGTTTTTGCTCAATGACGCGTGCTTCAGCAAGGGCATTCCGTTTACCTACGGCGGTGCGGTCAGTTCTCGAGGCATGAGCGCGATTCTGGTTCCGGGCAGGACGCCTTGCCTGCGCTGCTTCCTCCCTTCGGCGGACAGCGGCGGCCAAACCTGCGATACGATTGGCGTTATCGCGCCCGTTGTTGATATTGTCGCTTCCTATCAGGCGGTAGAAGCGCTTAAATATTTGGTTGAAGCGGATCAGGCCAGGCGGAATAGCCTGGTTACCTTCGATTTGTGGAGCAACTATTACTACGAAATGAAGCTCGGAGAGGCGAAGACAGACTGCCCTTGCTGCCAGTTGAAGGAATATCCGGCACTTCAGGTGACGGAAAAGGATTCAACGGTGTCCTTATGCGGCCGAAGCACGGTTCAGATCAGCGGACATGGACCTCTGGATCTGGAGCAATGGCGCAAACGGCTGGAGCCGGCTGCGGTGAAGGTAGAGCTTAACGCTTACCTGCTTAAAGCCGAGCTGCCGGAAGGAGAGCGGCTGGTGCTGTTCCCTGACGGCAGGGTGCTTGTGCAGGGGACGGAGGACCTTGTCCGCGCTAAGACGCTGTACGCGAGATATATCGGATATTGATCATAGAGGAGATGAGAGCTGGATGAAGGATTTTCGTCTGTATGCGATCACGGGAGAGCAATTCCATCCCGGCCGCGACATGCTGGAAGTGATGGAGGAAGCAATCAAAGGCGGCGTGGATATTATTCAGCTGCGGGATAAGGACGGCAGCCCGGAAGAAGTGCTGCGCAAGGCGAAAGCGCTGCGGGAACTTACGCGTAAATACGGCGTTACGTTTATCGTCAACGATTATATCGATATCGCGCTGGAAGTAGACGCCGACGGCGTCCATCTCGGGCAAAACGACGTTTCGCTCACGGAAGCAAGACAACGCGTCGGAGATAAAATCATCGGCATTTCCACGCATGCGATTGAAGAAGCATTGCTTGCCGAAGAGCAAGGCGCCGACTATATCGGCGTTGGGCCGGTATTCCCGACGAAGACGAAGGTGGATGTCGTTGATCCGGTAACGGTGGCATACGTCCGGCAGGTAGCGGAAAAGGTTAATATTCCTTTTGTCGCGATTGGCGGAATTAAGCTGGGCAACGTGGATGAAGTACTTGCGGCGGGAGCAACAAGAATTTGCGCGGTGAGCGAGATTGTCGGAAGCTCCGATGTCGCGGGCACCTGCCAGGCGTTCCTCCGCAAGCTGGAAGGAGCGGGAGAGTCGCATGCTGCTGATCGTTAATGGCGAGTCCCAAGAGCTGGATGCCCGCACGATCGGGGATGTCATTCTTCATTTTGGGCTGGAAGGGCGTCCGGTGGTCGTTGAAGCGGATGGCGAGATTATTGCGAAGGAACAGTGGCCGGAGACGGAAGTAAGGCCGCAGATGAAAATAGAGCTGGTTCATTTTGTAGGGGGAGGCTGAGCGTAGGATGAAAAAGGATGTATGGCATATCGGGGGACATGAGCTCACCTCGCGGTTTTTTATCGGGACGGGATTATTCCCGAGCCCTTACGTGCAGAAGGAAGCGATCCGGGAATCGGGAGCGGAGGTGCTGACCTTTGCCATTCGCCGGATTAACCTCGCTTCAACCGAGGATGACTCGATTCTGCAGCATGTGGAAGGGGAAGGATTCCGATTCCTGCCGAATACGTCCGGCGCAAGCACGGCCGAAGAAGCCGTACGCATTGCCCGGTTGGCAAAGGCATCGGGACTCAGCGATTGGATTAAGGTCGAGATCAGCGCCAATGAGCGTACGCTGCTGCCCGATCCGCTGGAGACGCTGAAGGCAACGGAAATTCTCGTAAAGGAAGGCTTTACGGTCCTTCCTTACACTTCCGATGATCCGATCCTGTGCAAAAGGCTGGAGGAAGCGGGGGCGGCTGCCGTTATGCCGGGAGCGGCGCCTATCGGTACGGGGCTTGGTATTTTGAATCCGTATAATATCGGCCTGATCGCGGAGGAAGCGAAGGTGCCGATTATCGTGGACGCGGGCCTAGGCTCGGTCAGCGACGTGGCGCAGGCGATGGAGCTTGGCGTGTCGGGCGTTTTGATGAATACGCCGGTCGCCAAAGCGAAGGATCCGGTTGGCATGGCGCGGGCGATGAGGCTCGCGATTGAAGCGGGCCGTCTGTCGTATTTGTCCGGTCGGATCTCGAAGAAGCGTTACGCATCGGCAAGCAGCGGTCATGAGCAGTTTATTGTGAAATAACTGGCCGATTATTTAATAGAAAGCTGGTCTAACCATGGGAGAAACGATTGTCATTATGGGCGGAGGCGTAGTTGGGCTTTCCTGCGCTTTCGAGCTGCAGAAGCGCGGGCATCAGGTTATTGTCCTGGAGATTGGCCGCTGCGGCGGGCAGGCTTCCGGCGCTGCGGCCGGGATGCTCGCACCCTACTCGGAAAATGTAGAAGGGCCGGATGATTTCTTCCGTTTGTGCCGGGAAAGCCTGCGGCTGTATCCGTCCTGGCGCGACGAGGTCCGGCAGATATCCGGCCGTACGTTCGAATATACCGATTCGGGCAGCCTCTATATTGCCTATCACGAGGCGGACCGTCTGGCGCTGGAGGGGCGTCGCCTCTGGCAGAACGAGCACGGATCAAGCGGCATTGTGCTGGAAGGGGAAGAACTGTTCCGCCAAGAGCCGATGTTGTCCCACGAGGTGAAGGCCGCTCTCTACACGCCGGAGGAAAGCCATGTCTATGCGCCGGATTACGTGTTGGCGCTTGAGCAGGCATGCCGCCTGACCGGTGTTCGAATCTTCGAGCAGTTAGGTTCGGTAACCGTTGATAAGTGGCGCGAGGATGTCGTTGTTACCGCCCAGACGGGGTGGAGCTTTACCGGCGACCGGCTGGTCGTCTGCTCCGGCGCCTGGGCACGGGAGCTTGAGGATGTATTCGGCATCCGTATTCCGGTGTACCCGATCCGCGGTCAGATTTGCGCTTATGAAGCGGAAGTAAAGCCGGTGCAGCATATGGTGTTCTGCAATCAGGGTTATTTGGTTGCAAAAGAAAACGGCACGCTTGTATGCGGGGCTTCCGAGGATGTGGCGGGCTTTGACACAACCGTTACGGAGCGGGGAATCGAGCGGCTGCGCAAGTGGAACAAGCAGGCGTTCCCGTTTCTCGCCGGGCAGGAGCCGTTTCACCGCTGGGCAGGCCTGAGGCCTTCCACGCAGGATGGATTCCCATTGCTTGGACCGGTTCAGGAATCGGGCGGCCGCGTCATTATGGCGGCGGGCCATTACCGCAACGGTATTCTTCTCAGCCCGGTTACGGCACAGGTTGTGGCCGATTATATCGATAACGGCAGCAGGCTGCAGGCGTTTGCGCCGGAACGGTTTTCCTACTAAACGATAAACGGGGTGAAATAAAAATGGACGAATACATAAACGGCAATGTAGCCCGGGCTTTGACGATTGCCGGCTCGGACAGCGGCGGCGGAGCAGGCATTCAGGCGGATTTGAAAACGTTCCAGGAGCTTGGTGCCTACGGGATGTCCGCTCTGACGGCGATTACCGCGCAAAATACGCTTGGCGTGCAAGGCGTATTCCCGCTCGCCAAGGAAGCGGTAAAGGCGCAGATTCACTCCGTCGGCAGCGATATCGGCGTTGACGCTTTAAAGACCGGCATGCTGTTTAGTGCCGAGATTATCGAGGAAGTAGCCGAGGCGATTGCTTTCTTTGGCTGGAAGAAGGTTGTGGTAGACCCGGTTATGATCGCAAAAGGCGGCGCATCGCTCCTGCAGGTAGAGGCCGTCCGGGCTTTAAGCCGCAAGCTGCTGCCGCTCACGATGATTATTACGCCAAACATTCCGGAGGCCGAACACCTGACCGGGATGGCCATCCGCAACAAGAACGACAAGCTTGAGGCGGCGAAAAAGCTGTCCAGCCTCGGCGCCCGTTATGTCCTCATTAAAGGCGGGCATGAAGCAGGAGCTGATGCGGTGGATCTGTTATACGACGGCAGCGGCTATAGCGAGCTCTCCGGGAAACGAATCGTTACCGAGCGTACGCATGGCACCGGCTGCACCTATTCGGCTGCGCTCACCGCGGGTCTCGCTCAAGGGCTTGATATCGAAGAAGCCGTTCGCCAGGCAAAAGCCTATATTCAAGCCGCCATTGAAGACGGCATTATCGTCGGCAGCGGACATGGCCCAACGAATCATTGGGCATATCGCAAGAGAGGACTAGTCACTAAATAGTGGGACAAGATCCAGTCCTAATTCCGCGCTCCCCATCATACATATGATTAAGAGGAGCGTGAGTAAGGTGGAGGATAACAAAGTCAAGCGTTATTATCAGCTTAAGCAAAAGCAGAAGGAAATCGAGCAGGAATTATCCGAGCTGCGCGGTGAAATCGTGCAGCATTGCGCCGAGCTGGAGCTCTCCGAACTGGAGGTAGGCAGCTACAAGTTGAAGATTGTTTCCCAAGAGCGCAAGGAATTTGATGAGAGCAAGCTGTTTGCCGCTCTTCCCGATCCTGATGTATGGCGGCTGCTCTCGAAGCCCGATACCTCCAAAATCGCCGGTCTCATCAAGCTGAACGTTATTTCGGAAGAAACCATTAAGGATACGTTTTCGGTTAAGCACTTATTTCTTCTTCAAGTGGATAAGAAGTGACCGCAGAGATATAACATAACCCCGTCCAACCTTCCTTCGGAAATTGGGCGGGGATTTTTATTGATTAATTGTTGACAATATTAAGAATTGTGAGATAATTACAATAAGCTTAGTTCTCGGCGTTGCCGAGAAGCGGGGAAACCAATCTTTTGGGGCGAATCAGCCGGTTATCGGCTGTAGGGAACCATCTATCCCGAGTCCGTCAGCTAACCTCGTCAGCTTTGAGATGGGTCTTTTGCGAATAACATTGCAAACGATAGACCCTTGAAGGGTCTTTTTCTGTTTTAAAGGCCCAAAATGCACACAGACCATGATCATGCTCTGTGTTGCTGGGGTCTTTTTTTTTCATTTTTCGTGGAGGTGGGATGGACTTCCCGGCATAGGTGATGCTTTTAATAACCTTTTGGAGGGATGCGAGATGGTACAACCAATGGCCGATAACGGTAGATCGGCAGGTCTGTCGGAGGCGGAAAGAGAACGGCTTAAGAAGCATTTTCGCGTCAATGATTATTACTTAAACCTGATTGACTGGGATGATCCGAAGGATCCGATCCGCAAGCATCTGATTGCGGCCGCGGGGGAAGCGCCTCACGGGATCCAGGAGTTCACTTGGGAAGCTGCCGGCTGCAAGCATATTTATCAATCGATGGTTCTTCTCCCCGTGTCCCAGGCAGCGGAAGGAATTGCCTACATTGCCGAACATAATGAGATTCATAAGGTTGTGCTGACGGGAGATAGTCTGATGTTAGGTATTGCCAAGCTGACTAGTATTATCGAGCAGCTGCGGGATATCGAGCATATCGGCACGATTAGATTGGATTCCAGAATGCCCGTTCATAATCCAATGCGAATTTATGAGGACCATGCATTATTAAAGATGTTAAGTCAGTTCTCGAGTCCGGAGAAGCGGATCTATTTGATGACTACGATTAACCATCCGAGAGAATTAACGGCCGAAGCGAAGAAAGCCTTTAATGCCCTTCACCAGGCGGGAGTTGTCGTTCTTAATCAAACCCCTATTGTCAAGGGCGTTAATAATGATCCTCTTCTGTTAGGCAAGCTGATTGATCAGCTGTCCCAGGCTGGGGTTTCACCATATTCCTTTATCATTAACCGTCCTAATTCTTCTTATCCTGAGTCTAGCCTGTCTCTGCAAACGCAGTTCTCTATCGTTCAGCAAGCAAAAGAACTAACCGCGGAGCTAGGGAAGCGGATCAGGCTTTTGATGGCTCATGATTATGGCAAGGTTGAATTGTTGGATATAGAAGGCGGCAAAGCCTACGTGAAATATCATCACTATCAAGAAGAAGGAAAAGGCCGTTTTATCATGCTGGACTGTCCTCCTGAAGCATCGTGGCTGGAGGATCTGTCGGAGCATGATGATCATATGGTCTATCTGCCGTCCGGTCAGCCTGCAAAGAATAAATAAAGGATGTTCATAAGCCAAAGGAGAAGTAAGAAGGGATCGCATTTCACATCCCGGGAGGCTTCTGTTAATGAGAGTATACAGCCAGGAAATTGTGAACGCTCTGCAGGCTCAGCAGGAAGAAGCAAACTTGAACGGCACGCAGGTTATTGTAAAGGTTAATCCGGAAGAGACAAGGGCCGGTTATCTGGATCCCTACGAGCTTCAGCTTATTAGGAAATGGGCCGGGGAACAAAAGGTTGCCCCAGCCCAGCCTCCGTCGCCGGAGGAGCAGCTTCAGCTTATTCGAGATTCCATGGGATTTCCGAACCGTAATTTGAATACGGTGGAGATTTACACCGGTTATGAACGCGTAAAGCTTGGCGACAATGAGGTTGGCCTATGGCGGTATTACCCGCGCAAATCGATGCGGAAGCCTAACAAACCTTGTCTCATCTATATTCACGGCGGCGGCTGGATCGGCGGTACCGTGTTTGCGGTGGAGAACCCTTGCCGGCTGATCGCCGAGCTGGCCGATGCCGTTGTCTTTAATATTGACTATTCATTGGCTCCGGAGCATAAGTTCCCTAACGGGTTTAACGACTGCTTTAATGCCGTTCAATATATTTATGAGCATGCCGAGGACTACGGCATCGACCGGAACCGGATTGCCGTAGGCGGCGACAGTGCCGGCGGCAACCTGTCGGCTGCCGTAGCAGCCAAGGACCGGGATTTAGGTACGCGTATGGTAGCCCAGCAGGTGCTGATTTATCCGTGCGTTACCTTCCTTAACGGGGTGAACGGTTATCAGTGGGAGCTGTCCCAGTTCGAGATGGCGGATGAACAAAGAGCTATGATTGATCCCATGCTGGGGATTGGACGGCCTACCGAGGCTGATCCGGAAGTCAGAAAAGCATGGGAGCTTTATCTGCCTCGCGAAGAGGACGTACGTAATCCTTATGTCAGTCCGCTTCTGGCTGACAGCAAAGATCTGCCGCGCACGTTGTGCGTTGGTGCGGAATTTGACGGGCTGCGCATTCAGTCGGAAGTATACAGCAGGCAGCTTGCGGCCGCCGGCGTTCCGGTGAAGACAATCCGGTACAAGGGATGTACGCATGCTTTTATCGACCGTCTGGGCTTTGTGCCGCAGGCAGAGGATTTATGTATTGAAATTGCAAATGCTTTGAAAGCACTATAATAGAAGAGATAGTTTTTCCAAGCCCGTTCTTCCTTGATGGAAGAACGGGCTTTTATCGTTAATCCTATGTGAAAAATGAAAAATCAGGATTATAGCATAGTTGATAGCACGCAACAAGTAAGAAAATACTCATCATAGACTCATAGGATTCTCAGAAAGTGGTTAAGACCCAAGAAACGCCTAGATTACAGCATTCTTAACGCTTTCATTTACCGCTCGTTGCCAATTTTTGCGGGTGTTCTTGGGGTTCTGAGCCAATTTATAATAGCCCTATCACGATGATAGGGAGTGAAGAACAAATGAAATTCATGACAAAAATCGCGATGCTATTGGTGGCTATCGCATTACCGGTAACAGCGCTTCTTCATACGACAGCGGATGCAGCGATGTCTTCGGACGCGAAAAGAGCGAAGGTTGTTCAAACTGCATTAAACTTAAAAGGTAAAGTCAATTACGTGCATTGGCAAGACCGTCAAGAGAAAAAAGCCCCTTACGCAACAGACTGCTCCGGTTTCACGGCGCTTGTATATAAACTTGCTAATGTTGGCGTTACTCTCGTTAGCCGCGACGACGACGCGCAAGCTAAAGTAGGAACTAAAGTAGGCTACGGCAACTTCAAAAAAGGCGATCTTCTGTTCTTCTGGAACAGCGGTTCGAAAAACCATAAAGACGTAGGCCACGTCGGCATCTACATCGGCAACGGCAAAATGATTCACAACGCAAGCCCTTCGGCAGACGTTATTATTTCGGATGTTAACTCGAGCTATTACAAGCAGCGTTTCATCGTGGGGAGACGCGTAATTAACTAGATTGGCTGATTAGGTGAGTTAACACTTACACTGCGCATTCAAATATTCCTTTCAACCGCTGTTGTTCGGGGGATTTTTTCAATAAGTTTGTAGAGGAGAAATCCCCCGAACAAAGGCGGGCTAAAAGCTTTCTGAAAGAAAGCTACATCGGAAGCATAATCTACGCTTTTCAAGAAACATTCGAATTCTCCGTTTAACGTCAAACCTCAGCTAAATGTCAAAATCTTATTTAATTGCTTAAAGGAACAAGGAAAAGCCGTACGGAATGATCCGTACGGCATTTTTTTGTGGTTAAATGATTTCCGCGTTGACGGAGTCAGAGTCCTTTACGATATGCTGACGGACATGGTGGATCATTTTTTTCATGCGGACGGCTTCGGCACTGGACGGATCGAGCTTTTTTAAATGGGCGCTAAGGGGGAAAACCTTAAATGCGCTTCGGCCTCCCGTTTTGCTAATCCGCGTCCAGGTTGGAATAAAGTCGACCTTCTTGATTCGAATGGTGCCGTCATCAAGCTTGCGCACTTGGAGCTGAGTGATAAGGCCGGTTAAGGTATGATCGTTGTAATAAAGGCGGGTCGAAATAATATTGCCGAGGGAATAGATGGCGAATCTGCGGATACCCGATCCGCTTTTATAGAAAACGGCTGGTTGAATGGTATGCGAGTGGGCACCGAGTATAATGTCAGCGCCATTTTTGAATAATAATTGCACCATATCCTTTTGCTTCTGTACCGGATAATTCGAGTATTCTCTGCCCATATGCAGGCATACGATAGTCAGATCGACGTTTTTGGCTTTTAGCCGTTTCAGGTCGGAGACCATTTTGGCCGGATTGATCAGGTCAACCGCCCATTTATGGTCCGAAGGAACCGGGATTTTATTTGTGGTTTTCGTATAAGCAAGGAAGCCGATCTTGATGCCTTTGACTTCTTTGACGACCAGATGCTGCGCTTCATTCTGCGTCCGGTAAGTACCGGTATGGGCAATCCCTTTGGCATCCAAAATTCTGAGCGTACGCTTCAGACCGTTAATGCCGTTGTCCATGCAATGATTATTGGCTGTCGAGACAAAGTCGAAGCCAAGATTTTTCAAGGTATCGGCGAAAGCGTCCGGGCAGTTGAACATAGGCCAGTTCGTACGAGGATGCCGTTTCACAACACTGTAAGCGTCCTCGGAGGTTTTACCCGCAAATACGGTTTCCAGGTTGCCAATCGTCAGATCGGCATTACGCAGATAAGGGGCGATCGGTTCGAACAGATGGTCGAAGGAATAGCCTTTTTCCCCTTTGCAGGAGTTGATAATACGCGTCTTCATCAGGAAATCCCCGACTGCGGCTATCGTTATTTCCGTACTCATGATTCATCTCCGTTTATTAGGTTTTTGACAGCAGGCTGCGGGCATATTGAAAATGCGTATGCAGGCTTTGCTCCCAAGCTTTGAGTCCATATAGCTGCCGCATAATTTTTTTCCCGGGCTTGATGTTGATCTCAAGCAGCCACAGCTTGCCGTGGACATCTACCGCGAGGTCAATGCCAAGCTCGCAAAGGCGGGCGCCATAGGATTTTTCCGTAAACGCCGGAATATATTCCGCGAGTTCGCGAACGGATTTGGCGAGCGCTTCGCCTTTCTCGTCGCCAAACTCTTTTTTTAGATAGGAGCTTGCTTCAAAGGCATGGCCGCCGCTCTTCAGGTTGGACGTAATCCGGCCGCGCTGTGCCTCGCGCACGGCAATCCCCGTTGTCTGCCAGTTCCCTTCGCTTTGCTTCAGCATCAACGCGCGAATGTCGTAAATAATTCCTTGCTTGTTCCGGATATCAATCCACTGCTGCATGATTTGACGTTCCTTGCTCAGTGCGCGCCTAATTAACGAACGGATGCCAAGAGCGCTCATTAATCGCGTTTGCTCGCCGTTTTTCTGCACCTTGTACTGTCCTTGCTCGAGCGTGACGCGTACGATATCTCTGCCGCCCCAGCCGTTAATCGGCTTTAGCATGACGCTATTATGTTTTTTCACAAAGGCTAGAAAGCTGCTTGGATCCTTCACCGGTTCAGTAGGCAGAAGATACGGCTTCAGAACGGGGGAAGTAAGCAGATGCTTCTGGATCCGGATTTTGTTACCGATGCCGTAGCCGGTAAACGGGAAAGAGGGTGCCTTTTTGACCAGAGTGGCTCTGGCGACTTGCGATCCTTTGTAAAATCCGATATCCATGTTCATCCGGGGAAGAGGCATTGTCTGCCTGCTCCATGTTCCGCCTTTATATACATAGCCTGTTATCCTTCGGGTTGTCAGGTTCACATCTTTAGGGGTGTAAACGAGAATGCCGCTGAATTTCTCGGCGAGGGCTGATTTGGCATGTCTAGCAAAGCTTCCCGCATGGCCGATCCGATGGTTCATGATTCCTAAGATGTCGCTCATCTTTGTTTCTCCTGTCCTGTGGCCTTAAGCTGTAGTCGGAACTGTGTATTATCATATGAAGCATGATATTTGTCCGGCATGGGATAAACGCCTATTCCTCAAGGGGTAGACGTCCGTTGAAGGTACTTTTTGAGGCTTGAAGGAATAGTATGGAGCAAGCGATTAGCCTCATATAGAAGGACATGTAACTGCTGTACATCAATGGAGGAGATTCCACCATGAAAGGCTATATGATTAAATATCCGGGGCGAAAATGGTTAAAGCATGTAGCACTGTCGGGTGAAGAAGAGCTCCGTGATTACTTGCCGGATACGGAGCAATTTACACCAAAGGGTTTTATCAGCATGATTGACCGTTACCCCGTCCTGTTCGTGAAGCCGGATCTTGGCATGAAGGGACAGGGTGTCATGAAGGTTTATTATAAGGATGGCCGAATCGTCATTCGGACGGAGGACAGCCGCTATTCGTTCCAATCCGCTAAATTCGCGGCCATCAAGCTGAAGCAGTTGATCGGAACGAAGCGGTATCTTATGCAGCAGGGAATCGATCTGATTCAGATTGACGGGAACCCCATAGATTTTCGTATCCTTCTGCATTTGCGGCGGGACGAAACCTGGAAGTTCTTTGGCGTTATGGGCAAGGTGGCGGCGCCTAACCGGTTCGTGACGAACCATAGCAGCGGGGGGAAAGCGATCCGGCTGCATCAGGCGCTTGGCCTTACGAGGCAGGAATGCGAGCCATGGGAGAAGAAGCTTCGGGAGATGGCGTTTAAGGTTGCGAGCGGGATGAAAAAGCATTTTCCGCTCATTACCGAGCTTGGCCTGGATATCGCGATCGATACCGAGCACCGCGTCTGGCTGCTCGAGGCCAACACGAAGCCTCAGTTCCAGCTGTTCCGCTATCATTCCAATCCTAAGCTGTACGCCCAGATCGCCTCTTCGGTGAAGAATATTAGAGGAGATGTGTAGGGGGAGTACCGCTTAATCCGGTTCTAATTAAAGTGTCTATTATAAATACAAAATTTGGTATGTAATTAAATGAAACTAGCGTGTGAAGCACACCGCTCTTTTCCGTTTTTGACGGAAGGGGGCGGTTGTTTTATTTTCAGGGGAGGATTTGCATGTTCGATCAGCTGTTAGGGAAGTTGTACAGTCAAGGAGCAGGCCAGGAGATTACGCTGCATCAAAGGGAGATTATTCGGATTGTATCGTATCGACTAGATCCCGTATCGCCGGTGGAGGTTAGCAAGGCATTGGGGATTAGCACGCAGTTTGCACGGAAGCTGATGCTGGATCTGGTAGATAAGCAGTATCTGATGTCGGCTTCCCAAGGCGAACGCGTTCGTTACTATCGCCTTGGGAAGCGTAAGGCATGAACGCTAGAGCGAGTTGCAGGCTTAACGCTGTGCGACATCGTTAAGGCGGTCGAGAAAGCCGGAAGCGAGGAGCTTAACGATACGGCAGATCGTTAAGCCACTCTAAATTAACCATTTTACCCGTAAACGAGGTGGAATCGGCTTCTTAACGATGCCGCGCATCGTTAAGACTCCTTGGGAAGAAACTTGGCGTCTGCGAAAGTACCCTGACAGGCGATGATCAGCCCGTTTTAACCCTCATATCGGTCGAATTGGGTCGAAAATTTTACTTTTGGGGAAGCGTTAAAGTATGATGGATACATAAGAAAGTTTTCGTGAGATTTTACCGTGGTATGGAGGGAATTCCCATTACGAACATGATGTTGAACGACGCAATGACGATGCTGAAGCTGACAAGCCGGACCTTTTATATTCCCATCAGCAAGCTGATACCAGAGTTAAAAGAGGCCGTATCGTCCGCCTACCTGTGCATGAGAGCAATTGACGAGGTAGAAGACGATGAGAAGCTGCCGGCTCCGATCAAAAAAGAACTGCTGCTTGGGGCAGCGCAAGCGATGAAATCGCAAAATATCGAGGAATCGCTTCATCAAGTGTGGCAGCCTCACAGGGATAGGCTCCCGGAAGTTACGTTGCGGATGTCCGAATGGGCGCAGCTGTGCCCGGCTGGCCTTGCCCCTACCGTATACAACTACATTACGATGATGGCTGAACAGATGGCGGATTGGGTTGGAACCTCGTGGAATATCCGGACGGAAGAGGATCTGGATAAGTACACCTACAGCGTTGCCGGCATGGTAGGCGAAATGCTGTCCGATATCTGGCGCTGGTATGACGGAACGGAGACCGACCGTGAAAAGGCGATTGCATTTGGCCGCGGCTTGCAAGCGGTTAATATTATGCGAAACCGGGCGGAGGACATGGAGCGTGGCGTTGATTTCTTCCCGGATGGCTGGGATCTTAAGGACATGCTGCGCTACACCCGGCGCAACCTGAAGCAGGCGGATGAGTATCTCGCGGAATTGAAAAAAGGTCCTGCGCGCAGCTTCTGCCAAATCCCTTTGTCGCTTGCCCATGCAACCGTTAACCTGATTGCCGTCGGCGGCAATAAGCTGACGCGGGACGCCGTGCTGAAGATCGTCAGCAAGATCAAGTAACTCCATACAAAGAAAGTGCCCCACAGCACCGTGCTGTGGGGCTAAGTATTTATATTATTAAAAGGGGGGTTGAGTCCTATTATAGGCAATGTTCATTAAAGAAAGATGAACATTACATTTCGAGTATGTTACAAATATTAACCAAATGATTCCAATCGCTTAGATGAGCCTATGCCCGCCGTCCACATGCTGGACGGTACCGGTAACAAACGAGTTTTGGATCAGATAAAGCACGCATTGAGCAACATCCGAAGCAGAGCCGACCCGCTTAGCCGGGAGCTTTCCGGCCACCGTATGATACAGCTGATTCCGCGCTTCCTCCGGCATTTTGCTTCGAGAAGGAGTATCGATAATTCCTGGAGAGACCACGTTGACCCTGATCGGGGCCAGCTCAAGCGCAAGCGTCTGACCCAGGTTCGAGACGGCTGCGTTAACCGCCCCTAAAGCGGCTGATCCGGCCATCGCTTTATAGGCTGCAACTCCTGAAAATAAGGTAATGGATCCTCCATCGGCAAGCTTAGGCGCGCCATATCTGGCTGCATAGTATTGTCCCCAGAATTTATTCTCGAACAGCTCGCGGGAACGAGCCGACTCGGTCTGAAGAAAAGCACCGCCCGAGGTTTCGGCCGCGCTGACTACGAGATGATCCAGATTCCCAATCCTCTCGAAAAAGAGCTTCACCTGCTCCTCTACTGTTGTATCCAGCACATATGCGGATGCGGCAGGACCCAATTGATCGACAGCTGCCTGCAGCTTAGCCTCCGAACGGCTTGCAATAATGACTTCCGCCCCTTGCTCTATAGCCTGCCGCGCCGTCTCCAATCCAATTCCCGAGCTTCCTCCGATAATGGCAATTCTTTGATTCAGCAGCATATTTGATTCCTCCCGATTTGAAGATAAGAGCGCTTTGCTCTTGCAATGAGCACAGCATAACGCCAATAATTCCGTTTGGGAAGTAGTGTTATTTTATTCATATAGTTACCGAAAAGTAAGAATTGTGCCAGGACGAGGACTGCGGATTATTTATTTTTCAGCTAGTGTAAGGCCAAACCGTTTCAATTCGATAAAAATCCCCTCTAGCTGCCTGCCCCTCTCCGTTAATGTGTACTCCACTCTTGGCGGCACCTCCGGATATACCTTACGCCCGATAATCCCTTTTGCTTCGAGCTCTTTCAGCCTGAGCGACAGCGTCTTGGGGCTGATGCCTTCCATTCCTTTCAGCAAATCGCTGAAGCGTAATGTCCCTTCGATCAGCAGATCGCGGATAATAAGGAAGGTCCATTTAGTTCCTATGACATCCAGCGCAGCTTCAATCGGACAAGGCTCGCCTGGCGTTCCTTTATTTAATGCAACAGGTTCAATCACGCTGTCTACATCCTTCCCTTGGCGGTCTCTATTTGTTTGCTCTCATAGTAGCATAATCGATAGCTCCGTAGGAGTAGATGTCCAAGCCGAATCGTGGGACGTGCATACGATAAAAGGCAGGTATTCTAGCAGCGAAAGGAGAGAGGTAGATGGCAGCAAAGGGGAAAGGCATCCGGGAAAACCAGGTGTATTCGAACCGGGTCGTACGTTCGGAATTTGATAAGAACTGGAGGAGTGTGATTACGGGAAGCGGGTACTTCGTCTATATTGCGAAGAGAAACAATGCCCAAGTCACGGTTCTGCTTTCAACAGGAGCGGAAAAACTCATTACCTTCAATAAAGGCGGCAAGGTTTTTGTAGGTTCAGGCGGCGTCAGTCATTACACGAAGCCGCATTGGGTGAAAAATCTATAACGGACTAACCTCTTGGAGCCTAGGCGTTGCGGTTTCCAAGGGGTTATTTTTATAGTAAGATGGGTTTGTTAGGATTCGGATGCAGGGAGAGATAGAGCCATGAACGATTTGATGAAGACATTGCTTGCACAGGAAGAGGAGCTTCAGTTCGATTCTTTCACCAATGAGGACGCGCTGCAATTAGGCAATATCGTGGTACAGCATGCGAAGGATGCAATCGGCAAAGGGATTGCCGTACATATCGAGAACGATGAGCATCCGCTTTTTACCCACTACATGGCGGGTACTTCGAAGGACAATATTTATTGGGTGAATACGAAGAAAAATGTTGTGAACCATTTTGGCCACAGCTCTTTATATGTTGGCGAGATGTTCCGTGACCAGGGGACAACGTTCCCGGAAAGCTCGGGCTTGCCGCTGTCCGACTATCAAGGCGAAGGCGGATCGTTCCCGATTATCGTCCTCGGCCAAGGCAAAGTCGGCACGATTACCGTATCCGGTCTGACCGGCGAAGAAGACCATCAAGCGGCGGTGGACGGCATCCGCAAATTTTTGAAGAAGTAGCAGGGCGTTGCAATGAATAGACACCTCCGTTTTAATCGTTCCGATTAGGTATGGAGGTGTTTTTATGTTTGCCTGCGGTTGAAAGGAGATAGTCTGGATGAGGGAAAAAGCTATTTTTCTTGATTTTTACGGGACGCTGGTGCATGAAGACGACGATATTTTACCGCTGATTTACGATCAGATCCTAGCAAGCATGGAGACCTCGTGCGAGCCGGGCGAGATCGGTCAATATTGGTGGAAAACGCTGTCCGGCTTGTTTGATGCCAGCTTCGGAGAACGGTTTAAGCCGCAGCGGGAGCTGGGGCTTCTGTCTCTTGCCGAGACGCTAACGCATTTCCGGTCGGACTGTTCGGCGGAACAGCTTATCCGCAGGCAGTTCGAGCATTGGATGAAGCCGGAATTGTATGAGGACACGCTGCCTTTTCTATCGACTTTCAGTCATCTTCCGATTTATATTATATCCAATATCGATACGGCGGATATTGCGGCAGCGGCTATGTTTCACGGGATAAAGGTAACGGACATCATAACTAGCGAGGATGTCCGGGCCTATAAGCCGCGTCCGGAATTGTTCCTTGAGGGCATAAAGCGCTGCGGCCTCAAACCATCGGAGATTGTGCATATCGGTGACTCTTATAGCAGTGATGTTATCGGAGCAGGCAGGCTCGGGATTCAGACGATCTGGCTTAACCGCCTGAATAAACGGCAGCCGCAAGGGATCGAGCCGGATTATACATGCCATGATTTAAAAGCGGCTGAACAGTGGCTGTTGCAGAGTAAGGAAAACGTAGTGGGATAATAAGCAGATGCTTCTAGGAGGATCAAGATGGACAAGCCGCTGACAGGCGTGGGTGCAACTTACGAGCATGGCAAGCTGCTCGCGGACAGCTACCGGAGATGGACGGGGCAGGACTTGGCACCCGTTGAGAATAGTAGGGAGAAAGGGCTGGAGGAGCAGCTGTTTACGGCTCCGAGAGTGATTTTGTCGCATGGGACGGAAAGCGATCCGGTGCTGAATTACGGAAACCGCATGGCTTTGGGGTTATGGGAGATGACGTGGGAACAGCTTACGGGCACGCCCTCCAGACTCACGGCTGAGCCGATGGAAAGGGCGGAACGGGACCGGTTTTTTACGCAGGTTACGGCAAACGGTTACGTCGATAACTATACCGGTATCCGGATCTCCGGAACGGGACGGAGGTTTTATATCGTTAACGCTACGGTGTGGAATCTGGTGGATGAGCAGGGGATTTACAGAGGGCAGGCGGCAACCTTCCTGGATTACAAATACTTGTAGTGTGCTCTGCGCTATGAACCTTTAATTGTTTTGGCTTGTCCCGTCATTTATCTAGTTACAAGCTGATAGAGAGAGTTTTATACTATAAAGAGTTTAGCTGACAGGAGATGAGCCTAAGCCGTTATGTTAATTCAATCCGTTAATACGTCCAGCAAGGCCGTTGCTTTTACGTTTGATGATGGACCCAATCCCGTGTACACACCGGAGCTGTTGGAGATCTTCGCTGAAGCCGGGGGAAAAGCAACCTTTTATATGATCGGCGAGCAAATCGCTGCTCATCCGGAGGTAGCGAGGCTTGTCCATGAACGGGGGCATGAGATCGGCAACCATTCGTATACGCATCCCAATATGACCGAGCTGTCGGATGAGGAATTCGAAAGCGAGCTCATGCGTACAGAGGAGCTTATTAAGCAAGTAACGGGAGCGCGGGCTGCAACGATGCGTCTGCCTTATCTGGCGGGGGACGAGAGAGTGCATGCCATGCTTGAACGCGATGGATATCCGTCTATTGGAGCTTTGAACATGGACGCGAAGGATTGGGATATGCCGGGCGTTGACCATATCCTCGAAACGACGCGCAAGGAAGTGCGTAATGGCAGTATCTTGATCTTCCACGACGGATTCGGCGACCGTTCGCAGTCGGTAGAAGCGGTGCGCGTGCTGACGAAGGAGCTGACGGCAAGCGGGTACCGGCTGGTAACCGTGAACGAGCTGCTACGCTTGGCGGAGTAGGGGCCTGGGAAGCTTTACGATGCGGGACATCTTAAGGCGGTTAAAAGGGCAGTACCAGGGAGGCTTAACGATGCGGGACATCGTTAAGCACATATAAAGGAATGGCCCTGCGCTGAACAGTCAGCGCGGGGCCATTCCTTTTATTCGGTTGCAGGCGGACGTTTGCCGTTCTGCAGATCTTTTATCGAGTAGCCAAAGTCCATTTGAAGGTGGGGATAGTCCTTGAAGCTTGTCCAGTCTCCGCCCCAGGCAAAGCCAAGCTTTTTGGCTGCCGATACGACTTCCATCCAGTCGGACTTGCCGTTGCCATTGCCGTCATATTCCATATCCCAGATGACATCGCCATCCGGCTTGACCAGCGCAAAATCGACCGCAAGGCCGTAATTATGGTAAGATGCGCCGCCTTTGACATTGGTGACCACTTGCCCTGGCTCGGACCGGCCTTTCTTGTAAAGGGTGTTCTGTTCTTCGCTTGAGCGGAAATCGTCGGTAATCATAATCTTGATACCCAGCTTGCCGGTCTGGGCCACAAGCTCATCTGCCTTCTCGGCAACAATCGGGTGAAGGCCGGCTATTGCCGTGCTTTTGGCCGGTGCCTGCTCCCGGGCAGGCGCGGGATGATCCTGTACGGATTGGATCCATCTCCAGCCCATCACGATAATCGCAACCAAAACAAGCGAGGTCATAACCCGGCTTCTCTTCTGCTTTTGTTCCGGCCTGACATACGGCTGACCTATTCGGCCAACGGTTGTATCCTGCCGTGCCAAAGGTTCGGGCATTTCTTAACGTCTCCTCTCCAGCTGTCCGTTTCTCTCTCTTAATCTATGAATCTCTCTATTAGCATGCGCAATTATGTAAGCTCCTAAACACTCGGATTGTCCTATTGTAGCACAGTTCGACATTTGCTAGCCCCCGTCCGGGGTAGGGGAATACAGCCAAGGCATGTCCCGCCTAATTGGCGATGGGCTGCCGAAATCATTGGGAGCATGTACAAAAAGGACAAGCCATGATAGAGGTTCTCTCATGGGCCCGCCAATATGCGGCTTGTTCTGATCGTTAAGCCACTTCAGAGCCATATCCTCCATAAAACGCACAAAAGGCCCATCGAAATGGGCCTTTTGCTTACGGATTAAGCTTCGTACGCTGCCGGGATGATTCGTGCAGATAAGCTAGGGATTAATAAAATTTACCAAAGCCACAACCGCAAATAATGATCACCAACAGTATAAAAAGCACCAGGATGAAACCTGTAGAGTTAACACCACCAACGTAACCGGACATTCTACATGCACCTCCTTACGTCTTGAGTACTCTATAACTTATGACGGCTTTCTCCAAGGTGCTTGGGTGTTTGTTCCTGAGGCATTTGACCAATTATATATGCAGCTCTATGACGCTTGTACCGGAAGCACGGCTGCACCGGATGCCGATTGCCATTTTCTTGCCGATGAACCCACGCCGGAACTTTGTTACCATTAGAGAATCATGACCTTATCTATGAATTAATAGGGGGACATTCTCTTGTATAGTAGCAAGTTTAAGAGATGGGTCGCGGGAGCTGCAGCATTGTCCTGCCTAATGGGAATCGTTCCAACCGTTGATGCAGCCAGCGCGGACAAGTTGCCTTTTGACGATATTGCGGGCAGCTTTGCCAAGGACTCTATCATTCGCTTATACGACAAACAAATATTATCGGGTACTTCCGCTAGAACCTTTTCGCCGAAACAACCCGTTACCCGGGCGGAATTCATTACGATTCTGGACCGCGTGCTCGGGATCAAAACCGTTCACGGCGAGATCAATCCATTCAAGGATATGAAGGCAAAAGACTGGTATTACGACGCGGTTACGGCTGCCGTCCAGGTTGGCCTCGTGGATGGGACAAGCGCGCATACCTTCGAGCCGTCGAAGCCCGTAACAAGGCAGGAAGCGGCAATTATGCTTATTCGGGCATTCAAGCAATCCGGCGTATCCGGCGATACCTCATATTTTGCCGACGCTGACGAGATCGCGGATTGGGCGGATAAGGCGGTTGGCGCGGCGCTGGAGCTAAACCTTATGGCAGGAGATGCTAACGGTAATTTTAATCCCGCGGACGGGATGACCAGACAGGAAACGGCCGCCGTGATCGACCGTGCACTGCAAAATGCAAAGTGGGCTTCCGCGCTTGCGAAATCGCAGTCCGGAACCCGCATCCAGCTTGGCTGGCAATACGGCCAGACGGCGGCCCAATACGAGCAGTCGGTTCTCCAAGCAAACGTTACGAGTTTATCCCCGCGCTGGTATTTCTTCGATCCGGCTGGAGCTGTGGCAGACTATACGGATCAATCGCTCGTGAACTGGGCAAGCAAAAACAAAAGACAAATTTGGGCGATGGTCGGCAACCGCTCGAATCAGGAAGTGACGCATCAGAATTTGTCCAATGCGACGTACCGCGGTAAAGTGGTTGATCAGCTTACGGGCTATGTTCAGAAGTACGGACTGAAAGGACTGAACATTGATTTCGAAAATGTCGCTCCCGCAGACCGAGCTTATATGACCGCTTTTATTAGCGAGCTTAGCGCTAAGCTGCATAAGATTGGCGCCATGGTCTCGGTATGCGTATCGCCCGACCTTGGCAGCGACTGGACCGAAGGCTTCGATTATCAGGCGCTTGGCGCTTCGGCCGATTACATGGTGTTGATGGCTTACGACGAGCATTGGAGCACCAGTCCAATCGCAGGCTCAGTCGCTTCGCTGCCCTTTGTGGACTATGCCATCACCAAGATCCTCAAGGAAGTGCCCGCAAGCAAGGTTATTCTGGCGCTGCCTTATTACAATCAAGACTGGGTCACGGATAAGACCGGGAAGGTTACGGCAACGGAATTGACGCTTATCGAGCAAAATAGCATCGTCCGCAACCGTTCGCTGCTCCCGGCATGGGATGCAACGGTTTCGCAATATACCGCCTCGTATCAGCTTAACGGCCTTAAGCATCAGCTTTGGATCGAGGATGGACGCTCGCTTGCCGCCAAATATAAAAAGGCTATGGATTATAATCTGGCTGGCCTTGCCTATTGGTTCATGGGAGGAGCCAGCACCGATATTTACGCTAGTCTTAGCAATGCCGAAAGGTTCTATGGGTTGAATTTTAATTAGCTTATGGATTCATGCTCTTATTTATTTACTCGATTAACAATAAAAGAACGCTTCCCGTACCGTGCGGGCAAGCGTTCTTTTTGTTTTGGTACGATTGCATTACCGGTTCTTTACGTATTCCAGGAACATTCCTTTGAGGATAAGCAGCTGCGGCCTTGATTCGAGATCCGATTCGAACAGCAGGATGTTGTTTTGCAGCGACAGCTGCCGCGAAAAATGGCCAAAGGTATTCATGATCGTCGTCAATGTTTCTTTAATCTGCAGATCCGGGCGAATCGAGCGGTCCTCGACGCCGGACTGCACAATGGCCGCAAAATGCAACGAGATCCGCCGATGCAAGGCCACAAACGTTTCCATGTCCTCGACCGGCTCCTGCGAGTGGGCAGCGTAGCTGTCGAAGTCGACCATGAATTTGGCGCTGGCACGGTTATGCTCCTCGATAAGGAAGTCGAATAGTCGTTCAAGCTTGTCCAGACAAGACAGCGGCAGCGCGGCGGTCGCCATGAAGGCGTCGTGAATCGGCTGCAGCAGCTTGGTTGCGACCGCAACAATCAGCTTTTCCTTCTTCGGAAAATAACGAAACAGCGTAGCGATGCCGATATTGGCTGCGTCCGCGATATGCTGCATGGTGGTTTTTTCGATACCCCGGCTTATAAATTCGTGCTCGGCAGCATCTAGAATCGCAATCAGCCTCTGCTGTTTGCCGTCGTTTCGTTCTTTCTCGTACCGTTCTTTAGCATCCATTTGTCGTTACCTTTCATGGGCCCATCAGCCATCAATTATATGGGTATTATAACGATGCCAACTCCTTCTAGGCAAGAAGCGTTGCGCTTGCCCAAACATGGTGATATAGTTTATATCATAGTGATATACACACTATCATTTTATTTTTGGGGAGAGATGATCCATGAGTCGTCTAGCAGATAAAGTAGCTATTATTACGGGCGCGGGAAGCGGCATGGGCCGGGAGGAAGCGTTATTGTTCGCCCGCGAAGGCGCGAAGGTGGTTGCAACCGACATTAATGAGGCAGCGGTGTTGGCTGTTGTGAAGGAAATCGAGGCGGAAGGCGGCGTTGCAACGGCAATCGCCCACAATGTTGCGTCCGAGGAGCAGTGGATCAGCGTTATCGCAGCGGCGTTAGAGGCTTATGGCCGAATCGATATCCTCGTCAACAATGCGGGTATTTCATTTGCGGTCGGCATGCTTGATACCACTGTCGAGCAATGGGACAAGGTCATGAATATTAATCTTTCGAGCGTGTTTCTTGGGATGAAGCACGTTGTTCCGCATATGCAGAAAAATAACGGCGGTTCGATTGTGAACATCTCGTCGATCGCCGGCATTACCGGCAGCCAAGGCGCTGGCGCTTATACGGCATCGAAGGGTGCTGTCCGTATGCTGAGCAAAGCCGCTGCCGTTGATTACGGCAAGGACAATATCCGCGTCAATTCCGTGCATCCGGGCTTTATCGAGACGCCAATGAGCAAGGAGTTCGTGGGCAACGAGCAAATGCTCGCGTGGTTCCTGTCCCAGACCGCATTGCCGCGCGTAGGGCAAGCGGTTGAGGTTGCGAAGGCGGTCCTGTTCCTCGCGTCGGATGACGCGTCGTACCTGACTGGCATTGAGCTGCCTGTCGACGGCGGTGTGACCGCGAAGTAGAAGAGCGGAAATTATGGCGGGCTTACATTTCTCCCGCAAAACTTGTCTAAGAACCACGCTGAAGGCGAATAACGCCCGGCGTGGTTCTTTTGCTTGGAGCTTTTTTATGCCATGATAGAGCAAAGAGGTGATGAGGTGTATTCTGATATTCAATTCGTAGGCGACCGGCCGGTATCGATGCAGGTCAAGGATTATATGAAACGGCTGATGATAACGGGCGCGCTGCAGGCGAATCAGAAGCTCCCGTCCACGCGAGAGTTAAGCCTCTTAATGAATGTTGGCCGCAACACCATCGTGACCGCTTACGCGGATCTGGTGGATGAAGGATTTATATACGCCGTAAAAGGCAAAGGCAACTTCGTCGCGCAATCGGCGGGCGGCGTTGCGGCGGAGGAGGGCACCGGCAAGCGGCTTGACTGGAGCGAGCGGATTAATGATCTGGCACGCGCGGCGGAAGAGCATGATCTAATGAAGCATGGCATCCGCGCAAAGCGGGGGGCTATTTCTTTTACAAGCATTGCTCCCGACGAAAAGCTGTTTGACCTGCAAAATGTGAAGCGCGCATTCCTCGACCGGATGTCGCTGGAAGGCAACATTATTCTGAATTACGGCTATGCCAAGGGGTATAAGCCGCTGATCGAATTCCTGATGCGTTATATGGAGAACAAAGGCGTCGATCTGGGCGGCAAGGATATGCTTATTACAAACGGTTTTACGGAAGGGTTCGACCTTGTCCTGTCGGCGCTTGGGAAGAGCAACGGACACGCGTTATGCGAGAATCCGACTCATCATACCGCAATTAAAAATTTAAAGATGCACCAATTCGCCATTACGGGCGTAGATATGGAGCCTGACGGCATTAGCCTAGAACAGCTGGAAGAGAAGCTTGGCGGGCAGGGATTCGATCTCGCTTATCTTGTTCCTTCGTACCATAACCCGACGGGGATCGTGATGTCCCACGAGAAACGGGCGGAAACGGTGCGGATGCTGAACGACCGCCGGATTCCGATTATCGAGGACGGCTTTAATGAGGAGCTTCGTTATTCAGGCGCTCATGTGGCCCCTCTGCTCGCTTACGGCGGCAACCGCAATAACGGAACGATTTATTTGGGCAGCTTCTCCAAAATTCTGTTCCCCGGCCTACGCGTCGGATGGATTCTGGCGGATAAGGAGCTGATCGACTATCTGGAAAGCGTCAAACGCGCGCGTACCATTCATACATCAACTCTTGATCAATCGCTGCTCTATCAATATCTTCATAACGGCAACTTCGAGAAATATCTGAAGCGTGCGAAGGCGGAATACAAGCGCAAATACGAGCTGGCCGTGGAGTGCTGCAAGACGTATCTGCCGCTGAAAAGGCTGTCAGGCGACGGCGGGCTTCATTTGTTCGTCGAGTTCGAGGAGAACTTCTCCACTAGGGAGCTGCTGCAGGCCTGCACGGAGCAGGGCGTATTGTTTACTCCCGGCGATATTTTCTACACGGACGGCGGCGGCCGCCATACGATGCGGCTAGGCTTCTCCCGCGTCTCCGACGAGAATATCGTCAAGGGGATCCAAATGATCGGGGACGCTGCGAAAGCTATGCTCGGGAAGTAATTTGCAGGAAGCAAAGCATATGCTTTCGAAGTGATTTTGCTCGTTAAATTTTATCTGCGATTAACTCTCACAAAATTTTCAGGAGGCTTATTAACAACATGATGAAAATCGGTGTTATTATGGGCGGCATTTCGTCCGAAAGAGAAATTTCGTTATTAACGGGGCAAGAAATGATCGCGAATCTGGATCGCGGCAAATACGAAGTTGTGCCGATCGAGATTAACACGAAACGCGACTTAATCGATAAAACGGCCGGTATCGACTTTGCGCTGCTGGCTCTTCACGGCAAATACGGCGAAGACGGTACGGTACAGGGCACGTTGGAATCGCTTGGCATTCCTTATTCCGGCTGCGGCGTGTTGTCGAGCAGCGTAAGCATGGATAAAGAGCTGGCGAAAAAGCTGATCCGTTTTGACGGCATCCTTACAGCCGATTGGATTAATGTCGCCAGCATGGAGGAGCTTGCCGCGGCAAACGTGGAGCGCCTTGGCCTGCCGGTTGTCGTAAAGCCGAATTCGGGCGGCTCGAGTATTGCTACGCGTCTGGTTAAAACCCAAGACGAGGTGGCCGAAGCGGTAGCGGAAGCGTTGAAATGGGATGACTCCGTCATGATCGAGCAATTTGTTGGCGGGGAAGAAATTACATGCGCCGTGCTCAGCGGCAAGCTGCTTCCTATCGTATCGATTAAAGCCAACTCGGAGTTCTTCGATTTCGACTCCAAGTATCAGGATGGCGGAGCCACGGAAGAAGTGATCGAATTGCCGGCTGATGTGCAAGCCCGCGTAGAAGCGTCTGCGCTTGGCTGCTATAAGGCTCTGAAATGCAGCGTGTATTCGCGTATCGATATGATCATTAAAGACGGAGTTCCGTACGTTCTGGAAGCGAACACGCTGCCGGGTCTGACGAAGAACAGCTTGCTGCCAAAGGCGGCTAAAGCGGCTGGTATCAAATTCAACGAGCTGCTTGACTACATCATCGATTATTCTCTTGAGGAACGTAAAGAGAAATAATCGGCCAGGGAGAGGATTAACCATGCTGACGACGAGCACATGGGTGACGCCGCTAGTCCGCGATTTGCCGCCATCGGGCATTCGCAAATTTTTTAACGCGGCTGAGGGAAACAAGGAAATCATATCGCTAGGAGTTGGGGAACCCGACTTCGCAACGCCTAAGGCGGCCAGAGAGGCCTGTATCCGGGCGCTCGAGCGGGGCAGGACGATGTATACGCCTAACGAAGGCCTTATGGAGCTTCGGGAGGAGATTGCAGCGTACTTGGACAAAAGCTTTGGTGTCAGCTACGAACCGGCCACGGAAGTGCTGGTTACGGTAGGCGGCAGCGAAGCGATTGACCTGGCGATGCGGGCGCTTCTTGAGCCCGGCGATGAAATGATTATTCCGGTTCCCGGTTACATTGCTTACGCGCCGATTTGCAAGCTGAACGGAGGGGTGCCGGTTGAACTGGAAATGACGGCCGCCCAGTCGTTCAAGCTGACGGCAGATGCGCTGAAGCAGGCGATAACCCCCCGTTCCAAGGTGCTCTTCGTCAACTTCCCTAGCAATCCGACCGGAGCGGTTATGTCCTATGAGGACTGGCTGCCGATTACGAAGCTTGTAGAGGAGCATAACCTTATCGTATTGTCCGATGAGATCTATGCGGAGCTGACTTACGAAGGCAAGCATATCAGCTTCGCTTCCCTGCCGGGGATGAAGGATCGGACGGTAGTGATCAGCGGCTTCTCCAAAGCTTTTGCGATGACGGGAATGAGGGTTGGTTACGCATGCGGCGGTCAGGAGTTGATCGCGGCGATGACCAAGATCCATCAGTATACCGCTCTCTGCGCGCCGATTGTCGGCCAGGTTGCGGCGATCGAATGTCTGCGGAACTGCATGGAGGATAAGGACGAGATGGTAGAGGCGTTTAATCAGCGGCGGCGGATGTTCGTGAAGGGCTTAAGCGAGCTTGGTCTCGCTTGCCGGGATCCGCAAGGAGCGTTTTACGCTTTCCCTTCCATAGGTGCGACCGGGCTCAGCTCGGAGCAGTTCGCTACGCGGCTGCTGCAGGAAGCGAAGGTAGCGGCAGTGCCCGGCTCCGTATTCGGCCGGGGCGGCGAGGGCTTTATCCGCTGCTCGTATGCTTCTTCGGCTTCAAATCTGTCGGAGGCTCTCGAGCGCATCGGCCGTTGGATGCGGACAGTAATGTAAAGTGTAACCTCGGGCTGTCTCAGGCGCGGCAGGCTGGCATATGCCAGCCTGCCGCTTTGCGTATTTGCTTGGATGCATGTTGCTGTACCGGATGCAGCATATGCGCCTAAAATGGCGCTCCGGCGCACCGTATACTATACGGAGTGCAGTATATCGACCCACGGTAAGCTCTGGGCGCCATATGCCGCGCAGAATGCAGCATATGCGACAGATATGGCGTACGTAGCTCCGTTAGGGCAGGGGATGTAGCATCTTGACCATGCTGAGCTGTGAGCGCCGTATGCTGCATGGGATGCAGCATCTTGACCACCAGTTGTGCAAGCTCAGTGTGTCGTATGTTGCACAGAATGCAGCATATGAGCCCGGTATGGCGCTCCGGTGCACCGTATACTGCACGGAATGCAGTATATTCTTACTGGCTGGCTCATTTAGGCTGTTGCGAGCGGGATATCCTGCACATCGTGCAGGATATATCGGGCGGTCGGGCGAAAATGCGGCAATATACTGCAAAACGTACAATGGAGCCCTGACCGCCGACGTGCAGCCAGCATCTATGCACACTAGTAAACAGGTTATTCCGGCGAATCAGTCCTCTTGGGCTGGTTTGCAGGATAACCTGTTTTTGCATCTATAGCAGCTGTTATTTGCAGAATACGGAGCAGGTATGATAGGTTGGATAAACATAGTTTAGTTTGAGAGTTGGTGATTCTATGCCTATCCATATCGGACTTGCGGGCTGGGGAGACCAGGACGCGCTGTACGGCCCAAACGTCAAAACGAAGGACCGGCTGAAGGAATATGCGAAGCATTTCCCGCTGGTCGAGGTGGACAGCAGCTTCTACGCGATACAGCCTCCGGAGAGGTTCGCCAAGTGGACGGAGGAGACGCCGGAGTCGCTGCATTTTATCGTCAAGGCTTATCAGGGAATGACGGGACATCAGCGCGGTCCGGCGGCAGCAGCGGCGGCTAATGATCCGGACAGCACGTTTGCGTCCTTTCGCGACTCGATCATGCCGGTGATGGAAGCGGGGCGCTTGAGAGCGGCACTGTTCCAGTACCCGCCGTGGTTCGACTGTACCCGGGACAACGTGCGTATTCTGCGGGAAACGAAGCGCCGGATGGAAGGGATCCCCGTCGCGCTCGAGTTCCGCCATCAAAGCTGGTTCACCGAGGAATACCGGGAGCGTACGCTGGACTTCATGCGCCAGGAGGGCTGGATGCATAGCGTATGCGACGAACCGCAGGCGGGTCTAGGGTCGATTCCAACCGTGCTTGAAGTGACCGATGCAGCCATGACGGTTGTCCGGTTCCACGGCCGTAACGCCAGCGGCTGGAACCAGGGCGGAGCGTCGAACTGGAGGGATGTCCGGTATTTGTACCGCTACAATTCGGACGAGCTGCAGCAATGGGCGGAATACCTTCAGCAGCTGCAGCAGCAAAGCGGTCATATTTGCGTGATCTTCAACAATAACTCCGGCGGCGATGCGGCGGATAACGCGAAGCAGATGATGGCGCTGCTCGGACAATTGAGGCCGGACGGCCGGGACCCGCTGGAGCCGCGAGAGGAACCTCCGCAATATGAGCAGCTTGATCTTTTTTAACCACCTTACCCATAAAGAGAAAGCATGAAAGAGGCAGTCCCTTGAAAAAAAGAAAAACGCTGTATATCCTCACGATTGCCGTATCTATCGGTTTTATCGGATATACGACCTTTACGAACTTTATCTACGACCCTGAAGCGAGCCGCTTCCTGCGTCACAAGACCGGATTAAAGCATGTGTCGTTATGGTTAACTATTATGGATGTGCATATTGTGGCGGCCTGCGCGGCCATGATTGCCGGACTTATTAACTTCTCCAGACGGATAAGAGAGCGCAGTGCCAAGCTGCATCGAATACTCGGCTATACTTACGTGCTGGCTGTGGCAATCGTTGATCTAACCTCCGGCTATATGGCTCCGTTCTCTACGGGCGGAAGAATGAACAGCATTGCGTTTAATTTTATTAATATGATTTGGCTTGTTATCACGGTGATTGCGGTGGTGAAAATCCGAAAAGGAAAGGTCGCGGAGCACCGCAAATGGATGATTCGAAGCTATGTTTTTGTATTTACCAATTTGTTTACCCACCTGGTCACGGCAGCCCTGCACAACGGCATCGGGGTGGATTATACGCTGAGCTATACGATCGCCATTTACAGCACGATTGTGCTGCTGCTTTTGCTGGCGGAGGTTGTAATCAGAAAGATAAAAACAGACCCGGAAAGGCCATAAAGTTGGCTGAACCGGGTCTGTTTCTTTTTTTGCGGGGAATGAAACTAATCCCCTGTCTGCATTGTCTAATGTGTGAGAGGTGACAAAATTGGAAAATAACTACTGGCGTTATATAGACCGCATCGATGCCGCCGGATTAAGAGAACTGATGGATTCGTACGGCCAGGATGCATGGAATCTGGCTTATGTCATCACGCGAAGGCATGATCTAGCGGATGATGTTACGCAGGACGTGTTTCTGAAGGTATATCAGACAATCGGCTCGTTTCGCGGAGCTTCTTCGATCCGAACCTGGCTGCTCTCAATGACAAGAAATACGGCTATTAATTATAAAAGAACGGCCTTTATGCGCCGGGTGCTGCTTATCGGCAGAAGCGCTGCCCATGACGGGGAAAGTCCGTCTGCGGAGCAGGAAGCTATAAGGCTGGCGTTCACGTCCGAGCTGTGGAATGCCGTTCTGGAGCTGCCCGTTAAGCTGCGGGAGGTGCTTGTCCTCCATGCGAAATACGAGCTGACGACAAAGGAAATCGCTGACGCGCTTATGCTGCCGGAGGGGACGGTCAAAACCAGACTGTCGAGGGCGCGCAAAAGGATGAACAGCAGTTGGAAGGGGAGTGCCGCGTATGAATGAGAAGCAGCCGGAATGGTACCGTGAATTGCGGCGGGGGCCGCATGTTCAGACGACTTTTACGAGAGACAAGAAGGAAGCGATTGTGCGCCGGGCGGAGGCGCTCGACCGTGGGGAGAAGAGGAGAAGCCGCGGGATGCTTCGTTTATCGTGGGCTGCCGTGTCTTTTGTTGCTATAGCCGTGATTGTTGCCGTTGCGTTCCGGGAGGACGTTGGAGCACCTGGAGGATATTGGGGCAAAGGGCTGTCGCCAAATCCGAGTCCGACAGAGTCTCCATCGCCAGAGGCTTGGCCTAGTCCTACTCCGATAGCCAAGGGACAGTTTTTCGTTATTCCCTCTAAACAGGACGGTTATCTGAAGGATGCCTTGCCGTTCACAACGGAAGAGGTTAAGAAGATTTGGGTGA